>CAZKND010000112.1:0-1601 GCA_964554215.1 Hadarchaeota archaeon (SeqCode) | reverse complement strand
TCTGCCTGTCCGCTGCTTTCGCCAATTTCTCGATCTCCTCGTGGGAGAGTATCTCTTTAGGTAGTCTCTTCCTCTTCCCGCCTGTCTTCATCCACTCGACGCATTCGGGGTACTGTCCGTCGTTCAATTTTCCCGTCCGCAACCATCTGAAGTACTTCTTGACGTAGGCCTTGTACCCCCGAATGGTGGATTCAGCATACCTTTCCTCCAGCTCGGCCGCCCACCTAATCAAATCTTTCTTGTCCATTTCTCTAGGATCCTTGTCCAGAACTCTGAGAGTTTCGGTGGCGATCCGGTAGTTCTTCAAAGCCCTGTCGCTCAACCCATTCGCCTTAAGCTCCAGCAAGAAGTCGGATTCTATCAGGTAGTCTTCCGCCAGTTATTGTGGATCTATCATCTTTCCAAATCCTCATAAGTGTATTTATCAATAGATATATTAGTAAATACACTAATAAAAGTTCTTGGGTGTATTCATTGGTAAATTTATTAGTAGAAGATTAACCAAACAACAGTAGGGATGAAGTCTATGAATGACGACCTTTCAGAGCAAATATACAAGATCATAAAAAAATCCAAAGAACCCTACGAAACAAAAGAAGTAATAGAAAAACTAGACAGAAAAGACGCAACACGAGTCAAAGTACTCGACCGACTGAAAAACCTTCGAGGAGAAAGAAAAATAGAAGGAAAAAGAGTAGGTCCAGGAAAAGGCGCCTGGATATGGTGGACAAAGGAACAAAAATGACGTAAGAAATCAAAGACCATCAATTAAAAAAGGTTTTATTCGGTTGGAACGCTATTCTTAAATGGGGTTTGAGATGTCCGAAATCAAAATAAAAGTGCCTTCCGGAATCTCTGAAAAAATTGCTAAATTCGAGTTGGAGAGGGAACTATCCCGCAAGAAGAGAAAGATGAAATCAATAAAATCCTCCATAGAAAAGCTCGACTTGTCCGAAGAAGACGTTAAAAAGTTCGAAGAAGCGAGAGGAAAAGCATGGAAATCGCGGAAGAAAAAATTGTTGTAGATACGAATGTTCTTATTTCTGCTCTGATAAACCCGGACTCCATCGTTTGGAAGATTATAAGTCTGGAAGAGCCGGATTTCTTAGTTCCTGAAATTACCGTCGATGAGATTGAAGAATACGAGTCTCTGATTAAAGAAAAACTTAGCTCTCAAGATAGGGAAGAAGAATACAATTATTTATTGTCCGAACTTTTCCATCCAATAGTCATTGTACCTATCCCAGTTTACGAAGAAAAACTGGAACAGGCCTACGAAGTAATGAAACCAATCGACGAAAAAGATACAGAGTTTCTAGCTCTAGCACTGCAATACGACTGTCCTATATGGTCCGACGATTCCGACTTTCAAGAACAGGACAAAATAGCAATATTCAATAGCGAGCAAATAGTGGAGAGATTTACATCGGATTGATCTACCATTTCCTGCTTATTGATCGCTCAATTATCTGACTCTTTTTCCATCGAAGTTTTCTTTGTATAAAATCCCCGAAAAATTTAGCGAAAAAATGTTCGATTTTCCCCGAAAATTGCACTTTTTAATTTTTCTGTTGAAAAGTTATCCTTCGGGGTTTTGATTA
>CAZKND010000111.1:0-1929 GCA_964554215.1 Hadarchaeota archaeon (SeqCode) | reverse complement strand
ACTCTTCTGGAGGCTTTGAAACATTTGGATATACCTATAAAATTCGTCCAGCCTGTATATCTCAAACCGTTTCCTAGAGATGAGGTCTTGGAGCATATTGAAGATTCGGAAAAGATTGTTTGTGTCGAAGGTAATTCTACAGGACAACTTTCGAGTTTGATCCGGAAGGAGCTCCTTATGCCTGTTGATGATGAGATTTTGAAATACGATTCTCGGCCGTTCAATCCTCTTGACTTGGCTGGAGAGTTAAAGGAGGTGTTTAGTTGAGTCCTGATTTAGATACTCCTGTGGAAAATACTTGGTGTGCGGGGTGTGGTAATTTTGGAATGTTACAAGCGATCAAAATGGGTCTCAATGAGTTGGTTGAGGAAGGTGAGTCCGATATTGACGATTTCGTGATGTCCTCCGGAATCGGCTGCCATGCGAAGATTTTTGACTATCTGAAGATGAACGGGTTCTATTCTATTCATGGAAGAGTTCCGCCTACTATTACTGGGATTAAAGTTGCGAATCCTGATCTGAATGTGATAGGTTTTGCGGGTGATGGAGATGCTTATGCGGAAGGAGTTAGCCACTTGATCCATGCGGCTAAGAGAAATATTGACGTCACGATGGTTATTCATGATAATAGAGTTTTTGCACTTACTACTGGTCAGTTCACACCTACGAGTCCTAAAGGGTTTTCAGGTAAATCCACTCCTCAAGGAAGTATTGAAGATCCTATAAACCCTCTGCATTTGATGTTGGCTAGTGAGGCATCCTTCGTCGCAAGAGGTTTTCCAGGGGAGCTGACGCATTTGAAAGACCTTCTGAAGAAAGGGGTAAATCACCCGGGATTTGCAGTGATAGATGTGCTCCAACCATGTGTGACTTTTTACAATCTTTGGAGCTATCTCAAAGAGAGCGTATACAAGTTGAGTGAAGAAGGTCACGACGAGAAGGATTTCCAGGCTGCATGGGATAAAGCCGGAGAAACTGAGGACCAAGTGCCCATAGGTCTCTTTTACAAAGAGGAGAGAGAAACATTCAACGATCAAATTCTAGGTGATAAAGATTCAGCAAAAGAGAGTCGTAGTCCGGATATAGAAAAAGTAATTCAGAACTACAAATAGAACTGACTTAAAATCCCAAAACTTTTCTAAAACCTCGAAAAAATCAAAATAGAATATTTTATACTGGGGACAGATAAACGAATCAAAAGGAGAAACAAATACATCTTGAGGGCCCGTAGCTCAACTGGCTAGAGCGCTCGGCTCATAACCGGGCGGTTGAGGGTTCGAGCCCCTCCGGGCCCATCCAATTTTTTTGTGTTTATTTGAGATTTATATTCGATTTTAGTGAAAATATTTATCAGGGAGGCATTAGTATTATTTATTTGAATATAAATTCGGTGATAAGATTATGAAAGTTGCAATATCTACAGATTCTGGAAAGGTATCTGGTCATTTTGGCCGTTGCCCTGAATTTACTCTGGCCGAAGTTGAAGATGGAGAGATTACGGAGAAGGAAGTGATAGAGAATCCGGGACATAAGCCTGGGTTTATCCCCGAGTTTTTGAATGATAAAGAGGTGGATATGATAATTGCAGGCGGTATTGGTAGAAAAGCTATATCTATGTTTGACGATTTTGACGTCGATGTAGTGTCAGGATGTGGAGGGGAAGGTGTGGACGATGTTTTGGAAAAGACGGTGAACGGAGAATTGGATGAAGGTGCTAATCCTTGCAGTCCTGGTGAGGGAAAAGGTTACGGTAAATCTCGTGAGGATAAACGGCATTGATTTGATATTCTTTATCTTCGTTTAGTTTTGGCCTTTCAATCTTAGAGTATATATTGAATATAGGGGAATTTTGTTTTCTATTTTAGAGTTGGTTAGGTGAAATGTGAAAAGCTTTAATATATATTGAATATATATTCAATAGTTGATGGT
>CAZKND010000110.1:0-1983 GCA_964554215.1 Hadarchaeota archaeon (SeqCode) | reverse complement strand
AAATATGATGACAGCAAGGATGATGTTTTTATACCCAAGCCAGGCGCAGAGTTGAATATGACTGTTGTTATTGACAAAGACAAACAGTCAAAGTTTGTAGTTCAAAGAGACCCAGTGGAAGTTGATACAAACTCGCTGGGAAGAAACGTTATCTTCCTTACTGCACAGCCTTTTGAAGAAAACCAAGAGGAGAAGCAGAAGGAGGAAAATCAAGGCGAGCTTCAATCGGAGACTAAATTTTTATGAGGAGAAGAGAGATGAGAAAAGACGGACAAGTTAAAATCGGCGGGGAAGATGCTACGCATTGTTCCTGCGGAAAAGAGGCTACTACAGTGGTAGATGGAGTACCATTATGTGAAGACTGTAAGGAAGATGTTGAAGATGATTCTGCAGAGAAGGTAGCTTCTCAACAGTAATTTGGATTAGGAAAATCCCATGGCATACGAGGACATCAAGGAAGGTCTTAATCCTTACTCTAAGGACCAAAATGACGTTTTCCAAGGATTCAGCAACAGCCCTACTCCTGATAGTATAGAAGAATCTTTCAGGTGGGTTGAGTACCTATGGCACAGATTAGGTATGATAAGACAGGCCTTACATAAGGTAGTTGCCTACTTTATGACAGAGGCTGATGTGTCAGGCTCTACGCCAGATAGGAATGATGAATGGCGTGAACTGTTGAATGACAAAATGGATATATTGAATAAGCTGAAAGCCCTTGGAATAGATTATGTTACTTACGGGAACTCTATAAGTTCATTGGTGTTTCCCTTAAGAAGATACCTTGTATGCCCCAGAGATAATTGCAATCTCACCATGCGGATTGAGAGGACCAATTTCTCTTTTGAAGATGGTAAATTCCATGCCAAATGTCCTGATTGTGGATATGAGGGCAAGATGAATGTTTATGATAGAAAGGCGTTTAACTCAGATAATATCCACATTTTGAAATGGAATGTGCATGAAATAGAAATTGAACATTCCAAGTATACTGGTGATGAGAGATTGCTTTGGGAGCCACCTAAAAAATGGAAGGATAAGCTCAAGAATGATAACAGGGCTGTTTTGGAAAATACACCACTTAGCATGTTAAAAGCAGCCAGCCAGGACAAAAAGTTGTTGTTGAATCCCAGCTTTGTCCACCACATGAAATTTCCTGGTCTCGCAGGGACTGAAACGAGTGGTTGGGGAGTTCCGCCTTTACTCTCCTGTTTTAGTGACATATATTACTACCAGTTGCTCAGGAGGTTCCAAGAGGGTGTGGCTATGGACTTTTTGTTTCCAATAAGGACTCTATCTCCAGCACAACCTCAGGCAGAACCAGGTTCAGGGTCAGACCCGCTTATGAGTGCTGGTCAAAAAGGTATGCCACTTATTATGGACAAGATGGAAGATCTGGTGGATGAACATAGAGCAGACCCACTTTCATGGCATACAACTCCATTTCCTATCCAAGAAGGTACGATTGGGGGACATGGAATGGAACTTACACAGCCTGAATTACTAACCCATGCTGCCAATGAGATATTAAATAGTATGGGCATACCTGTGGAATTCTATAGAGGTAATTTGAAATGGAGAAGTGGGGGACCTGAGGCCATTAGATTAATGGAGAAACATTGGCAACACCTTCCTTCTGCCCTAGAAACCTGGCTTGATTGGAGCGTTGACATAATAGCCAGAGCTAGAGGCTGGGAGCCGGTTAAAAGCAGTCTCAAACCACCAAGTATGTTTGATGACCCGGCCAGAAGACAGATACTCCTGCAACTGGCTTCACAGGGACAGATATCCACAAAGACAGCTTTAAGACCTTGGGATGTTGATATAGAACAAGAAAAAGAGAATCTCAAGGCAGAGAGAAAAGAGCAAGAGAAAAGGCAGGAGGATATGGAAGCAAATGAATTAACCAGTATGCCCAACCTTGCAGCACTTGGTCAACAGCAAGCAGCAGGAGGAGGAGCAGGAGCAGGAGCAGGTGGTCCA
>CAZKND010000109.1:0-2028 GCA_964554215.1 Hadarchaeota archaeon (SeqCode) | reverse complement strand
CACGATATACATTCCTAAACCTGAACCCGCATTTTCACCTTTTTTGAACCCTCTCTCCAAAATTTTATCTTTATCTTCATCGGAGACCCCCTTACCATCATCCTCCACTGTTACAACCACATCCCCCTCTTCTCTATGAGCCCAAATTTTGATTAAATCCCCACCGGAGTGCTGGACACAATTTCCAACTAAATTCGAAAACAATTCATCGAGAAGAGACCCGCCTTTAACTACGCATTCACACTCTTCATAATCAATTTCTATTCCTCTTTCGGAAGCTTGGGATTCACACTCGTTGATAGCATCGGTGACAGCGGAATCGACCTCGATTTCTTCAATTTCTTCCTCCCTTACCTCTCTCAAATTCCTAACATTCTCAATCAGTTCGGAAGCCGATTTATTAGCGTTTATAGCTTTCTCCAAAAATTCATCTCCATCATCAGATATATCGTAGTCTTTTAACAACTCCAGAAACCCTCGAACATTAGCAAGTTTATTTTTCAAATCATGGCGCAACAAGGAATGTAAAAATTCCTCTCTATTCTCCGCCCTTTTCCTTTCAGTGAAATCTCTATTGATACCGGCAACGCCTATAACATCACCTTCATCATCAAATATCGGAATCTTAGTAGTGTGATTCCAGCGCTCTTCCCCCTCTTGGCCAGTATTTTCGATTTTAGTCACTGGCTCTCCTTTTTCCATCACGGCCTTTTCATCCTCACGATACCTGTCCGCTTTCTCTTCAGGAAAAAAATCGTAATCCGTCTTACCTACAGCTTCTTCAGGAGAAACCCCCAAGTTCTCCGCCGTTGCTTCATTCAGCATTACAAACCGATGCTCGGAGTCCTTGAAATAGATCTGATCCGGACTATTCTCCATTAAAATCGACAATAGTTTTTCTTTCGTCAACAAATTTTCTTCTCCCATTACGACACCTTCCATAGAAATCAAACCTTACTTTACCTTATTAATTCTCATACTGCAACGCGTTATTAACCGACCCAGTTTTAAATGGGAATAATCTAGAATCAGACCCTGATACTCCCATTTGCTTCCTAAAGTCTCTATACAGAAAATCAAAAATATAAACAGGCATATCTTGAAAGGAAAACTAGTTCAACTGCTTAGAAAAATTAAGTAAATAATAAAGTCGAATTCAAACCTAAGAAGTTATCCTATCGCCCACAGCGGAATCTTATAAGAGAACGAAGAAAAATCAGACTTGAATTAGGCTTTTTGTAAGTAAACATCGAACCTAGCCCCACCAAGTTCAGAATCCTTCACCTCTACACCGCCGCCATAAGTCTCAAGAAGAACTTCGACTAAGAACATCCCGAGACCTAATCCTCTCTCCTCATCAGTCGTATATCCTCTATCAAAAATTCTATCCTTTTTTTCGTCCGGAATACCTTTACCATCATCCTCTATCTTGCATTTAACCTCATCCTCCCCTACTGCTTCTCGCACACGAATCTTGCTACCATCGGAATGTTGAACAGCATTCTCAAAAATATTTGCAAAAACCCGATCCAACAATGACCCTGCCAAAACCTTAATCCCCTTAGAACACTCAACATCTATTTCCACATCGTTTCCTTCCGTCAAATTCCTGACTTCATCAACTGCGTCAGAAATCACAGAATCAATTTCAACCTCCTTAACCCCCTCTTCCTGAGCTTTTCTCAAAGTCCGAACCTTCTGAATAATCTCAATACCTCCTTCCAACCCATCTCGAGACAAAGAAAGATATTCCTCCGCCTCTTCGGGGAGATCAAAATCATCAAAAAATTCTAAATAACCGCGAACAACTTGAAGCTTATTTCTAACATCATGCCTCAACAAGGAATGAAGAAACTCTTTATTTTCTTCGGCTTCCTTCCTATTGATAATTTCTTTATTTCTTTCCTTTCTCAACTCTTCATAAGAGACATTGATATGTCCGATGAGGATGCTGATTACCGAGAATAAGATGAAGAAAATTAAAAGATTAAGTAAGGATGTATATATCATATCGAAAAACTGTTGACC
>CAZKND010000108.1:0-2043 GCA_964554215.1 Hadarchaeota archaeon (SeqCode) | reverse complement strand
ATAGTGGTAACCGGCAGATGGTTTTGAGATTTGCAGCTTGCTTTGGAATGTTTTCGATGATGAACGATATGTATCTTTCAGCCACGGATTTACCCATGAAGATGTATGAGCTTTCGACTTATTCCTTCAGGAGGGAACAAAGAGGGGAGATTTTGGGCCTGAAGCGGCTTAGGGCTTTCACAATGCCGGATATGCATACTGCTTGCAACGATTTGGAGAGAGCGAAAGAAGAGTTTAGGAAACAGGTTTTGTGGTCATTGGAGACTGAGGATGATTTCGATTTGGATTATTGGTTTATTTTCCGCATGACTCGGGATTTCTATGAAGAGAATCGGGAGTGGATTTCTGATTTTGTTAGTGAGATTGGAAGGCCTGTACTTGTGGAGATTTTGGATGGCAGAAAGCATTATTGGGTTGCGAAGTGTGATTTGGCGGCTTTGGATTCTTTGGGAGAGCCTTTGGAGAACCCTACTGTTCAGATAGATGTTGAAAGTGCGGAGAGGTTTGACATTAGTTATTTTGAAGATGATGAGGAGTTTTACCCCCCTATACTTCACACGAGTCCTTCTGGGAGTATAGAACGGGTTTTATGCGCTATTTTAGAGTCTGCGGCTAGTTCTGACAAACCAAAGCTTCCTTTATGGTTATCACCTATTCAAGTGAGGTTCGTTCCTATCGGTGAGGAACATGTTGAGCACTGTGAGGAGTTTGTGGAAGAATTGGAATCGGTCGGTATTAGAGCCGATATCGATGATAGAGATAAGTCCGTGGGAAAGAGGATTCGCCGATCTGAAACAGAGTGGGTTCCTTTCACTATAGTTTTCGGAGATCAGGAGAAAAATTCTGAGAGTTTCCCCGTGAGAGTGAGGGAAGAAGGGGAAGAGGTTGATATGTCTTTGGAGGATCTGATTGAAGATATAGAGGAGAAGACAGTGGGAAAGCCTGTGAAACAACTTCCTTTACCAATTAAATTATCAAACAGGCCGGATTTTGTCTAATCGGTGGATAGATGTCTGTTGATTTAGATGTTGAAGGTTTTGATGTAGAGATTAGAATAGCCGATTTAGATTCATTGAAAAGGCATGAGAAATTTGTAGACTCTCATTTGGAAGATTTGGAAGCTTCTCTGGATGAGAAAGGTGTTATCTCTGATCCTGTTATTGCAGATGAAAATTCGAATGTAATTTTAGATGGTATGCATAGGGTAGAGGCAATTTCAAGATTGGGATATGACAAGATTCCAGTTTGTTTTTTGGATTACCAAACTCCCGAGATAGAACTTAGGACTTGGTGGAGAAGATTTGTAGGGTTAGATGTAGAAACTTTGGCAGATATTGCTAGAGAGTTAGGTTTTGTTATTGAGACTTCGACTCTTGAGGAGGTTAAGAGAGGGATAGAAAATAGAAATTTAGAGATATACTTGGTCTCGGATAAAGATTTTCTTAGAGCTAAATCCAGTTTTGATTCTATTTTTGCTCTGTTCGAATCTGTACATTCTCTGGAGGAAAGGATTGTTGAAGAAGGGTTTGACCTTAGCTATGAGCCTGATGAAGATTTTTTGGAGAGTTTGAATTCAAAGGATTCGGGTCTTTTGTTTCCTCAAGCTGAAAAGAGTGAAGTTATTCGGATATCCGACTCAGGTGAGGTCCTACCACATAAAATAACTCGACATGTCGTTCCGGCTCGACCTTTAGGTGTTGATGTTCCCCTTTCTTGGCTGGATGAGGACATTGATGAAGCCAATGAGAAGATGGACCGGAAATTGGAAGCGGCGAGTTTGAAAGAGATTAGTCCTGGAGCTCAGTTTAGAGGAAGGAAGTATGAGGAAAAGGTAGTTACTTTTGAGAAGATATAGTCCATTTTAGAAATAATTTTGTTATTTTTCGAGTTCTCTTAATATTTTAAGAGCTTTTTCGGCAACGTCTGGTGCTGTTTCACCGGATATTCTAATCATAGCTTCTTTTCCGACTGCCCCTTTATCGTAAATTATGTCGGGCATTTCCCCCATCTCTTCAACGACGTAGTCCGGCCCCCACCTCATCG
>CAZKND010000107.1:0-2084 GCA_964554215.1 Hadarchaeota archaeon (SeqCode) | reverse complement strand
GTAAAGAACTTAACAAAGCCGCCCCTTGTGAAGATTCCTCCGAGCGCTCGAAATCCGTGATCCTCATAGGTTTCAAACTGTTCCAGGTCTTGATCGGAAGGTTCCGGCGAACAAAAGTTTGGGTGAGAGTGAAAAGCCCCTAGAAAAGGCATACCGTTTCTGTCTATCTTCCTCAAATTTCGATAAGAAGATTCTGGCTCATCCTCTACCTTCTTTTCAGAACTTTCGGTATCTATTTCAATTGTTCTGGTTAGCACGTTCAACTTGCCTGTTTGAACCCCTGTCAGAAGGACTTCTTCCTCTTCTTCTCCTGGGAATAGGCTTCTGTAGCAGTCCTTCAGAAAAAGGATATCCAGGATGAAAACCTCTGGCATTTCCTCTTCCTCGGAAGTCAAGAGGTTCATGGCTTTCCATGTTCTGGCCAAGCCAATTAGTTTTTCAAGAGGACCATCCTGCTCAAAATTCCCTTCTATTACCATATTCCGAATCTTCTCTTCTATTTTACCTATTTCTTCTTTCAGGAGCGCCCTCACTAGAACTTTTTTCGATAGATTTTCTAGGGAAAGTGAGTCGGGTTCTCCCACGTTAGTTGTGGTTTTTCCTCTTCCATTAAAGATAATGCCGATAAGGTCCGAAGCCGCTTCCTTGTTCAATTCTTCGCTTATTTCAACCATTTGACGGGGCCTCCTCTTTAAGAAAAGACTCTACGCTCATTATCGCCTGGCCTACGGTTGAAGGTTGATTCTCATGGAAGTGAACTCTGGACCAACCTTTTCCTCCCACTTCAAACATACAACTGCTTTTCTCGTGGGATTTTAGCCAGCTTGGTGGATTTTTGAGATAAACTAAAATTCTTTTCTCGGATAGACTGGAAAGGGTAGTCTTCTCAATTATCCTTCCGTTCATTGAGCTTTCTCCTGAGCGGTAATACCCGTAGTACCAGTTGGTTTCTCCGTCTTTAACCAGCTGCCAGTGACGGACTTTCCAGTAAGGCTTCTCTTTTGGGATGATTTTCATTTTAATTGAGGCCGAATACGCCTCTATCCGTCGAGTAGATGCTCTCTCCGTCCTGAACCTGATGGTAAACCTCTGTGTCGTCGTCCAGGATGACTTCAGAATCTCCTCTCTCCATTGCTAGAACAGAATCCTTATCTACTGAATCCACTTTCTCCTTCAGCTCTTCAGCTTTTACTCCAGGGAAGATCTGTAGCTCTTCTTCCCCTTTCCTGCCCTGCTGTCTAAGGTAAACTACTTTGCCTTGAGCCATTTTTTTCACCTCTTGTTAATAGTAGTGATAGTGATACCTCTAACACCATTATATACTTACACTATCAGAATGTCAAATTGACTTAAACTCTTCCAGTTGGTAAGATAAATTGCCATGGACACGAAAAATCCAATAAAGAGAATCAGAGATGAAAGAGATATTTCTCAGCAGGAGATGGCGATATTAGCTGACGTAGCAATCAATACGGTCAGAAATGCTGAGAAAGGGTTGACCGCGGAACTCAATGAGCAAATTCTGGAAGCCGTAGAACAGCTAGGTTACGAAAGGGAAGAAATAGAGGAGGAATATAAGAATTGGAGAAAGGACCTAAAGCAGGATATTATCGAGAGGAAAGGTAAAGGAGAGGATTAAAAAGGAAGAGTCGATCTTGCTTCAAATTTTTAACTTTTAATTGCTACTTTACTGGCCCGGGGGGTTATTTTATCATAAATTCTTAATTCTTTGTAGCTTCAATTGCCCTTTATTCAAATACTCTTTTCACCTGATCCCCAAATTTTAAGGTTTCAATATTTTCCGATTTTATTTCACACACTTCTTCTACTCCGTCAACGAAAAGTGCCCCTCTTACGCGCATATTCTTAAATAGGTCTTTATTTTTCACCATATATTCTCCCTTTTTCTTTATTAGAGCCATGTATTCCAGCAATTGCTTCAAACCATTAGCCGCATAGTTTAATCGATCTGTATGTTTTACTTCGCCAATAAAAATCTGAAGCTCTTCGGAACTTTTATCATATTTTTCCAGTATTATATCTGGCCTTCCTCCCCAAAGGCTGTCTGTTACAGAGTAATTAAG
>CAZKND010000106.1:0-2097 GCA_964554215.1 Hadarchaeota archaeon (SeqCode) | reverse complement strand
GCCCCGGGCAGATTCGAACTGCCGTCGTGGGGACCAAAACCCCATATGCTTGACCGCTACACCACGGGGCTACCAATCGATTAATGTTAAGCGATTCTAGCCTCTAAATCCTTAGCCAGAAATCATAAAAAAACTTCCTCTTCACCTCAAAGAACTTCCATGACCAAGAACTTGGAATGAGTCTAATGGCGGGCCCGGTGGGATCTGAACCCACGGCTAGTCGGTTAAGAGCCGACTGCTCTGGCCAGACTGAGCTACGGGCCCTCGACGTTGTTTCTTTTTGGTTGGAAGACTTAAATTCTTATTTTCTTAGGTAAATTATAGTTTGGTGTATTTAGTGTTAGGTTTTGTCGGTTTAGGTTTGAGTGGTTCCGGTCTTTCAGTGAAAGGTCTTAATTTTGCCAAATCGGCCGATGTCGTTTACGCCGAATTTTACACAAGTTTGATTCCCGGTCTGGACCTGGAAGAGCTGGAAGATAAAATCAACAACTCGATAAATGTCCTGGACAGAGCCGAGGTTGAACAGGACCCAGAAGACGTTATCGAAGATTCTAAAGATAAGAAAGTGGCTTTTTTGATACCTGGAGATCCAATGATCGCCACGACACATGTCGATCTACGTTTGAGGGTGGAAAAAGAGGGGATAGATACCAGAATAATCCACGGAGCCTCTATAGAGACCGCAGCTGCTGGAGAAGCAGGACTGCAAAGCTATAAATTTGGAAAATCAGCGACCTTGCCCTTTCCTGAGAAGCGTTCCGTTACACCTTACGATGTCCTTGAGGAAAATCAGGGGCTAGGTCTTCACACTTTGTTCTTACTGGACATCGAGGCGGAGGAGGAAAAATATTTGACAGGGGATAACGGGATAGATTATCTTTTGGATTTAGAAGAAGAACAGGGCCGCAACGTCTTAACCGAGGATTCACTAGTACTGGTGGTCGCCCGTGCAGACTCAAAAGACTGCTTAGTAAAGGGTGGACCTGCCGGAGAGCTCAAGGACGACGATTTTGGAGACCCTCCCCATGTTTTGATAGTACCCGGGGAACTACATTTTTTGGAAGCAGAAGCCCTGCAAAACCTAGCGAATGTCAAGGAGGATTTGGTGAAAGAATATGTTGAAGAATGATTTGGAGCAAGAGATAGAGAAATGGAACGAAAAATTGGACGATAAATTGCCAGATGTGGAACCCGTCGAGGGAGACGGCGAAGAATTGCTAGAGAACGCTTTGGCTTATCGAGAGGACTCCAAACATTTCTACGAAGAGGAGAAACTGATCGAAAGTTTCGAGTCTCTCGTGTGGGCTTGGGCCTTCATAGAAATCGGCGAGAGGTTAGACCTTCTCAAATCTTGAAAAATTTCAATTTCCCTCTTCCAATCCTCGAACTTTTTCTATACCGCTCGATATCGCGGTGTATAAGAGGTTTTCACCCTTATCCTCATCGATCTCTACCCCGTTTTCGATTACTTCCTTGGCGTGTTTTTCCACCCAGTCATATTCTTCTCTTAGGTGTTCAAATCCTGCAAATCCGACCTCGGGATATTCGTCAATATTGGACTGCTCATCTATCTTATCTTCATCCGTAATCCCAATCACGGCCCCTATACTGGCCTCTCCGGAACCTGCGTGAGGACCTTCAATCTCACAGATAGTGGAGTCCATCTCTACGTCCATCTTTACTTTTTCCTCTAACTCAGGAAGGTGGTTTTCCACCTTTAGATTTCCACCATGAGCATTTATTATCAATATAGCTCCATAGCCTAAATCTTCATATTTTTTCAACATTCCAAGTAGTTCTTCCTTCACTTCCGAAATAGTTTGATGATTACCGTGGTCAATATCCAAAAATTCGTGGGATGATTCTAACGTATCTAAAAATTCAGCACTTGTCTCTTCACTCACCTTTCTCGCTATGTGCTGGGCTATCTTGGCATCCGTTTCTAGAGGTAAGGCAGGGCCATGATCCTCTTCATGAGACCCCATAGCTATTATTCCTATTTTCATCTTTAGTCCTTCTCTACTCTTTCCGATGTTTTTACAGCGGACTCTACAGCACGTCTTGCGTAGTCGTTTATCCTTTCTTCGGCCTCCATTC
>CAZKND010000105.1:0-2151 GCA_964554215.1 Hadarchaeota archaeon (SeqCode) | reverse complement strand
TGGAAGCGATGAAGAAGGAGGAAGAAGTGCCGGAGCTCAGAAATCTTGAAGTCAAAAAACAGTTCGAGTATGGCGGGGTTTTGGTCGCGGAAGAGTTGTGGGAAGAATATGGGGTTAAGGGGGCGCTTATGAATTCCATTGGGGATAGGAAGCCGGAGTTCGAGTTTGAGAGAATTGCTTTCCTTCTCGCCGTGAACAGGCTTTACGACCCTTCCAGCGACCTGTCCGCTTGGCGTTGGATTAACGAGAGGGTTTATCCTCGTGAGGATGTGGAAAAGCAGTGGATTTACAGATCTCTTGACCTACTGGCTGAGGAGAAGGATGAGATCGAGAAAAATATTTTCGAGAACTTGGCGGATTCTCTCAACCTTTCGCTGGATCTAGTGTTTTACGACCTGACGAGCTCCTACTTTGAAGGTGAAGGACCAGATCTTGCGAACTTCGGGTATTCGAGAGACCATAGGGATGACAGGGAGCAGATCGTCCTGGGAGTGGTCATGTGTGGAGGAGTCCCAATAGCTCACGAAGTTTGGAAGGGAAACACCGTCGACAAGTCGACTCTGAAAGAAACTGTCGAACAGTTGAAGGAAAGATTTGAGATAGAAAAGATGGTTTTCGTGGCGGATAGAGGAGTTATGACCATGCCGAACCTCAAAGAACTTGAAGATGCGGGCTACGAATACATCCTCTCAACCAAACGTAGAAAGGACGACCTCGCCGAAAAACTTCTTGAAAAAGAAGTTCCGGGAGACGAGAAACAGAGAACGGAAGAAGTCCACCGCGAAAAAGTCGACGATGAAACACGTCGATACATCCTCTGCTTGGACGAAAAAACCAGAAAAGACCGGTTAGAAAAGTTAAACGAAATCAGAGAGGAGAAGGAGAAAGAACTGCAAGACTTGAAAGAGAGGTTCGAAAAATCCCGTAGTGGAAAGGGGCGGGGACGTCCGATGACCAAGAAAGGAGCTATGAAACAGGCAGAAAAGATTCTCGGGAAAAACAAACGCCTTTTCGATATCGACATCAACGAAACGATCAAATGGGTTTTAAACGAAGAAGCATGGGAACACGAAAAAAAGATGGCTGGAAAGTTCTTACTCGTCACCACAAGCGACCTGGAACCGTCTAAAGCGATGGAAGCATACAAAGACCTGAAAGACGTGGAAAAAGCATTCGACGAACTCAAAAACTTCCTCAAAATAAGACCCATCTATCACCGCACCGACAAAAGAGTCAAAGGACACGTATACGTCTGCATCCTAGCACTCCTCCTGAAAAGACTGATCGAGAAAAAAACGGACGAATCGTTCAACAAAACTATTCGAAAGTTAGGAAAGCTGAAAGCGAGCGAAATAAAATTCCGAGGCAGAAAAATCATCCAGAGAAACCAGATTAACGATGCACAAAGACAGGTTTTCGAATCCTTGGAAGTAATAGAACCGCCCAAAGTTCTGAGTGTGGAGACAAAAAATCAAGGCTGAAAAAGAAAGCAATTAAGCACCTTTTTCCTCAAATAAAGACACTTACAACCTTCAATATCGGGAAATTTTAAGTGTTAAAGATGAGCTTAAAAAAGATAATCGGGCAAAAAGACCACAGGCGAATAGAGTCACGGAAAAACAGTTACTTCAGGAGAATCGTGCTCGGAGACGGAACAATAATCGAGGCCGTAGCTTTCAAAATACCAAAATCCAGAAACTACCCCCAGGGGACAAAATACAGTTTTCAGCACTACGATCCCATAACCGGAAAGACCATACTTAGATACGACAACCATAGGCAACATTAAGGAACACGGCACCACAAACATATCGGCGAGAGCGAAACCCGACCAACAGAATTCGAATCGCTCAAAACCCACTTCAAGAAATTCATGAAAGAGGTAAATCCCCATGGAGAAAATACTTGAAATAACAACCGGAACACTGGAACAGTTCAAAGACGAAACCCTCCAAAACTTAGAAAAAATAGAAAAAGGAGAGGAAGAACCCGACAGAATCTTTTTCGAAGACCCGACCATGTTTCGAAAAATCCTGACGGAAAAACGTCAAGAACTCATACAAGAAGTTATTGAAAAACCACCCGAAAGCATCAGAGAGCTGGCTGAAAACCTCGGCAGAGGGGTGAGAGAAGTTCACGAAGACGTACACC
>CAZKND010000104.1:0-2194 GCA_964554215.1 Hadarchaeota archaeon (SeqCode) | reverse complement strand
TGGCGGAGTCGATAGCGGAAGGTTTTGATTCTATGAGTGAGGTGATGACGGAGGACGTGATAAGTGTGTCTCCGGAAGAATCGATACAGAGCGTTGTCAAGAAGGTCAGAGAGAAGAACATTTCAGCTTTCCCGGTTACGGACGATGGTGGAAGGATTAGGGGGATAATAACGAGCGACACGATTAGCCAACTTTTAGGAAAGGAGAACTCTTGCTTAGAGAAAGGGGATCCCGATTCTGAATTGTAGATTTTAAAAAGTACTATTCAATTTGGTGATAGTTTGAAAATATTGGTAAATGGACTCTGTGATTCGGCAGGAAAGACGACGACGGTTAGAGGATTGAATTCCCATTTTTCCGATCTTGGTGAAGTGAACCTGTTCAAACCGTTCGCAGCCAATAATTATTGGTTTGACCATTCGATTGTTTCTGAAACATTGGAGAACGGTGAGATCTATGGTCATGATACGGAAAAACTTATGGAATTGACTGATGGGACTCCTAGAGTTATGAATCCTATCCATAGGTTGTGGGCGCCGGCGACAATTTGCGGTCGAGATGACAATGTAGGGAATGAGAACGAGTCGGTCCTTTTCGATAGAGTTTGGAATCTCGATGAGGGCGTGGTGATGCTGAAAAATTCTAATGTTGATATCCCTGAAGATTTGGAAAGATTGTTCTCCGAGTCGGACAAGAATTTGGAATTCTCTGATGTGGAAGAGTTGAACGAATATATGGAGTCGATTCATCTGAAGGCCGTGAAAAATAGTTGGGAAGAGCTTGAAGATTGTGATATTTTTATAACTGAGAGTTATTCCGATGTTGCCATGCCTATTGTGGCGGATTTTGATGTAGTGGTCACTGTAGAGCCAGGCAGAGCTCATGTGTCCGATGGTGATAGGTTTACCAAAGCGCACAAGGTCGTGTCGGAGAGATGGAATAAGTATGGACATGAGATAAGGACAGGGAAGGTTTTAGACATGTTGAAACCTGAAGAATTTGGTTTAGAACCGTTTTCGGCGGGAGACGAAGCTAAAGATGTCTATAAGCCTCTTTTTGAAGGCTTGAGAGAAAATTATGACTTTTAAATCATCTGCCAACTCTTAATAAGGTGGTTTTTAGATTTAGATAATTGGTGAACTATTATGGGAAATAGGATCAGAACTTTCGGATTGCTATTGGCGATGACTCTTTTGCTCTTAGGGATAGGTTACTTGGTCGGCTTGCTCACGGGTATCTCTACGACCTATACGATGGGGTTTGCTCTCATCTTTTCGGTCGGACTTAACTTTTTCACATACTGGAAATCTCACGACCTTGTGCTCAAGATGCACGATGCTAAAGTGGTGAGCGAAAGTGAAGCGCCGGACATCCATAGGTTGGTCGAAAGATTGGCGATGTCGGCGGAACTGCCTAAACCCGATGTAGCGATAGTGGACAATGACAAGCCCAACGCTTTCGCCACAGGGAGAAATCCCGAAAACTCGGTGATAGCCGTGACCAAAGGATTGTTGAAGAACATGAATCAGGAAGAGATAGAAGGAGTCGTTTCGCACGAGTTGGCCCATATAAAAAATAGAGACATGTTGGTGAACACTATGGCGGCGATAATGGCGGGGACGATAACTTATCTCAGCTTGGCGGGCAGGATGTCTTTCTTGTTCGGAGGTGGACGTAGAGGTGGAGGAGGTATTCTCGCTCTTGTAGGGATTATATTGCTTCCAATAGCGGCTATGATGGTAAGAATGTCGGTTTCCAGAACGAGAGAGTTCGGTGCTGACAAGGAAGGAGCTAAGATATCGGGACATCCAGGATATCTGGCGGACGGATTGGAGAAGATAGAAGAGGTCACGGAGAAAAAGAAAAAAGCGGAAAAGAGTCGGAGTTTGAGGTCCAGATCGGCGCGGACTTCTAGAGGTAGAAGGAGTGGGAATAGTTCTAATGAGAATCCAGCCACTTCTCATATGTACATATACAATTCCGTAAGCGGGAGCAGCATTACGAAATTGTTTTCGACCCATCCGCCTACTGAGGAGAGGATTGAAAGACTCAGAGAGATGGAGAGGACCTCGAATTATATGGACAACTAAACTGAGATTTTAATTGAAAAATTAAATTTTAACTTTTTTTTACTTCTGATCTCCACCTCCACCCCCATCGAAGAGTGTTTAGGGTGGTTATTTGGGATTTTGGA
>CAZKND010000103.1:0-2217 GCA_964554215.1 Hadarchaeota archaeon (SeqCode) | reverse complement strand
TCTCAAAGTCCTTCCGATCAACATTACAAAAGAATACTCGAAAAATTGAGCAATTCGGCAGGGGACAGTTATGATTTTCTCAAGAATATGTTTCATCTGGTAAGGTACGGTTTTGATTCCCTTGGAATGAATGTAAGGCCCGCTTTGAAAGAGATGGGACGAGATGCAGGGAAGAGTTTGGCCGAGAACTTTGAATCGGAGGATTTATCTGAACTCTTAGTTGAAATTCAAGAATTTTGGGGGGAGAATAGATTGGGGGAGATGGATTTAGAAGATAATCAACTGCTTGTTCATGAATGTTTTGACTGTAGCGGACTTCCAGATATCGATAAAAGTGTCTGTTCACTGGATGAGGGGATGATAGAAGGAATTATTTCCGAAAAGACAGGCGAAAAAGTTTCAGTGACTGAAAGAGAGTGTTACGGGAGAGGCGAGGACTAT
Source organism: Hadarchaeota archaeon (SeqCode) (assembly GCA_964554215.1). Taxonomy (GTDB): domain Archaea; phylum Hadarchaeota; class Hadarchaeia; order Hadarchaeales; family JAGGTB01; genus CAYLJV01. The sequence continues at coordinate 1,776 of CAZKND010000103.1, read as the reverse complement.
TGTAGATTTGAAATAGAATCTGAGTAGATATTATGGAATACTGCTTTGTGTGATTTAATGAGGAATTTTGATTCGGTAGTAATTTGGAATGTTGATTATTTTCAAATCTAATTCTTTCCTTTGCTATTTTCTCGCTTTCCTGATTCCTCGGCCGAATCGGCAGAGTATTTTCCTTCTCTTTCATCGACTTCCATCTTCCCTGTAAAAAAGACGTATATGGCTACAGCGATCATAATGAGGAAAAATATAGTCATGAATGAAAGTCCGTAAAGGCCCATGTAATATTTTAGACTGAGTCCTTCTGTGGTCCCTTTAAAGAAAAAAGGGAGAGGTACAGATCCTAATATTGCTATTAGAATCACTTTGTACCAATTTGATTTTTCTGGCACGATAATCTAACCGCTTTGCTGAATGTATTGGCTGATCTTGCCTGCAAATTCGTCGATAGGCATCGATTGTATCCAGACTCTTCCAGGTCCTTCTATGGTGGCTAAGAAAAGTCCTTCTCCACCGAATACCATGTTTTTCACACCTTCAACTCTGTCAACGGAATAATCCATGTGGGCATCAAAGGCTCCAAGACAACCAGTGTCTACTCTTAGCTTCTCGCCTTCGTCCAACTCTATCTTGTCGAGTTCTCCCGCGATATTCATGAAAGTCTTTCCAGGACCTTCAAGTTTCAAGAGGATAATACCTTCTCCACCGAGGAATCCTGAAGAGATCTTGTCCGTGGTATCGGCATCAGGGATGATATCGGTAGAGCAAAGCCAAGCGTCTTTCTGCGCTATTACTGCTTCGTCTTCATCCAGGTCTAGAGGGACGATCTTTCCTGGAACTTCCGATGCGAATCCGACTATTCCGCTTCCCGATTTTGGGCTGAAATCCACGAGGAATAGGGATTCACCTGCGAGAGATCTTTTTATCGAGCTAAAAACTCCGCCCTTAGCTTTAGTTTCCATCTCGACGTTATCGCTCATGTATGCCATCCTTCCGGATTCTGAAGAGATCACTTCATCTTCGTCAAGTTCGACGGTTAGGATCTGCATTACCGATCCTTTCAAATTATAATCCATATTCTCACATTTTGTATTTCTATTGGATGTTTTTATCTTCTCTCCCAGGATTTGATTTTTTTATCTTGACTGGGGATAAGAGAGTCAAATGGTTTGGATTGGATTGAATTTTTAGAATTTTGTATGTCTATCTTGGAGGTTAGGTAGATTGAAAGGCATTGTGAGAGATTATATTGATTGGAACCATAGTTTTAGTTGAGAAATATGAAAGTATTTTCAGAGGACAATCGTGGAGGAGCTACCTTAGGGGTTCTGATAGGTTTCATTCTCATGATAGTTTTAAGCTCCTTTCCCGTATTTGGCCCTTTAGTTGCTGGATTTGCTGCAGGTGCTTTAACCAAGCAGGGTGCTGGTAAAGGTGCTTTGATGGGGTTTTTGAGCGGGATAATGGGCGCTGTCATAGTTGCAATCTTGATGGGGGTGGCAGGTGGTATCTTAGGTTTTTCTATTGGGATGATTGGACTAGGATCCATGATGAGTCTAACCAGTGGGATGGTAATGATTTTACTGAGTCTTAATTCGGCGATTTTTGGTTTGATAGGCGGTTTAATAGGTGGAGCAGTTGTGGGTGAATAAGAAAAGTCTAGTTTTTGAGAAATAGTGAATTTTATCTTTTGCTTATGGGCTTAAAATAAGGTTTTTAGAAAGGAATTGTATGGTTACTATTGTATTATCCCTATGCGTGGGCCGGGCGCTGTCCCAG
>CAZKND010000102.1:0-2229 GCA_964554215.1 Hadarchaeota archaeon (SeqCode) | reverse complement strand
TATTTATTCTAGGATCCGAAAAGGATGAAAATTTTATCAAACCTGCTACTGATTTTCTTTCAGAGATAGGTATAGAATATGATGTTAGGATAGGGTCTGCGCACAAAACACCCCAAAAGGTCTTAGAGATCTTAAATAAGTATGAGGGAGAAGACGGAATAGTATATATAACCGTCGCGGGAAGATCTAATGCGCTTTCCGGCTTTGTAGATGCTAATACCTCTTCTCCGGTTTTGGCGTGTCCCCCCTATTCGGATACTTTTTCGGGTGCGGACATCTTTTCTTCGCTAAGAATGCCGAGCGGTGTTGGCCCTATGGTTGTTCTAGAACCGGAGAACGCTGCTTTGGCAGCTTTGAAGATTCTTTCTTTTAGAAAGCCTTCTCTTGCTGATAAGGTGGAATCTTATAGAGAAGATTTGAGGGACGACATCGAAGAGAGCGATGAGGGCATTAGGAATTGAGAACTGATTTTTTTCTCAGATTAATGCAAAACCATTTTAACATCTCCCGTAAAGAATTACTTGAATGTCACATAATTTGAATGAGGCTTGTGGAGTCGTTGGCGCTTATGACCTTGAGAATAGGGATGTTTCCTCCTCATTGTATTGGGGCATGATTTCTCAAAATCACAGAGGGCACCAGTCCTATGGTATATTGACTGCAGAGGGTGATGAATTCAAGACAGTCAGTGGGATGGGATTGGTCCCGGTTAAGAATGGCGGGTCTATCAAAGAACTACAAGAGCTGGATAGCAATATTGGGATTGGACATGTCAGGTATGCTACTTCTGGAGATAAGGATAAGCTATGGGACGACATCCAGCCTTATGTCGATGAGATAGACGGTAATAAAATTGCGATTGGTTATAATGGAAATTTGGTGAACAATACGGAGTTGAGAGAAGAGTTGGAGGAGAAGTTCGGTACTCTTTCTTCTACTTCCGATACAGAACTGCTAAGTAAAAAAATATTAGAAGGCTATGAAGATGGCGATTTGGAATCGGCGGTTGAGTATTGCATGAATGAGGTGGAAGGATCTTTTTCTGTGGTTGGTATAGATCCGGAAGGTAGACTCTTTGCTTTTCGAGACCCTTACGGAATAAAGCCTCTTTGTTATGGTTCTGATGAGGACGAAAATGTCTATGCTGTTTCTTCGGAAAGCGTTGGTTTGAGTATTAATGGTTTAGAATACGAAGATGAAATCGAGCCTGGAGAACTTTTAATAATATCTGAAGATGGAATCGAAAAGGAAATAGTTTTTGAGAATGATAAAAATGCTTTTTGCTCCTTTGAATATGATTATTTTGCAAGACCTGATTCCATTTTCCATGGAAAGCCTATTTATAAGGTTAGAGAGGAATTTGGAAGAAATTTGGGCCGTGAAAATCCTGATATTACTGAAAAAGCCGATGTGATTGTCTCTATTCCTAAGACTGCAGACGATGCCGCTTATGGTCTCCATATGGAAACAGGGTTACCTTGGGAGAGAGCTGTGAGGAAACATAGATATGTAACTAGCAGGGCATTTATCTCGTCCTCAGGTGAGAGGGACAGGATTATCGATAAGAAAATTAATGTTGATTGGAGTAGAATTCGAGGAAAGAATGTAGCCATCGCTGAGGATAGCATTGTTCGAGGCACGACTTCTAGAAGCATCGTAAGGAAAATGAAGAAAGCCGGAGTAGGAGATATACATCTCTACATAACCTTCCCGAGAATCATTTCACCTTGCTTTTACGGCATCGACATGACCACCTATGATGAGTTGATTGGATCTGACCATACTCCTGAAGAGATAGCAGATGAGATTGGCGTGGCTAGCGTTAACTATCAATCGATTGAAAACTTTGTCGATGCAATTGGTCTGGAAAAGGAGGATTTGTGTCTAGGCTGTATAACCGGAGACTATCCTACACCTCAAGCTCAAGAAGTTGCGAAAAAGGCCAAAGCTAAATTCGAGAAAGGAGAATCAGAATCCGAGAGGATTTACGAGAGGTGAAAAAGTGAAAAATGTTCTAGTAATTGATGGAGGCGGAAGAGGAAACGCGATAGCACACGCCTTTTCAGAAAGCGAGAAAGTAGACCAGGTTTATGTGGCTCCAGGAAATGCTGGGGTGTACGAATATGGAGGGGAAACAGTTCCTCTTGAAGAAGAAACTAGAAAAGATAAAATTTATGAGATAATTGAAAAAGCTGAAGACTTGGAAATAGATTTAGCCGTTCCCGGCCC
>CAZKND010000101.1:0-2486 GCA_964554215.1 Hadarchaeota archaeon (SeqCode) | reverse complement strand
GTTAGATGAGAAGGGTAGGACATCCCATTGGTTGTTTTTAATACTTCCTAAGTGGGCATTCTCCCATCCTTGATTTTCTACATAGACATCCACGTCGACTCTCTCTACATGAGGACCAAAATCTGCGTCAACTCTAACTCTATTGGAATATATGGTATTTTCCAATGTCAAAACTATATAGTCACCCCATCCACTACCACCATATTGGTTTGAGGCGTACGTGGAGAGGTCTCTATCGTAAGCGTTCGATTCATTATTCCATTGGGGTGAAGGTTCGCTTCCATCAGGTGATATCCATCTTGATTCGTTTTCTGGAGGGTCGAAGGCTTCCGGGAGTGGATCTCCTCCTCCGTGTATGATAGTTACAGTTCTAGATCCGGCTTTTGCTTCCACGTCGATGTCTGTGAGGACGGGGTCGGGTGAAGGGCTCATATTCATGACTACTACTGCTATGGCGCCAACTAAGACGACTGAGACTGCAACTAGCAATATGGTTCCTACTACGGGGGATACACCTTTGTCTTCTTTGAAACTTAATGAATATAATATATTTTTCATGACATACTCGTTATTTTTTCATGTAAAATAAATATTCCATACTTGTTTTTAACGGGAGAGTTTTTGTGGTTCAGGGATTTTGATGTTTTTTGAAGCGAAAGATCGATAATTGTCACATTGAAAATTTTTATTTTAATTCTTGGATTTTTTTGTTTGATTTATTTCCAAAATAGGGGTCCAATATTTTCGTTATCAAATGTTAAACAAATGTTTACTTTTAGTCACGGATTGGTTAATAATTTGACCAACACTTATAGGTATTGGGAGGGATATTAAGGCCAATGGGAGGTTATTAATATTGACAGAAGAAGTTTCGAAAGGAAGAGAAGCTGTCTATAACGAAGATAGTCAGGAAGTAGGTCAAGAAACAGGAAAAACTGATGATCCTAAAACAACTGAAAAGAGAGAAGCAGAAAAGGAACTGGAAAAAATAAAGAAACGTTTCTATTCCTACATTGATAACGCGGAACCGTTTATTTTTATCGTCGATTCGGAGTCTAGATTTTTAATGATTAATCAATCCTACATGGATTTCTGTGGATTTGAGAAAGAAGAAGATATGCTCGGCAAAACCTATACGGAAGTCATGGCTGATGAACTGGCGAAACAGGCTAGAAACGCCGATAAAGAAGTGCTAAGAACAGGAAAACCTAAAACGAGCATGGTAGAAGGAGACGGCAAAGTTTTCGAAGAAAAGAAATTCCAAGTAGATTTAGCCAATGGCGAAAAAGGAGTCGGTGCATTGGTAATCGATGTAACAGAACGTAAAGAAATGCAAAGAGAAATGGAAGAATCAGAGCGAGAACAGAGAAATATAATGAATGCGGTAAGGAACGGCATCGTCTACATCAACAAGGATAAGGAGATCCAAAATGTCAATGAGGCTGCTGCCGAAGCTGCTGGCATGAAGCAAGAGGAAATGATTGGTGAAATATGTCACGAAGCATTTTTCCATAGCAATACTCCTTGTGAAGGATGTCCTGTGATGGAAACCCTTCGGACTGGAGAACCAATGGAAGAGGAGATGCCCGCCCCAGATGGTGGGACGATACAGGTCTTCGGAGAACCCGTTCGTGACAAAGACGGAGAACTTATAGGCGCCATCGAGAACTTTACAGATATCACAGAACGTAAAGAAATGGAAGAAGAAATGCGAGAACTCTCGCAAGGTCTAAAGAATACACTGCCAACCTTTTTGATAAACGACGAACACGAGGTTGTTTTTTGGAACAAAGCTCTCGAAAATCTTACAGGCTATAATAGTGAAGAAATTGTCGGGACTGAAAAATCTTGGAAACCATTCTACGACGAGCCCCGATCTGTCGCAGCAGATCTAGTTCTAAAGGAAGGAGCACAAATTATTGACAAATATCCAGACGTTGAAGAATCCGATAACCTGCCAGGAGGTTATGAAATCGAAGCTCCAATCACAACCAAGAGTGGAGAAGAAAAAGTAACACTAGTTACCGTAGCACCGATTAAGGACGAAAAAGGAGAAGTTTTAGGTGCAGTTGAAGCACTTGAGGATATTACTGATCGAAAAAGTGCTGTAAAAAATATCAAAAACACGATGGTTGGAATTGCTGAAGGAGACTTGTCGGTTGAAATAGAAGATGATTTCTCGGGTGACTATGCAGAAATAAAGGATAATATTAACGAAACGGTCGATTCTTTGAGAAAGGCCTTTGGTGAAATCAGTAAGGTTACAAGTGCAGGTTCTGACGGAGATTTGACGAAGAGAGCGGAAGGAGACTTTGAAGGTGAATATGCAGAGATACAGGAGAACATTAACAAAATGATGGACAACCTCAACGATCTGATTAACGAAGTCCGAACTTCGACGGAAACTGTTTCCGCAACAGCTCAAGACCTCGCGTCTGCGGGTCAACAGATGGACACTAGTGCTGATCAGGTGTCTCAGGCGATTC
>CAZKND010000100.1:0-2596 GCA_964554215.1 Hadarchaeota archaeon (SeqCode) | reverse complement strand
TGCTGAGGGCAAACACGAGAGAGGAATATTGGTATGCGGTACCGGTACAGGAATTGCCATTGCTGCCAATAAGGTGAAGGGAATTAGGGCTACACCAGTGAATGGAGTATATCAAGCGGAAAGATCTCGAAAGAGTAATAATGCCCAAATAATGACTATGGGGTCTCAGGTAATGGGCTACAAAGAAGCGGAATTGCTAGTGGATACTTGGATGAATTCTGAATTTACGGGTGGTCGGTCCACCAGTAAAGTGGAAAAAATAAAAGAAATGGATGGAGTTAAATAAGGTGAAATATTATGGGTTACAATGCTGAACAGGTTAAGAAAGCCATAAAGTTGGCCGCAGACAGACTTGAGGATAGAAAACAGGAACTAAATAAGCTAGATGCGGCAATTGGAGATGGTGATCACGGTAGGAGTATTTCTAGAGCCTTTGGAGGCATGGCTGAGGAGCTTGAGGAGTTAGATTCGGAGGATGTAGGGGATCTCTTGAAGGAAATTGGTAAACAAATCGTCTTCTCGTCCGGGGCTGCCGCAGGCCCGCTCTTTGGGACTGGTGTTATGGAGGCTGGAAAGGAAGTAAGTGGTAAAAAGGAAATTAATTTGGGTGATCTAGCTCGAATGTTTGCCGCTGCTGAGGAGGGAGTTAAGGAGCGTGGAGGCGGTAAAGTTGGGGAGAAAACGATGCTGGATACATTAGACCCTACGAGAAAGGCACTGGAAGAAGCCGCCAATGAGGAAATAAGCATGGAAGATGCGGCAGATAGAGCTATTCAAGCGGCGAAAGAAGGTAGAGATTCGACTGAAGAAATGGTTTCCGAAAGAGGACGATCGAGCAGGCTCGGGGAAAGGACGAAAGGACACATAGATCCTGGCGCTGCATCTAGTTTCATTATAATTGAATCCTTGTTTAATTCATGTTCTGAGGAGTGAATGGATTGAAAATATTTATAGATACCGCTGAAATTGAAGAGATTAAGCAAGCTTATTCTTGGGGAATTGTCGACGGGGTAACAACCAATCCTTCGTTGATTAAGCAAGCCGTTCAGTCCAGGGAAGAAGTGGAATTAGATGAGTACATTGCGGATATCTGTGAGGCAGTTGAGGGACCGGTTAGTTTGGAAGTAATAGGCTTAACTTCTGAAAAGATGGTCGAAGAAGGAAAACTACTCTACGAAAAGTTTAACCCCGTTAATGATAATGTAGTAGTAAAAATACCGATAAACACTCATCTTGAGGGTAAATCACAGGGAAGTTATGAGGGGCTTGAGGCAATTAAAGAACTTTCCCAGCAGGGGATTCCCGTAAACACCACCTTGATTATGAAGCCCGAACAGGCTTTACTGGCCGCAAAAGCGGGAGCGGATTTCGTCAGCCCTTTTGCGGGAAGGGTAGACGACTACATCAGAAGCAAAGTTGGCTTGACGAGAGGAGAAGATTATCAAAAGGATGATTACCACGACTCAGCGCTTATGGGGGACGCTTCTCAGCTTCGCTTACAGCCAACGTACAATGATTTAACTGGTAGTTCGGTTGACGCAATTTATCAAGAAGAAGAGGTTAGGGAAACACGAGCTGCCGTGAACGATCAGGGGATCAAGAATGGTGTGCATCTAGTCAAGTCTATTAGGGATATCTTTGATAATTATGATTTTGACACGGAGTTACTTGCGGCCAGTACGAGAAATTCAAGACAGGTTAGAGAAATAGCTGAGGCTGGTGCCGATGTTAGTACTATACCTTTTAAGGTAATCCAGGAAATGGTCGGCCATTATAAGACCGAACAAGGGATAAAGAGCTTTAGTGAAGATGTCGTACCCGAGTATAAAACCATTTTTGAATAGAGGATAAAGAATGGAAATAGCAGTCGGATCGGATCATGCAGGTTTTGATCTAAAGGAGTATCTGCTGGAGGAAGAACTTGCTCCCAGAAAAAACCTAGAAGTCAGGGACCTGGGAACAGATTCCAGGAATTCAGTGGATTATCCTGATTTCGCAAAAAAAGTGGCAAAAAAGGTAGCCGATGGAGAAGTGGATTTCGGAATTCTCATTTGTGGCACCGGAGTAGGTATGTCCATGACGGCAAACAAGTTTGCCGAGATAAGGGCAGTAAATGCCACAAATTCATACATGGCTAAGATGAGTAGGCGCCACAATGATTCAAATGTTCTATGTCTTGGGAGCAGGAATTTAGGGACCAAGCTTGCCGCTCATATCCTGTCAGATTGGCTGAACGAGGACTTTGACGGGGGTCGACACCAGAGGAGAGTTAATAAGATCACACCCTGAATACATTACTGTGATTTGATGAATTATCCGGTAAAAGTTTGCTAAATTAATAAGATGTCATTGTAGTTAATGTGCGGGCTTGCTTGTCTCTTGATTGGCTAAAAATCATACAGGCTTCGAACATCTTAAGCTTAGCCTGTTGACTATTTCCTATTGCCTAAATAATAATCAAAGGGTTGGCAAAATTTTTTAATTTATTTCTTCAAGAAGTTACGAAAATGAGGAGGTTGAAGTGTCAAAGTTAGCTGAAAGTAGAGATGAAAAGGTAAAGATAAGGGATGCTTACGGGGATGTTCTTCCGGAGCTG
>CAZKND010000099.1:0-2656 GCA_964554215.1 Hadarchaeota archaeon (SeqCode) | reverse complement strand
GTTTATCTAGAGAAACACGAAAATAGGAGTGAAGCGATGCAGAAAGAAGCTGAAGTTAAGAAATGGAGCAAAAGTAAGAAAGAGGAGCTCATAGAGAACTCGGAAGACCCTAAACTTTGATTTTTTCCAACACTTGTTCCGGGTCTCGATCTATTTGGTATTTTCGTTCAAAAAATCCTAATATGTTTTCTACATCTCTTCTGAGCAATTCGTCCGAGTTTTCGTTTTCCACTGATTTCCACTGTGGCCAATCGATGATAAGTATCTCTCCATTTGGTTGGGTGATGATGTTGTGTTCGCTCAAATCCCCGTGTATCAACCCTTTCTTATAGGTCTCTTTCACGTTACGGATTATCTCCTCCAGCACCATCCCGGGTTGATCGATTTTTTCCACCTTGGCCAGTTCTTCCCCTTCGATAAGACCCATGACCAGCACATGTCTGTCGAAAGCTATAGGTTCAGGGACCTCAACATCCGGATACACCTTTTTCAACCCGTCGAACTCCTTCCTTGCAGCCTCCTTAGAAGCGTCGAACCATCCATGTTTCGGCTGATAACTCCTCTTCTCCTTCAATTTTTTAAAACTCAGTCCCAACCGGTTGAACTTCACGGCGACCTTTTCCTCTTCCGGTGTCAAACCGCTGTAGATATCGGCTTCTTTCCCGATGCCGTAAGCAATTCCGAAAGCTTCCAAAATCTCTTTTTCTACAAGACTGTGAATGGCCAAAACATCGTAACCCGGCGGTAGGATTCTATAACCTCTATATTTTTTCAACCCTTTCTCGACCAGTTCGAGCTTATTCAACCTGTCCAATCTGTAATCAATATCCTGCCTTGGCATCTCGCTGAAGTCCGAAAGCTTGTCGTCAGGTATCCATTCATATCGAAAACCGGCTTCTTCAAGCTCCGATAAGAATTGGAAATCCTTCTCTTCCAAATCGTGAAAAACTTCGATAGCTTTCAGTGACATCTTCCAAAGATTTTATGCTCTCCAAACTAAAAATCAGATTGGTTTCAAGATGAAATATAAGAAAATAGCCGATTCTTGTCAAGAATTAGAGGACACCTCATCCTACCTGGATAAGAATGAGATAATATCAAACCTCCTCAAAGAAACCCCTCCCGAAAAGTTGGAAATGGTCGTCCCCTTGATACTGGGGAGAGTTTTTCCGGCCTACAAGTCCCAAGAAACAGGATTGGGTCTCCAACAGTTGAAAAAAGCCGTTGCGAAATCCACAGGATACTCAGAAGACAAGATAGACAATTTGATGGAGGAACTTGGAGATCTGGGCAAGGTCGCAGAAGAACTTATCGAGAAAAAAAAGCAGATGACTCTAGCGCAAGAAGAGATCACGGTCGAAAAAGTCTATCAAAACCTCAGAAAACTGCCCAAAATAACCGGTGAAGGATCGGTGGACAAAAAAATAGCAACAATTTCAAAACTATTAACATCATCAACCCCTTCAGAAGCAAAATTCATAACGAGGACCATCCTCGGGGACTTGAGGATAGGGGTCGCCGAGGGGAGATTGAGAGATGCTATTTCCGAAGCGTTTGAAATACCTGCTGAAAAAGTAGAGCACGCATATATGCTCACCACTGACTACGGTAAAGTGGCTAAAGCGATATCCGAGGAAGGAGAGGACGGGTTGGAAAAGCTTGACCTCACCGTTGGACACCCTGTGAACCCAATGCTGGCTCAGAGGTCCGAAGATATAGAAGAAATATTGGAAAGGATGGAAGGAAAAGCGGCTTTTGAAATCAAACTCGATGGGATACGCATACAGCCACACATAGGAAAGGACGAATTTTACCTCTTTACGAGAAGAATGGAGAATTATACGAACATGTTTCCCGACCTCAAGGAAAGCACGATAGAGGCGATAAAACCGGATAAAGCGATACTCGACGGAGAACTTGTAGCTATAGATAAAGATACGGGGGAACCGATGCCTTTCCAAGAAGTTTTGCGAAGGAGAAGAAAATATGACATCGAAAAGGCGGCTGAAGAGATCCCTGTGCAGATACACCTATTCGACATACTTCTATCTGAAGATGAAACCCTGATCGGAAAACCGTATCAGGAGAGGAGAGAGGAATTGGAAGAAATGGTTCAACCTACGGACCGTATCAAGATAGTTGAAAAGAGGATATTGGAGGATGAAAGTGAGATAAAAAATTTTCAATCCGAAGCGATTTCAGAAGGACACGAAGGCTTACTGGCGAAAGATTTGAATTCGCAATACAGAGCGGGAAAGAGAGAGTTCTCATGGCTCAAAATGAAAGCGGAAGTAGAAACGCTCGATTTAGCAGTTGTCGGAGCTTTCGCCGGAAAAGGTGATAGAGCAGGGACCTATGGGAGTTATCTTCTGGCCGCCAGGGACGAGAACTCTGAGACATTTAAAACCGTGACGAAAGTGGGCAGCGGTTTCACGGATGAGGAATTGGAAGAATTGACTGAAAGGTTCGAAAAATACAGAGTTGAGAACAAACCTACTGGGGTCGATTCCGAGATAGATCCTGATTATTGGTTACGACCGGAAGAGGTCTTTGAGATAAATTACGAAGAGATACAAAAATCTCCCTCGGAGGCACACACCACCGGGTATGGATTGAGATTTCCAAGATATGTGAGGATAAGAGAGGATTTAGACGC
>CAZKND010000098.1:0-2660 GCA_964554215.1 Hadarchaeota archaeon (SeqCode) | reverse complement strand
TGAGTAATATTGACTCCTACCCTCCCCTTTTGATTCAATAAACCCTTCTTCTACTAGATACTTGAGGTCTCGATATGCAGTGGCTTTAGATACATCAAATCGCTCTCTGTACTCTTTATTCGTGATTTTTTGCTTACGGTTGACCATGTCCCTTAAAGCTTTAATCTGTCTCTCATTCAAACCACTTTCCCTCAAATCCTCACCTTCATTTTCGGGAATTAGATCAAGGATATCCTCCCCTGGGCCAAATAAGGTGACCTTAAAGACCTCATCTTTCTCCTCAAATTTAGGCTCCTCCAATCCGTGATCTCTCATCATCTCCTTCATTCTTCTTATTCCAGTACCTAGGTTATCTATCAAACCGGTTCTTAGGACCAGATCAGCTATAACCCTATTCCTGGGGACGCTTATCTCGCCTAAAGTATCTAACGTGACTCCATCTGGGAGCTTTCCCGGAGAGACTACTTCTATTCTGTCTGAGTAAATATTTAGATGAACTGGGGCATCCTTTAAGAAATAATTCCTATGCATAACCGCATTTAGTACTGCCTCTCTTATAGCTTCGTATGGGTATTCATCTTTTTCTACCCTTTCGAATTCAATTATTTTTGCAGCCGTTTTCGTGTTTCTTCTGGTGAAATCTATCGCCGCATCTACGTTCTCAAGGAGGGTGTCTTCCAAATCCTCTCTATCAATAATGTCCGAGCCTTTGGTGGTGCCACTAAACCTAACGCAAATCATCCTGTTTGCCGGAATAAAATTGATAGGGTCATTGGCAAAGAATAGAACCGCGGCATTATTCAGCTTGAAACCTTCTTCTTCATTGGCAAGATTGAGTCCCTTTAATAATTTTCTAGTTTTACTTGAGTTAGTTATTCCAGCCCGCTCCAAGTATTGATTAAACCTTTTCTCATCGAAATCTGACGGGAATTGGAAATCGCCTCGCAACTGTTCATCAAAACGAATTTTTCCGCTATTTACCCCGAACTCCATGATCTCGTCGCGAGAAAGCTTTTGTGAGTTGGGCCCCTGTCTGAGATAAAAACCGTCGCTACACTTATAGGGCTTGTTATGGCCTTCTTTAATATGAGTAATCAGAACGGAACTTACCTCCTCAAGTTCAATATCAATGGGAGGGTCACAGTTCCGAGCAGAATCTTTAACCTGAGATTTTAGTTTATTTGTTATGCCCAAGCCTGAAATTTCGTTTTGATCGTTGACACCAAGAAAGATTGTCCCTCCTTCAGCATTTGCCAGAGCGACCATTTCGCGCATGAACTTGTCGCTGAATCCCTCCATAAACTCTACTTTTTGAGATTCACCAGCCTCAAGGATAGATTCTAATTCTTTTTCATCCATGTATTTTACCACCTGATGCTTTACTGAATTTGATCAATTTTTCACAATTTCCTTTTTGCCAGAATGAATCTTTAACTACTACTGCTAATTGTTTCGGCCAAATATTTTTTCGAAGTCAGGGCACAGGTTCACGTTATGGAAGCCCGTATTAAAGCCTGACAATCTATACTAAAGTAAGTTACCGTCTCACTCTTTCCTTACATATCTTGGAATATTAAAACAAGCCTAGAAACTTTCTGGGACTAGCTCCAATTCATTAATAGATTCGTGCACTAGAGCCAAAGCATCGTGATTGTCCATTACTTCTTTGTAATCCCAATACTTCAGTTTGTCTTTCAATGCATTTATCTCTTCTGCGTGACGTTTTATTGTCTCAAGCTGCTTCTCATCAGAGACGGCTACTACACCCTGAACTGCTGGATTATTAAGCGATTTAAGAAGATTCACTATAAGGCTATTAATTGAACCTTTCGTTTGGATTTCAAAAACGTATATTACGCGTCCCATATTCCCAATTGTGGATTCCCAAACTGCATCTACTCGGGATCCTTCGGCAACCTTTGTTTCGGTGCTACTAGTAAAACCAAGCCACTCTCCAACCTCAGCTACCTTCTTCTTAATTTCATCATGAACGAACTCGTATTCCTCATCTGTGTCGTCTAAATTATCTTCCTGTTCATCTGGTTTACCTCGAAATACTTGATTAAGATTGCTTTCCACCTGTAGCTCTTGCCAGATGAAGAAATCAACCATCACTAGATCTACATCATCGAGGCCTGCTTTTCTTAACTCTTCCGCAATTTCTTTGGCCTTCCCACATAGTTCGGCGTATTTTTCTCCATCGTGCTGGTAGTTATATCTCGGTATGTCCTCTACCCCTAAATAGTCAAAGGCCACGTAAGCCCTTCGGTTCCAAACCATATAATCTTCTGGGTGGGTCATACACAGCAACTCGCTCATCATTGCCGGCCCGAACCCTTTTATAGAACCTCTAAAGTTATCCCAACGCTCCTCTATCCTTTTCTCACCCCAAATAAGATCAGCTAGTTTGGATCTAAGGCTTTGTAGACCGTTATCCTCTATAAATTTTGCGACTTTTTTCTCCTTATTCCCCCACAAGCGCATTGCCCATAACTTTCCAATAAACTCAGTCAAATCTTCCTCATCCATTGACAAAATTCTCCCAGAGGTAAAACTCTGGTAGTAATCCACTCTTTCATTGCGCTCCCTATAATCCTCTTTTAGCTTTGACTCATTGTCCTCGAAACGCTCCAGATAGCTTTCAATATGTTTGCCTAGCA
>CAZKND010000097.1:0-2785 GCA_964554215.1 Hadarchaeota archaeon (SeqCode) | reverse complement strand
ACTTCTGTGCCAAGAAGTCTCCTTCCTAATCTTTGATTAGGTGGGTAATGAATTGGCACAACCTATTTATATGGGGGGTAATAGATAGTCTTGTGATGCAATACGAGCTCCAAAAAGGCAGACATTCTGTATTTTCCTTGAACTTCCACTTAGTGGTATGCGTGAAATACAGACGAGAAGTTTTTGAGAATCAAGAGATTATTGACGAGTTGAAGAAAAGGACGAGAAAAATAGCTTCTAATTATGATGTGTCGATAAAAAATCAGGAAGTTGATAAAGACCATACACATATTCTATTCTCAGCAACTCCTAAGACCGATTTAGTAAAGTTCATAAACGCCTTGAAAGGGGCTACTTCAAGAGTCATAAGAAATAGATTCCCTGAAGTGAAGGAAAAACTTTGGAAGGACAAGTTCTGGTCTCCATCTTATTTCCTCGCTACGACAGGTGAGGTAACTCTTGATGTTCTGAAAGAATATGTGGAAAATCAAGGTGAGTAAGATGAAAACCTACAAGTTTAGACTGTACCCGGATGAAAAAGGCAGGGAAAAACTAGATCAGACCTTGGAACTGTGTAGGCAGATTTATAACCATTTCCTTGAGGAGCTAAATGATCGGGACGATGTCCCACCTCGAACCGAGCTACAGAGTCAGCTCCCCAACTTGAAAGAGGGATGGGGTGAGCTGGACAGTGTTCACTCAAAGGTTCTTCAGATGGTCCTCTACAGGCTGTACTCCAACCTAAGAAGCTTATCCGAAAGGAAGAAGAACGGGTACAAGGTCGGAAGGTTGAGGTTCAAAGGAAGGGGTTGGTTCAAGACGTTCACCTATAACCAAAGCGGCTTCAAGATTGTAAAGACAGGAAACAGGTTGGACGTTCTGAAACTGTCCAAGATTGGCGAGATACCCATCCGCATACACAGAGAAGTGAAGGGTAAAGTAAAACAGATCACCATCAAAAGAGCTCAGAGCGGAAAGTGGTTCGCCTGCATCCAGACAGACCACGAGGAAAACAGGGAGTCGGGAGAAGGTGTTGTAGGGATTGACTTAAACACTGAAAATTACCTGACGGACAGCGACGGAAACGTGGTTGAAAACCCAAGGTTCTTGGAGGAGAAAGAGGAGAAGCTAAAGAAGGAACACAGAAACCTGTCAAGGAAGGAGAAAGGAAGCAAGAACAGGGAGAAACAGAGAGTTAAGCTCGGCAAAGCCTATGAGAAGCTGGTGAACTGCAGGCGGGACTTTATCCACAAGCTCACAACCGCTTACGTAGAAAGCTACGATACGATAATCTTGGAAGATCTGAATATTGACGAGATGTGTGAAGGTTCTAGGTACGCCAAATCGAACCTCAGCGCCTCTTGGGGTCTGTTCAAAGAGCTGCTTCTATACAAGGCTGAGAGTGCTGGTGTAGAAGTGGTCCTCGTGGATCCTAAGGGCACGACCCAAGAGTGTAACCAATGCGGGTCGGTGGTTCCGAAACGTATCTGGAACAGGGAGCACAAGTGTCCTGAATGTGGTTTTGAGACCACCAGGGATCATAACTCCGCCCTGAATATAAAGAAACGGGGTCTGAACAAACTAGGCAGGGGACAGGCCGAATCAACGCCTGTGGACACTGGAGCCTCTACCCTTACTCATGTGAGGGCAAGTTCCGTGGTCGAATCAGGAAGCTCCTTCCTACCGAGCAAAGCGAGTTAGGTAGGAGTAGTTCACGAGTCAAGTATGGGTAAATAGGCAAAAGTTCTATAAGAGGGCAGATACCTTTCCTCACTGGTGTTTGGATGGAAGTAGATTTAATGGAGAAAGAAGGAACAAAGATGAAAATCAAAATTATAGGAGAAGGGCATACTTTTTGCAATGCTCTCAGAAAGAAGCTCCATTCTGACGAGAGGGTAGAGACCGCCGCTTATAATATAGAACATCCTCTTATCACCGAGCCCGTTGTGCATCTAAAAACTGAGGAAAATACCTCTCCGAAGAGAGCTCTAGTTCGGGCTGCAGATTCGCTTGCTGAGGATTATGATGAGTTCGGGCAAAAGTTAGAAAAGGCTTTGGAGCAGTAATGCCGCCAGATTTTTTTGATTATTCGGATTCAGAGGAAGCTTTTCTAGACGAAGATTTAGCTAAGTTAGGGGATGCGTTGATAAACCTGATTTATTCATTAGGTCTTTCGATCGCAAAGGGTAGGCCCGATGGTGCTAGAGCTCCGAATGAAGTGCTTTCTAACTCGCTTTCTGCCGCTGATTTGAGAAGTTTAGCTCCCTCGAGAGTTGATAGTCATAGACTGGGTGATGTCGTGGAGGCTATTGTTGCTTATGCTTGGCTTAAGGATGAGATAGAGATTAGGGAGGCGGCTGAGATTTTGTCAGAGTCGCTTATGGATGCCGATTTCCAGAATAGACAAGTTGTTTTTAAAAGGTCGGAAGAAGGTTTCAAAAACTTGTTAACTACTATAGATAAACGGATCAGTCTTGAACAAAATTGAGTTTAGAGAGATAAAACCTGAAGTAAGGGTTATAGGATTGGATGACGGTTCTTTCGATTCTCAAGAAGATGAAAAAGCCTGTTTAGTGGGTGTAGTAATGAGAGGGGGGAAATGTATCGATGGGGTCCTGGTCGATGATGTTGAAATTGATGGGACCGACTCCACATCGACTATCGTAGATATGATTAACAATAGTAGGCATAAGGAACAGCTTAGGATTATATTCACTAGCGGTATAACTTTTGCAGGATTCAACGTGTTGGATATAGATGAGGTTTTTGAAAAGACTGGTTTGCC
>CAZKND010000096.1:0-2834 GCA_964554215.1 Hadarchaeota archaeon (SeqCode) | reverse complement strand
GGAGAATTCACTTTATCTTCAGGCAAAACTAGCCCCTACTATGTTGATCTCAGAGTAATCCCTTCTCATCCAAATCTATTCAAAAAAGTGAAAAATCTATGTACGGAAACTATTGAAGACGAGATAGACTTGGACAATCTCAAAATAGCAGGGGTTCCAACTGCCGGGGTACCTTTCGCATCTCTAATAAGTCAAGATCTTCAACTACCTCTTCTGTATATCAGAAAAGAGAAAAAGTCACACGGACGAAAAAAGATGATAGAAGGGAAATTTTCACAGGACGAAGTTCTTCTAGTTGACGACGTGACAACTACTGGAGGGAGTATACTGGAAGCAGCAGAAAAAATCAGAGAAAAAGGTGGAACAGTAAATCATGCTATAGTCATATTGGATCGTGAGGAAGGAGCAAAAGAAGATCTGCAGGAAGAGGGAATCAAACTCCATTCTTGCTATACCATTACCGAGCTAATTAAAAAATTGAAAAATAGCACAAAAATGGATGAAGAAGAATACAAAACGATAATGAACCACCTAGAAGGATAACACCTCTCTAAAGTCTTAAGGAAATAATCATAGCTCAGAAAATTTTAAAATATTCCACCCATTATTTCACCTGTGGTATATTGAAAACTCTTCCAAAATGTTTATCATGTATCGTGGACGACCTGTGCGGAGCTCTAGAAAGCGAAGTAGAGGACGAAGAGATGAAGTTTAGGATAACCAATGAAGCACTCAGCTGGCTATCAAAGAATTATGGTCCGGAAAAAATTCCTTCTTACTACATCACACAGGTCCATAGGATATTGAAAGAAGAATCCGGCATAGATATTCCATTCAAAGAACGAAGAGATAAGTCAAATCAGGTTGTCCAAGCGGTCGTAGATAGACAGAAAGAAAAAATAGAAGATATTGAAGACGATTACGAAAGATTCCACCATATTATCAAATGGGTTATAGCCGGTAATCATTTGGATTTCAGAACTGTGGGAACAGGTTACGGATTTCCTGTGGAAGAAATTGAAAACATGATGAAAAAAGTAGTAAACGAAGGTCTGCATATCGATGAAAGTAAAGAAATTTATAAGATATTGAAAAATTCAGACGAAATTCTTTATCTCTTTGATAACGTTGGCGAAATAGTCTTAGACAAACTCTTGATCGAAGAGATGACAAGACATGACGTGAAGGTCACTTCTGCCGCAAAAGCCGGGCCGATAACTAGCGACGCTACTCTCAAGAATGCTAAAGATATCGGTGTGGACGAAGTATCCAACCTGATATCCACCGAGAAAGACACGCTGGGTCTCGATATATACGATATGTCGAAAGAAGTAGAAGAAGCTCTTGATAGAGCAGACTTGACAATCAGCAAGGGGCAGGCAAATTACTATGCTATGTCAGAAATCCACAATTCGGTTGAGAGCGAAGTAGCTTGTCTTTTCAAAACTAAGTGTGATCCTGTTAGCAAAAAATTCGGGCTGGAAGGAAGCGTAAATATAGCTAAAATTCTTTAAAAACCTAATTGGAGAAAATTAAGTACTTATCTACGCTCTAAGTGCCTCATCGACTTCATTCTTTTTCTTTGAAAGTTTTTTCGCTAAACCCGGACTATTAGTTATAATTCCATCAACTCCACTCTCAAGCATTTTTCTAATATTTCGTTCTCCATCCACGGTCCAAACATTAACTTCAACGCCCATTTCGTGGAGTTTTCGAACGTGCCTTTTTCCTATAGTCCAATGCCAAGGGTGAGCCGCATCAGCCCAAGAATGGTTTTTATGGATGCGTCTAGAATGCCAGGAGGTCAAAGGAAGAGTTATGTATAAGAGCCCTACTGAAATATCCGAATTTAATTTCTTAACCTTCTCAACACTTTCGAAAGAGAACGAAGAAATTAGAACGTCATCCTCCATTTGGTGCTCCTCCAACAAACTAAGAACTTTCTCCTCAATTCCTTGATTTTTACCGGATCTGGTCTTCAACTCTATGTTCAGCTCTATTTCTCCATTAGTCATCTCCAATACCTCTTCAAGAGTAGGAACTTCCTCACCAGCAAACTCTTCGTCAAAGTGAGATCCTGCATCTAATCTTTTTATCTCCTCTAAACTCATCTCGCTCAACTTTCCGCTACCATCGGTAGTAGAATCCACATCTGCATCATGCATCACAACAATTTCTCCATCCTTACTGAGATGGACATCCAACTCTATCATATCAGCACCCATCTCAATAGCTTTTTCAAAAGCCGAAAGAGTGTTCTGAGGGGCGTGATTACTCGCTCCTCGATGAGCTATAATGGAAACCATATTAACATCCTCGCCGAAACAAAACTTCGTTCAATAAATCCAAATAAGATCACTCCGCTAAGTCCAAAATTTCTAAAATCGATTAATCCTCTCTCTTTTTCTGTATCAGTCTGTAAGATACAATCACAGCCAAAACTATACCCACCATAATCGCCGTAATGCCCCAAGTACTAGTCACTCCGAAAAATTCCTTTATTGGACCCATAGCGTAATAAAATGCCGGAACCAATATGGCGAATCCCGCCAGTCCTCCCGCTACAACGGCTATGAATATATTTCGACCGCTCAAACCTAGCAACTTCCCTACTATCGGACCTGTTATACCTCCCGAACCCCGCATTGGGAAAGTCACAAGGAGTGCTAATCCAACCGTTGAGAATCTTCCCAGCCAATTCCTTTCTTGAACGGTTTCCTGACTAGATTTTTCAAATTGGTCCAAATACTTGCCTAAGAAGGGAATGAACTTCACAATATCCCAGTTCAGAACCATCCAAAGTCCACAAATTATATCGTCAAAAGCCAGAGCTA
>CAZKND010000095.1:0-2939 GCA_964554215.1 Hadarchaeota archaeon (SeqCode) | reverse complement strand
TGTGTTGACTTGAAGTCACACCTTTGTGGTTCAAAGGTCTACGAAAACCTCTTTAAACAGGTATCAAACGGTAATTAGTGGTTTAAAGAGGAAAAATAATGGCAATGTGTTGTGTATGCGGAAAAGAAGCCGAATACCTCTATCATGGAATGTGGTGGTGCAAGTCTCACAGGCCTCGAGAAGAGAATGAAGGTTCTGAGAATCCTGGAAAGATAAACAGGGATACAAATCAGCCTTCAAACAATCTTGAACTCAAATGGGTATAATCTTAGGAGAATACAAAATGAAAAATCTTGACAGTACTGACTCCAAAATTTTGAAGATGTTAACCGAGAGTGGTAGGGACTCTTTCGACGAACTCTCGAAAAAGTTGGACATGAATGAAAAAACGGTCAAGGAACGGATCAGGAAATTAGAGGATGAAGGAATCATCAAAGGATACACCGCAAAGGTGAATCCTGAAACTGTCAGCCAGAAAGTCACTGCTTTTCTGAAGGTCGAAACGGAACTACCCAACATTCAGAAGATGGCTCGAAAGTTGAGAGACTTCAACAAGATCTGTGAAATCCATAAGACCGCCAACGGCAAGGATGTCTTGATGAAGATCAGAGCCAAGAGTAGAAAATCTATAAGTCGATTTGTCGAGCAAAAACTAGGAACTTTTGAAAACGTCAAGGACGTGAAGATAACGATGGCAATCGAGACTTACAAAGAAAAGCTAGTGGAAATGTAGAATCCTTGAAAATCTCTGAACTCTCGATGATTCAAATCGTGCGAAAATCCACATTATCGGTAGTCCTAGTCAAATGTAGGAAATAATAAGCTCTTTTAAACCTTCAATCTCTTTAGATATAATGAGCAGGTTTTGAAAAAGAAATCGGGGGAAAATATTTGAAAGTACTTGTAGTCGATGATGAAACGGATTTTCTAGAAGTGGCTGAGTTCTATCTAGAGAAAGTCAAAAATTTGGAAGTAGAAACTATAGATTCAGCCGAGGAAGCCCTCAAAGCCATTATGGAAAATTCCTACGACGGCGTGATTTCGGACTACAAGATGCCGAAGATGGACGGGCTCACTCTTCTGAAAAAAGTCAGAGAAAACGGGATCGAAATACCCTTCTTCATCTTCACCGCAAAGGGAGAGGAGGAAGTAGCTCAAAAAGCTCTGAACCTCGGTGCCAACGGTTACTTCAACAAATCAAAAAATCTGAAGAAAAATTTCAAGAAACTGGCCAAGGTGTTGCTGAAAAGTGCCCATAGGCACAAGAAGGGTGAGAACCAGGAGAACTTGATCGCGTGGGTGGAGAAGAAAGAAGTTGCCGATATAGATCCAATAAAATATGATTTGAAAAAACTGGCCAATAAAGTGGGTTTCGAGGTATCAAAATTTACGAAACAAAACATCTCACACGATAAGGAGATCATCAAGATGTATACGGACGAGATCGATGGAATCCCTGAGGACAAGATCGATGTAGTGAAGGAGTGGAAGAAGAAGGAGAACTGGAGTTCCGAAGTAATCAATGCAGACGCCAAAGTCAAGAAGATTAAACGTGACACTGCTAAGCTGAGTTAGAACCGAAATATCCTCTTTTTCGAACTATCTCTAACCTTTAAACTTCAAATTCGTAAATTCGACGGATTTTTTACCGATAAAAGACAAAGTGAACTTGATTCAAGATGGAAATAGACCGTAAACGTATGGGGATGGCGGTCCTTCTCGGGGCTGTTTTGGGGATTTTCTGCATCATCGGCGTCGGCGCCAGGGTTTGCAGAGCTCCTTGGTACCTGTTCGGCATGTGGTACAACAGGCTCTTGATGGGCATCCTGATCGGTTTCGCGGGCAGTTGGACCCTGATCGAGGGCGATGAGAACACGTTGAAGAACGCTGCTTGTCGAGGTCTGATCCTCGGAATCTTGGTGACTTCGGCTATCCTGTTCTCGACCACTTTCAGGGATATCCCGAGCTGGTTTGCAGGTGTTGCTTACGGAGTGATCATCGATGTCGGAGCGACCTACTTCGCGGAGAATTATTAGGACGTGAAGGATCCGTTCCCTCGAGATCTTTGAGAAGCCATGGGGAAGACCCAGGCAATTGAAGGTTTGTAGTTGAACGTATGTCTTTGGATGATAGGTGGAGATTTTTATGAGGATGTGGATGATCGATCCGGACTCGATGTGTCTTCAACATATTCTAGGTGAGCACAGGGAGTTGCACGCGTTGAAAGGTTCTCTCGAGAGGACGAAACCCGAGTACGATAACCATGAGAAGCACAGGAAGAACCTGACCACTTTGGCGAGGGACGGACTGATCGAACTGAAGTCTTTGAAGGATAGGCATTCCGAACTGGTGGAGCATCTGGAAAACCACAAGTCCCCTATCGGTGAGATCCCTACTCTGGAGCACCTTCCCGAAGACGTCAGGGAGGCAGAAGTGGATAGGGAGAAAGCCGTCCAAGACCTGTTGGAAAGACCCGGAGCTTGTAGACCCGAAGGTGGGTGTAGGGATAATCTGGAGGAAAGGTCGGGTGTTTGATCTGTTCTTTTTACCTTTGAAACGAGATATATGTTGATGGGGTTTGATCATGGGTGAATTGCACGAATGTCCGAACTGCGGTAGAAAGGTCCAGGACTGGGAATGGGACGAAGGTGAGGGGATGTGCGACACTTGTGTAGCCGAAGACACGCACGCAGCGACCGGGATATAGACTTTACAGACCCATACCTATCGCGGAATCTTCTATAATGCAATTATGGCACTGCCCGCCGTTCTTCTCATACTGTTCCTTCGAGATCTCTTTTCCACAGGTCACACAGGTCTCTTTTTCTTCAGACATGAGGTTTCATTAAAAGACTATGTTAGTTTTCTGTCAAAAAATCTGTCTAAATAATGAGAAAAGATTTCTAAATCACCTTCTGTCAAAAAAGAGAAAATTGAGA
>CAZKND010000094.1:1295-2968 GCA_964554215.1 Hadarchaeota archaeon (SeqCode) | reverse complement strand
CTATATATTTCATCACCCGCTGCTTCTCTTCCATCAACTTATTAGCAGCAACACTCCAAACACCGCTATCCGTTAAATCCTTCTTCTCCAAATTTTCGAAAGTCCTCAAAGCTCTTTTTCGAAAAACCTCAGAATACCCAAGCGCAAGCGTAAAATCAGAAGGAACAACATTCCCGGTCACGTACTCCACCACCTGAGAACGCCCCGCCTGACCCGTCTCCATCACTGAATCATCTACCACTCTGATATGGAAACCCCTGCCTGAATAAACGAGATGAATATTATCCAGACCTAGATCAGAACTTAAAGTCTCGGCAAAAGAAGCTGTCACCCTCCTCGCATCGTTTAGACAAAGTTCACAAACATCCCCACCGGTACAATCACAACTTTTGAACGGCAAATCCTTAGCATCGATATCGAAAGCAAGTTCGGACTTTATCCACCTCTTTCTCTCCGAAGGCTTCTCATGGAGAGCGACACTGCTATAGGTAGCGTAAGGATAATTCTCCTGAAGAAATTCGGAAAGCTGATCCTGCGTCGTGAATTGGTTATATCTATCGTTAGGCCCTTCACCGTTATGGTCAAAACCGAACTCCCTCAAAGACAAAGTGTGTAGGACATAGTCCGGCAGATCGCTAGAGGACCACTCTTCTTGATAATACTGTCTTCTCTCCTCCTCGGACGCTTGCCTCATCTCCTTCATTCCTATCACTCCCCAGAGCTAGAGCTCTGTGACTTTTTCTTATAGTAATAAGTTAGCGGATTCTTTATCTCGGAACATAAATCATCAGGATGGCAAAGACCAGGAGCCTCGGTCTTTATCTTCCGACAATTAGGCGGACTATACCATTTCGACTTACCACTATCTCTCAAACGTGGCTGCGTAGTCATCCCGAACCCCATGTGGTAGTAAACATTAGCTTTATCCTGCGGTTGATCCTTAAAGAGAGGAGGTTTACAGTTCTCAGCCGCCTCAAAAATTAGAGGAACAATATCCTCTTCGATAACGGAGATATCCTCGACAAAATCAGCAACTCTATTATCCGCCTTTCCAGACGGAGATATCCTAGCATATGACAAAAACGAAGTAAGCAAAACAACTATCGCATAATTCCGATTACCTTCACCAACACCCTCCATAGATCTCTTCACGCACGGAGGAAAAGACCCCGATTCTAACTCTCCACCCTCAACCTGAGCAGCTCTACTCTCCCTCCTCTCCTCCGGAACATTCTCCGAAATCCTCCCCCCAACCTCTTCAAGAACATCAGAAGGAGAACCATCCCTCGAAAAATCGTCATATAGACCCTCGATATAGTCCTCGACCTCACCGCCGATATAATTCGCAAAGAAACTCCATAACTGTTTAGGAGTCAACAGAGCCCATCCCTCAACAATATATTGATCGGTCAAATCTATACGTCTATGCTCTATAAGCGGAACCAAATCTGTCCACCTAATAGCGTATTTAGGCATATATTGCTCGAGTATCTCCTCATCAACCCTTCCTATATCGTCTTTTTCTAACTGGATATCTCTCAATTTGTAGAGATCGCTTTCCGGAATATTTTTCGAGCCGAGTTTTACATCACCGTCATCCCTATCCAACTCTCTAAATCTAAAAGAACGTCCGATAATCTCTAAACAGAGATCCTCATATCCTCTTCTAAACA
>CAZKND010000094.1:0-1285 GCA_964554215.1 Hadarchaeota archaeon (SeqCode) | reverse complement strand
CAACTATGGTCCTAACTTCGTTAGAATATGGATAAGAAACAGAAGCAACCCCTTGACACATTAAATAAAAAGAAAGCACCTCTTCCTTAACCTCTTTCTCTTCAAAATCAACTCTTACTTCTGAACCCGAATCTTGATCCACTCTATCGACCGCTCTCTCCTTAATCCTGTCAGGCATAGAATCAAATGGAGGAGATTCGTTCACAATCTCCTTTCCCTCTTTAGAGAAAGGATCTAAAACAGCAATGTAGTTTTCAGTCGGCATCGCCACCGCCCTACTCAGTTTCAACTCGCGGGGCTAAAAGAAACCTTAGACGGCCTCCACCATCAGCAATCTGGAAGATTATCTGGATAGGTAAATCGACGCCATGATTGACCTGTACTATATCGTTTGAACTCGAAGCTTTAAACATGTCCTCTAAATAATCGATGTTATACATCGCTGACGAAGTTTCCTCAACTTCTAGCTTTTCTAAACCCTCGTCTTCGGTGGAAAGCTCCATCTCTGCACTTCCCGTGTCGCTTTCTATCTTCATCAGGAACTTATCCTCAGAAAGTTCAAACCTAACATTGTCACCAACCAGGTCCGCATCCTTCAAACCTTCACTTATCGATCCTGCAGTAACCTCCGCAGTCGCCGTAAAGTCCAATTCCGGCTCTGGAAGATCTTCCTCCTCGACATCCAAAACAGGAAGGCTAAACCTTCTAGTTGAAGCTCCTTTAAACTGGAGCCTTAATCTATTTTCACTCTCGTCAAATTCCATCACAAAAACATCGTTCTTCTTAGCTCGAGACATTATCTTGTCCATCTCGGCAAGATCCACGCCGATCTTTAGAGGTTCCTCTAAATCATACTCGGTGAAAGCATCGGAAGATAGTTGGAAGTCCGAGAGAGCTACGTGAGAAGGATCCATCGCCTTCATCTCGATACCTTCTTCACCAAATTCGAAATTTACCTCATCTATAAGGTTAGATATAGCTCCAATACAGTTCTTCCAAACTTTTGAATCATCCATCTTTATTCTCAAGTCAAACCCTCAAACTGCTATTGTTCAAGTTCCTTTTCAAATTTTCTAACTTCATCCCGAACTTTCTTATATAGATCAAGATCCAACTCATCCATACTCTGTATAATATCCGCATGTAGCTCCTGGGTATCCGCAACACTCAAAGGCGTTCCAAAAACCCGAACCTTGTCACCGACATCAACATCCTCAACGAGACTAGGATCCTCAAAAAGAACATTCAACTCGCCAGAACCATCATCCAGACCGAGCGCCGACTC
>CAZKND010000093.1:0-3014 GCA_964554215.1 Hadarchaeota archaeon (SeqCode) | reverse complement strand
AGTCCTCTCTCTAGCTTTAGTTCCATATCTAGGGCCGAATCTGCCTGCGGAACCGGTTTTATTTTGTTTTTGCTTTTCTGGCATCTTTTATCCTACCTTATTCTACCTTTTCGAGCAATTCTTCTGACTTCTCTTCTGCTAGTTCTTGCGCCTTTAATAAATCTTCCTTCGACAAAGTTCCTGATCCACCTTTCTGCATCGCGCAGATGTTTCCGTTCTCAAGAGTCGATATCGAAAATCTCGCGTCCATAGATTGCTCCTCGACGAGACAAGGGTCAACAACTATTTTGTCCTTAATCTTAGCAACGGTCGTAGTCACTGGTTTCTTAACTACCGGAAAGCCCGAGGCCTTCCAATCTTCGTCCTCAGGTGGCTCTGCTGACAATAGTGCCGATATCGCTCCAAGCGACGAAGCATCTATCAAATTGCCGTCATGATCAAGAACATGAATGTCTATATGAACCATCCAAACTTCTTCTTCAGGTTCAATACACAATTCTTCCAAATCGATCATTTCCGATTCTCTGATGCCTCTGTCAACAACTCTAGCTAGCTCAGTCGTCTCTTCTCCAGGTGGTCCTGACTCAAAAGACTCATGAGCCATAGGAGCCAATTCAGCATTCGTAATCAACACACCCTCTTCCGGATTGTCCGGATAAGGTGTACCTTTCTCTGTTTTCACACCGACAAGAACTTGAGTATCTCCGAGCTTGACTAAAGCTGATCCTTCTGCATTCTCAGCCCAATCTGTCTCAACGCTTATCTCTCTGTATTCATCCATATCTCTAGCATCTACTCTCTTTCCTTCTTCAGCCAGATCCACAATGTAATCTTTCTTTACCGTGGAAATTATTTCTCTTTCACTCATCTTCATCCACCTTTGAATATTTATTCTCAAGGGCTTCTCTCTGCTTTTCATAAACATCTTTACTGCCCTCAATTGCAAGATCTATCGCTTCTTCGAATTCATGAGGCTCAAAGTCCCCATCCATCTGCAACAACGTCAACTTTTCTTTTTGTGGCATGTAAGCAATCGGCATATCGCCAGAACCGGACATATCCTCTTCCTTCCTAAGGTCCAAAACAATCGTATCGTCGACCTTACCAGAAGCTATAGAGGAAACCAAATCCCTCATAGGGATGCCGGCATCAGCTAAAGCTACCGATGCTGCCGTTATTCCTGCAGTTCGAGTGCCAGCACTAGACTGAAGCAACTCCATAGAAACATCTATCACTGCTCTTGGGTATCTTTCAAGAAAAACAGCAGGCTCCAACGCTTCTCTAGCAACTTTCGAAATTTCCGTAGCCCGTCTACTTGGACCGGGCCGTTTTCTGTCTTCAACAGAGAATGGTGCCATGTTATAGCGAACTCTTAGAACCGCACGATTGGTTTTCTGCAAATGTCTCGGATGCATCTCTCTAGGTCCATAAACGGACGCAATTGCCTTGTTATCGCCCAATTCCAAATAAGCCGATCCATCTGCCTTATCTAAGAAACCAGCCTCTATATTCAGAGACCTCATCTCTTTAGGCTTTCTACCGTCTAACCGTTTTCCGTCTTCATCAATGAATTGTTCAATTTCTTTTCCCATGTTTAACCTCCTTTTATTCTTTTTCTAAAAATTCACGAACTCTATCAGTAAGACCACTCGTGTGTGCTTTATCCTCTATCATTAATATAGCCTCGATAACCTTCTCCGTATCCTCCTCACTATCCCCCCAAACCATTATCTGACCATTCTGACCAACGGATAATTCACAATTGCCCACATCTTGCAACATTCTAATCATCGACCCCTTGCTACCTATAACACGAGGTATTCTAGAAGGATTAATCTCAATGAGCCTACCGCCAGAAATCTTACCTCTCTGATCATCAGTTACCTCCAAAGTAACATCCATCAACTCATCAACATCACTAACCATAGCTTCCACAGTATCACCTGCCTCCAAAAACTCATCCAAACTGTGCCTATTCAAATCGACCTTCCTCTGTTCAAGATCCGAAACGGACAGTCGACCTTGATAAGGTGAACCTATATCCAACATCCACCCAGCATAATAATCATCAACAACAGTCCCTATCACCCGATCTCCCTCTTTCGGAATGTATCTACCTTCCAAAGGAATAACTCTAATCTTTTTACCACGCTTATCAGCCAACCCCATTTGCAAAGCTCTGACAGCATCATCATCTCTGAAGACACCGTCGCCTAAGAGATAATCTCCCTCAGCTAAGAGCTGACCGGGAACCACGAATTCTCTTTCTTCTACTTTCATTCTTCATCAACCACCTTTGTTTCTACTTCCCCACTTGTTAAATCATTTACCTTTTTGAAAAAATCAGACTGCATCCCAGCAGGGATCTCAACCTTCACTGCCCAAGACCCATCGTTCAACCACTCATCTTCCATAATATCAGCTTCACCCTCCACGACCCTATGAGCCTTACCGCCGTACTCAGGAGGGAACTTTGCCAAAATCTTCCTAGTCTCAAAACTCAAAGGAATGATCGGTCTCAAAACCTCAACGGCATCTTGCATCTGTTCCTCCGCATTCTTAAACGGATCGACCTGGAAATTAGTCTGTTCCAAAGCATTCCTAATCCTCTTCGGAGGGTGCGGAATATCCTTCTGAGGATTTATCGCGCGTCTAGAAATGAGATGTATCAATTCCTTCCTCCGTTTCTTCCTCATCTCCTTCCTTTGCCTAGTAGTTACCTGAATGTCACCCTCATTGATAACCTCCTTCGCCACCTCCAACGGGTCAGAAGTACCAAAAATATCTTCCATCTTACTCTCAGAAGCTTTCTTACCCCTACTAGAATCTTTAAAAACTTTCTCCGACGCCAAAACATCTCTAATATCGACATCCTCACCTGCTCTGAAATCTAGAGCAAGATCAGGATCGACTAATACTTCAAATTCAGTCCCATGAGTCGAAAGTTTAGCAATAACCGAATCCTCTAACTTAACCATACTAATCAAACAACCTAGATAATCTTAAAATTACTC
>CAZKND010000092.1:0-3065 GCA_964554215.1 Hadarchaeota archaeon (SeqCode) | reverse complement strand
GTGAGGCTAAGTAAGGGATTTTGTAATTAATTCCTTCTGACTTCTTTTAGTGTGGGTATTTTAATTTAGCCTCAAGTATGGGATTTTTTTCTAGTTGATGTGTTGGAATACATGAAAACCTTTAATATTGAATATATATTCAAAGAGTAATGATGGAGAGGGAAGAAATGCAGAAGAAAGAGTCAGAAATAGTATCTAAGGGACAATTACCCACTTCAAGAAGGAAAATAGAGAATAGAGGTTTTGAGGATTTTCATTTGACTAGCGGTGAAGAGGATTATTTGAAGTCCATAGACATTATCTCAGAAGAGGGGGAAGTAACTATCTCTAAGTTAGCTGATTATTTAGGCCATAAGGCACCTAGCGTGACGGAGATGGTTGACCGTTTGAATAAAAAGGATCTTGTCGATCACGAAAAGTATGGTGGAATTTATCTTACGGAGAAAGGGAGCAAACTTGCTAAAGAAATAAAGACAAGACATGAAACTTTGACAGATTTTTTAGAGCTCTTCGGAATTGAGGAAAAGCATGCTGAGATAGATGCTTGCCAAATGGAACATTTCATCGAAGATCAGACGATTAATAAATTAGAAAAATTTTTAGAATTTGTTGAAAATTCTCCGGAGGACCCCTTATGGTTGGATCACTTTAGAGTTTATTTGGAAGAGGGAGAATATTCTGAGTGTAAATATAGATAAAATTAAAATGAATAAATATTAAGAAAAATGTTAAAAAAAAATTAGATGAGGTGAAATAGCATGCAAGAAATAGATATTGCGGTTATAGGAGGTGGACCAGCAGGAATAACGGCGGCTAAGACAGCTCGTAGGAATTATCCTGAAAAAGATATACTTGTAATTAGAAAAGAAGAGCAAGTTCCTATCCCATGTGGTATACCTTATATTTTTGGAACGGTTGATTCCCCTCAAGACAATATCATTCCAGATGCGGCACTAGAAAATGATGACATCGGATTATTAGTGGATGAGGTTGAGAAAATAGATAAAGACGAGAATGTTCTTGAGGTTCAGAGTGGAAAACAAATAGCATATGACAAACTGGTCATAACCACTGGTTCAAAACCCATTGACCCTCCTATTTCCGGGAAGGGCAAAGAAAACGTTTTTTTAATTGAGAAAAGTGTTCCCCATCTCCAAAAAGTTTTAGATGCAGTGGATAATGCCGATGATTTAGTTATAATTGGTGGAGGATTTATTGGAATTGAGTTAGGTGATGAGTGTCGTAAAAGAAGTGATACTAATGTTAAGATTATAGAAAAACTTCCTCACTGCTTAATGTTGGGCGGTTTCGATCCAGAACTTTGTAAGAGGGCTGAAGAGGAGATATCAGCGAACGGAGTGGAGATTTTGAACGGTAATAGCGTGGAAGAAATATTGGGGGAAGATAAAGTCGATGGCGTTAGGTTGGAAAATGGAGAAAAGGTTGATGCTGATGCAGTAATTGTTGCCATAGGGTCAGAGCCAAATGTAGAGTTAGCTAAGGATGCAGGGTTGAAAATCGGAGAAAATGGAGCGATTTATGTTGACAATCATATGAAAACCTCGGATGAGGATATATTTGCTTGCGGTGACTGCGCGGAGAAGAGATCTTTCTTTACTGGAGAACCGAATCAGATTATGCTGGCTTCTATTGCTACTATGGAGGCTAGAGTAGCCGGTTCCAATCTTTTCGGTTTGGAAAGGGAAAATCCAGGCCAGGTAGGTATATACTCGACCAAGATTGGTGATACAGCTTTTGCAGTAGCGGGACTTTCTGAAAAGGCGGCTAAAGAAGAGGGGTATAATATTGTAACTGGTTCTTTTTCAGCTCCAAATAGACATCCTGGTAAGATGCCAGGGATGAAGGAGACTAAGGTAAAGCTTACTTTCAACCGGGATACAGGAGTTCTTATGGGTGGCCAGGTAGTTGGGGGCTTTTGTGGTGGAGAATTTATCAATGTTATAGGGTCTTGCATTCAGTCAGGCATGACTGCCGACGAGATTGCCACACTTCAGATGGGTACACATCCGGCTCTCACTGCTTCACCGGTCGCGTATCAACTTCCAAATGCTGCGGAAGATGCTATCGGGAAAATGAAATATTAAAGGGACTCACTTTGCTTTTTATTAATACAAGGTATAGGTTGGGAATATGAAAGCTTATCTAGATTGTGTTCCGTGTGCCATGAGGCAAGCTTTAGAAGCTAGTAGAATGGCAACCGACGATGAAAAGAAACAGAAAGAAGCTCTGAAACAAGTAAGTTCCAAATTAAGCGAAGTTGATTGGGATGGTAACCCTTTGAATATTTCACATACGGCGATTAGGATTGTAAGTGAAGTTACTAGTGTGGATGATCCCTATAAGGATTTGAAAGACGAGTTTAATGAAAAAGCTATGGATATGTATCCAGAGTTGAGAAAATTAGTTTCTGATTCTGAAAATAAGCTAAAAACCGCTACAAAACTTTCAATTTTAGGAAACGTAATCGATTTTGGGCCTGATAGGGAATTTGTTTTGGAGGAGGTAGTGGAAGAAAATTTGGAGAAAGAGTTTGAGATAGACTTTTTCAATGATTTTGAAAGGGAATTAGAGGAGTCTGAGAGGATAATCTATCTTTCTGATAATACGGGGGAAATAGTTTTTGATAAATTGTTATTGAGTGAGTTAGACGATAAGGAAATTGAATTTTTTGTCAAAGGTTCGCCTATTCTTAACGATGCGATGAGGGAAGACGCAGAACTTGTGGGAATTGACGAAATGGCTGAGATAAGTGAGATCGAAAATTTGGATAGTGTTTCGGAAGAAATGAAAAATCGATTAGGTAAAGCTGATTTGGTTATAAGCAAAGGTCAAGCGAATTATGAGGCGTTCAGTGAGGTTAATGCAAATATTTTCTTTCTCTTGATGGTGAAATGTCCATTGATTGGTGAGGATATTGGGGCGGAGGAGGGGGACATGATTGTAAAATGGTCGACGGGTTGAATTTTTTCATCTAAGTTGAATATAGTTCGATTACTGTTCTCCGCAAACTAAGAAAAAAATTAAAAGGTAGATGCCCCTGGATT
>CAZKND010000091.1:0-3115 GCA_964554215.1 Hadarchaeota archaeon (SeqCode) | reverse complement strand
TCTTCCCTCATCCTCTCTTGATTATCTTCAGATAGCATTTCGCTCCAATCATCTAAAGTTAAAATATTGTCATATAACGAGGAGTTGTGTTTAGAATAGGTTTTATCTCTTCCTTTTTTTGTTATCAACATTGTAGGAAGTCCGGCTTTTTTTGCTGCATATCCTATAGGCAAAGCTGAATGAGAGCCAAAAATTCCAATCGTAATATTTTCTTTATCGTATTCAGAAGCAATCTGCTGAATATCTTTTCTCTTTATTTCTTTATTTTTTGCCAAGGTTTACACCAATTCGTTTTCAATAAATTATCCTATCCAGTTGTTTTTTCTCTTGCCCTGACTTTATTTCTCTCGCTATCCTTCTTCCAACCGACATAGGTTCGTCAAAGTAATAATCGGAGTAGGGCGATCCTGTTGGGAATAGGTTTGTACCTGCTACTATTCTCCCCGAAATTTCAAAGACGGTGAATCCTCTATTAGGATGATATACAGTTTCGAGACAGAACGGTCCTATTAAACCTGGTGAGAATAGGTTTGAAGATTCTCTTATGACTTTTCTACCTATCTTCATTAGGTCGACCAGAAGTTTTTCTCTTATTACCAGTGGTTCATTTCCCGTTACAGTATAGTCGAAGAATTCATCCGACATGTCGGGTAGGCCTCTATAAACTTCGTCTATAGGTTCTACTCTTCTATCCATCCCCAATATTTCCAATGAACCTTCGTCCATGTTGAATCCATGATCGTAAAATGGCGAATAGAAATAATGTGGATAATATCTTATTCCAGGAACAAATTCTTGAATTTCGATATCCTCTAAATCTTCCTCTGAAATGAGTCCTTTATCCAACTTTTCCGAAATTTTCTCTTCGAATTCTTCTTCAGATCTTGCAGTGAAGAATCCGCTCCCTCCTTTCGCGCCGCTGAATTTTACAAATACTTTCTCGTCTATCTCTGAAGGATCATTGTAATATTTTGGCATTTGTACGTTGGAATTTTCCAGCCATTCTCTTTGTTTACTTCTTTTTCCCTCCTGTCGAAGTGAGTCTCTATTTCCAAAAATTGGGACTTCGAATTCGTTCAGTAAGTTTTCAGCACCTACGTATTCTACAAAGGATCCGTGAGGAATTATTATGGTGTTTTTATCCATGAGCTTGTTCTGGTTCTCTTCTTTCAGCACATCTCCAAATTTGTCGACTGTTAAAAATTCGTCGGGCTTCGCTTTTGGAAAAGCGCTGTAGGTTTCCTTTCTCTCCTCAGGACAGATACCAATAGTATTGAATCCTTCAAGTTTTGCACCGTGAATTATCTGGAGGGCGGAATGAGAACATAGTACTCCGATAGTTAAATCATCGCCATAATCAGATAGAGTTTCTGAGATCTTCTTTTTGTTTATCATGGTTTATCATCTTAGGTTTTGTTTAGAATAATAAAACCGTTTTCAAGAATCTTTCCCAATTTGGAAATTTTTTCATCGTTCAATATCGATTTTTAACTTTCTTGATATTTAGTGAAAGAATTAATAAACAAATTGTAAATATATAGATTGGATAATATGGGAAGTGTTAAAGATTTAGAGATTCGTGAGGATCCAACTGACGATGATTCAGGTCATGGAGTATTTCATTTTTCTGACAGATATTCTGTTTTTGATTGGGGGGAGATGCCGAAGAATATTAGCAAGAAAGGAGAAGCTTTGGCTCTGATGGGTGCTCACACCTTTGAAGTAGTAGAGCAAGAGGGAATCGAGACCCATTACAAAGGCATGGAAGAAGAAGGAGAGATAAAAAAACTTGACGAACTTGAAAATCCTTCCGCAGAAATGCATGTAGAATTGGTGAATGTAATAGAGCCTGAGTTTGAAGATGGAAAATATGATTATACAAAATTACATAATTCTTCCGCCGATAACTACCTGATTCCTCTAGAGATAATATATAGGAATAGGATACCTAAAGGGTCCTCAGCCAGAAGAAGATACGACCCTCAAGAACTGAATTTAGATATAGATGAATGGCCAGATGAGCCTGTATCTTTGAAAGATCCTATTTTAGAAGCTTCTACAAAGCTCGAAGAGCAAGATAGGTATATTGATGATGAAGAGGCCGAAAGAATTTCGGGAATGTCGCTCCAGAAAATTTATGAGATAACTGATGAAATTAATCAGATTATAACTGAAAGAGCGGAAAAGGTGGGTTTGAGACATGATGATGGAAAGTTTGAGTTCCTTTATCGTGACGGTGAAGTAATATTAGGAGATGTCGCTGGCACTTTTGATGAAGCCAGATTTACTTTTGACGGTGTTCAGGTTAGTAAGGAAGTTCTGAGACAGGCTTACAAAAAAGAACAGCCTGAATGGGTTGAAGAGGTTAAGGAAGCAAAAGAGAAAGCCAAAAAAGAAGGCATAAAGGATTGGAAGAAGCTCGTAGACAGAGAGCCTCGTCCTTTGGGAATAGAAGATTTAGTTAGTGAGATGTATCAAGCAGGTGCAAATGAGTATATTGGTATAGATTTTTTCGACGTTAGAGATTTCGAGGATGTAGTTGGGGACTTGAAGAATATTCTGTAGGTGCGGATGGCAGAGTTTTAATATTTTAACTGGGTAATGATGATTATGTCGAATGAAGTAGTTTTTATTCTAGGCTCAGAGAAAGATGAAGATTTTATCGAACCCGCTACTGATTTTCTTTCAGAAGTAGATGTAGATTATGATGTTAGGATAGGTTCCGCACACAAAACGCCTGAGAAAGTCTTAGATATCTTAGATGAGTACGAGAAAGAGGAAAGTATAGTTTACATAACCGTGGCGGGAAGGTCGAATGCACTTTCCGGCTTTGTAGATGCGAATACAACTTCTCCGGTTTTAGCGTGTCCTCCCTATTCGGATACTTTTTCAGGAGCGGACATTTTCTCTTCCCTAAGGATGCCGAGTGGAGTTAGCCCCATGGTTGTGTTAGAACCGAAGAACGCTGCGTTGGCGGCTCTGAAGATTCTTTCTTTCAAGGAACCTTCTCTTTCTGAAAAGGTGAAGTCCTATCGAGAAGATTTGAAAGATAAGATTGAAGAGAGCGATGAAAACATAAAGAACTAGAAACTGATTTTTTCTTAAACTAATGCAA
>CAZKND010000090.1:969-3138 GCA_964554215.1 Hadarchaeota archaeon (SeqCode) | reverse complement strand
TAACTATAGATCGGGAATTAAAAATGCCTTGGAGAAAGAAGCGCAGAAATCTGGAACGTCAAAGAGTAAAGAAATAAGGGCGCATTGAAAACATATTTTGAAGTTTTGGAAAATTTGGAAAATTTGGAAGATATGGATAGAGATGAATTGCTGGATTACGCAAATCTTCTGGACGAAGAAGACCATATTATTCTAGATAGAGATCGCTGGCTTACTCTTTTAGACCATGTTCCTTTGGAAGACGAAGACTTTCAGGAAAAAACAAACGAGTGGTGGAAGCTCACCGGAGTGAGTTTTCTAACATCATAGAGACCCCGGCAGACCTGTTGGTTAGATTGGAAAAGTTCAAGCTTTTTAGAATGAAGAAGACTTCCCAAAACCATTATACTCTTTCAATGGATTCGAGAGCAGTAGATTACGTGGAGGAAATTATCAGTAACTATGTTGAGCTACTTGATTTCGAGATCAAGACCGATAAAAGTCTTAGTAAAATAAGAGTAAAGATTCTAAATAAGTCCTGAAAATGGAGGTTGTGTTATCTTGTTTTGTCCGCTTTTCGTGAGAGTTCCGAGACCTGTAAATTATCGATCATAATATGAGCATTGTGGAATCTTATTTATTGATACGGCACCTGAAGTATTTTAAAGAATCATGATAAGGATGATTATTAGTAATACCATGGCTAATGAGTTAGAGACACATGAAATAAAAAGAATTGAGAAACTCAATAAAGAAATGACAGAAATTGAAGTAGAGGCGCCGTTAGTGGCTGAAAAGATAAAACCTGGTCAATTTATTGTGGTTAGAATGCATGAGAGGGGGGAGCGTATTCCTTTGACTTTTTACAAGAAGGATAAAGGGAAAGGGACAGTTTCTATGATTTTTCAGAAGGTCGGGAAAAGCACCTATGAGTTGGATACTTATGAGGAGGGTGATGAGCTTCTTGATGTGATTGGTCCGATGGGTAATGCGGCTGAGATAGAGGAATATGGAAATGTGGTATGTATTGGTGGGGGGGTGGGGACGCCTGAAGTGTTTCCTGTCGCTAAGGCTTTGAAAGATGCGGGAAATAACGTCACCGTAATATCCGGATTCAGAACAGAAGATTTAGTTATATGTGAAGACGAAATGGACAAAGCATGCACGGATGAACTATATATAACAACCGACGACGGTACTTATGGCCGTGAGGGATTTACTAGTGACGTGTTGGAGGAACTTATCGAGGAGGAAGATATTGATTTGGTTCATGCTGTCGGTCCGCCTATAATGATGAAGGTTATCTGCGATATTACGGAGGAACATAACATCCCTACCAAGGTTAGTCTTAATTCTATCATGTTGGATGCGACTGGTATGTGTGGGTCTTGTAGGGTAGAGGTTGGTGGGGAGAGTAAGCTGGCGTGTGTTGATGGTCCTGGTTTTGATGGTCATGAGGTTAATTTTGAGAGGTTGTTGCAGAGGTTGGAGATGTTTGAGGATCAGGAGGAAGAGGCTATGGAGCGTTGGGAAGAAGAACATGAGGGGTGTGCTTGTCGTGAGTCCTGAGGAAGAAAGAATTGAAGTTCCTGAAAGATCACCCAAAGAACGAGTTGATGATTTTGATGAGGTTCCGCTCGGGTATAGTCCTGAGCAGGCGGTGGAGGAGGCTCAGAGGTGTCTTCAGTGTGAAAATAAGCCGTGTGTTGATGGTTGTCCTGTGGAGATCGATATCCCTAGGTTTATCGGGGAGATTGCGGATGGAGAGTTCGAAAAAGCTCTAGAAACCTTGAAGGAGACTAATTTCATTCCGGCTATTACGGGTCGGGTGTGTCCTCAGGAGGATCAGTGTGAGAGGGAGTGTACGTTGGGTAAGGTTGGTGATCCTATAAATATCGGGAAGCTTGAGAGGTTTGTTGCGGATTATGCCAGGGAGAAAAATCTGGAAAGTGTGCCGGAGGTTGATAAGCGGCGTGATGAAAAGGTCGGGATTGTTGGGTCTGGTCCGAGTGGTGTTACTTGTGCTGGTATGCTTGCTCTTGAGGGTTATGATGTCGCTATGTATGAGGCTCTTCATGAGCCGGGTGGTGTTTTGAAGTATGGTATTCCTGAGTTTAGGTTACCTAATGATGTTATTGATCATGAGTTGGATTATCTGGATGAACTTGGGGTTGAGATTAGGTTGAATAG
>CAZKND010000090.1:0-910 GCA_964554215.1 Hadarchaeota archaeon (SeqCode) | reverse complement strand
TTGGGTCTTGAGGGTGAGAATCTGAAAGGGATTTATTCTGCTAATGAGTTCCTTACGAGAATTAATTTGATGAAGGCGTACAAATTTCCGGAGTACGATACTCCGATCACTGATATGGATAAGGTTGCGGTTATCGGCGCGGGCAATGTTGCGATGGACTCCGCACGATCAGCATTAAGACTAGGTGCGGAAAGCCATATTGTGTATAGGAGGACTGTTGAATACTCCCCAGCAAGAGATGAGGAGATTGAGCATGCGAGGGAGGAGGGGGTTCAGTTTGATTGTCTCTGTAATCCGGTTAGGTTTATCGGTGATGAGGATGGGTGGTTGAAAGAGATAGAGTTGTGTGAAACTGAACTTTGTGAGCCTGATAGTAGTGGAAGGCCAAGCCCGGAGAGAGTAGAAGACTCTAATTTTAGAGAGGAGTTTGATGCGGCGGTTATCGCTATAGGTCAGCAACCGAATAAAGTGTTTTATCAAAATGCTCCAGGTGTTGAAGTGAAGGATTGGGGTGGAATAATTATAGACGAAAATACCCGAATGACTACAAAAGACGGAGTTTTCGCCGGAGGAGATGCGGTTTCAGGAGTGGCAACAGTCATTCTGGCAATGGGTGATGGTCGGAAGGCTGCTGAGTCGATAATGGATCGGTTGAAGGGCTAGGCGGATTATTTATTTCCATTATTTAATAAAAAATAGTTAAAAACCTCCAGTATTGACTTTTTGGAGGTCTAGAATTCTTTTAAATATTCTTCAATTTCCCACTTGCTTACTTGTGCTTTGTAGTTGTTCCATTCGCTTCTCTTTGCTTTGGTAAACTTTTCTGTGACATGGGGGCCGAGAGCTTGTCTCTTATATACATCTCCGAGCCCACGAGACCGAGGCTGATCTCGTATGCCGTCTTCTGCTT
>CAZKND010000089.1:0-3183 GCA_964554215.1 Hadarchaeota archaeon (SeqCode) | reverse complement strand
TAAAAACCGTTTCTCCTTTCTCCATTCTCATCATCCAAACATTACAAAACTTTTCTCAAAGAAAACGACACTCAAACTATGCTTATTCAAATTTTTATAAGCTAGGACGCACTTTAAGGAATCTATTTGCTTCAAAAGAGCTAGCCAAACATTAAAACTAAAAAATACATATTCTATACGAGGGTTTTGAATTGAGAACGAAGAAAGTACTAAGTATAATACTGATTGTTTGGTTTGCAATCCTCATGATAGGAGGATTCACCTTAAGAAATGCCCTCCCTGGAAGATCCAATCAGGAAACCTATCCTGAAAATGACGAGGTAAGAATGGCTTTTTTTGCAGACCCACATATAGCAGACGAAGATATGGGCACTGAGACAGATATAGGCGGACCCGCTTATAACATGCCTCGACTAACCCAAGACACAATCAATAAGACTAATCCAGATTACGCATTTGGACTTGGCGATCTAACCGCTCACACTACAGAAAATGAGTGGGTTGGATACGATAAATGGATTGATGATTTAGATACTACTGTTTATGACTTGTTAGGAAATCACGATAAAAACCATATATACGGAGTAGGGTCATGCGGAACAGAATATTTTACAAAGGTAGGTCGGATTTCAGGTACTAAGGTTCTCAAAAAAGGAAACAATGTCTTCATCCTCATCTCAGAAGAACACTCCCCTGAAAGAGACGGAACTTATTTGCAATCCACAATACCTCAAAAAAGGTTCGAATTCCTCGAAAATCAACTAAAAAAATATTCCGGTTCAAACAACATATTCGTCATGAGTCATACTCAAATAACAGGAGAAAATCAGGGCACTGTAGCCTTTTCCGAAACCTGGTACTATGGAAGTAATCCAAACTGGAAACATATATCGGAAAAATACAAAAATATTCTAAGGGAATATGAGAATTCGATAGTTGCTCACCTTTCAGGACACATGCACACGGATTACAGGATGAGAGACAACCCCTCACTATTTGATCAAGACCTCAAAATAGGAGCAGAAAACGTAGGAAAATTCGTTGATGGCAAAAAAATAGACGAAACAGAAAGAAAATATCAGCCAAACAAAATCCCTCAAAATTATTTTCTTAACATGCCAATTGTGGATATCCACCACAACTGGGCCGTTGCCAGAGTTGGCTTCCTTGGTTCATTACTAAACAAATACAAATATAACACACCAGCTACTAAAACCGATCCGGAAGTGAGCAAGGAAGGATTGAGAAATAATCTGAAAAATCCTCCAATACTTGACTACTTCCATTCTCCAAAAAATAGCTATTTCACAGGTAGAGGGGCAATCTACTATTTCGATATGGAAGATGGGGAGAATAAAGTCGAGATAAAAACAAGATGGATAAGCGGAAACAGGGACGTAGAAAGCTATACAATGAGGCTGGCTCAACCTATCGAACTAGGGGAAGAAAAAATGCACATCGTATCTTCCGACCTTAGTCTGAGAAAAAAGAACGAGAATCTAAGAGTGCAGAGAGACAATTGGTTCAAAATCAAAAAGGGTTCCCAAGGAATCGGTTACTTCTCAAAAGCTTACTATCAAGAAAACAAGACAATTACCGGTCTAACCATAGAAAACTACGAACTCGAAAAATATACAGTAGAATGGAAAGGAAGCACAGATCAAGGTGAAAGCTGGACAGAATGGCATCAAAACCCCGAGAACCTGGGAGAGGTTAACGCCGTGCAAATCAAAGTACAGTTCAACGCCCCTGAAAGTGAACCAGCTCTAATAGAAGATATTGAACTAAACACCAACTAAAAACAACTCTTTTTTAGATAAAAAAAGCGGATAAACTCCGAAGTCACTGGCATTAATTATTAGAACATAAGAGTGGCCATCCAAGTTCCTGCAGCCAACATTTCTAATCCAAGAATTACTATTCCTGCAATCAATACATTATCTGCTTTCTCTCTGTTCCTATCCTTCAGAGCAAGCCATCCTGTGAGACCACCAATCCAATTAAACAAGATTGGTAGTAGCCAATACAGCTTAGAAGTCTCTTCATCTGACATATTTTCATCCTCTATTTTTCTTCAAGATATTTATATTTAATTTTATTTAGCTATTACTTTTACGAAAAAAGTGTCTACACTATCATTCTACCAAATCCATCGGTTGGCCACAACAAACCAGTTCACCACCACCAGCCTCTGTGACCTCTACTACATTACCGCAAATAGCACATTCATAAACTTCGCCTTCTTCAGAAACATTTACCATATTCTCACCCCCTTAAAAACAATCTTTCAATTCAAATTAGAACACATAATTATAAGAATCTATCCCTCTGTTTCAAGGTAAACAAAAACCGAACTTAAAACCAAAAACCACTCAAGACATTACGGAAAAATATTTTACTTTCCGGTCACTCTCCATCAATCGCCTTATTCGCCAAATCATCAGCAGCCTCATTTTCATCTCTTGGAACATGATTATACTCAACCTCACTAAATTCTGACTCCAAACTTCTCGCTTTTCCATAAAGTTTCAGAATACTTTCCGATTTTACATCATATTCACCATTCATCTGTTTGACGAGAAGCTCAGAATCAGAAAATATCCTGACCTCTTTAAAGCCCTGATCAACACAAAATTCTAACGCGTTTACCAAAGCAGAATATTCAGATTGATTATTTGTTAAATCATCCCCCAAATATGCTGATATCTCATCCAATACATCACCATCACTATCTTTAATCACAATGCCTGCCCCAGCTTTACCAGGATTTCCTCTAGAAGCTCCGTCTATCCAAACTCTTATCGCATCTTCCATCTCTTTACCTCCTCTCTTCTAAGATTTTATTCCAGAGATAATAAAATATAAGTTCTCAAATTTTTCAGAACCGAATATAAGTGAAAATGATGGAAAGTCGAAGCCCAAAACTACAATGGTTGTAATCAAGTAAAAGCAGAAAAAGAGAATCCTCGCTGAAGTAGGTTAAAGATAAAATCGATGGAAAATTCAAAATAGAGTAGATACTTCCGCATCGGAAAATCAATATCACTTATTTTTTATTTTCAAGAAGAAAGACTCAAAACCTTATTAATCCTCTTCATCCTCAGTTACCGCTGATTTTGGGAATTCTATGTAAAAAGTACTGCCTTCACCCTTTTCACTTTCCACCCAAATCTCGCCATCATG
>CAZKND010000088.1:2495-3202 GCA_964554215.1 Hadarchaeota archaeon (SeqCode) | reverse complement strand
AGAAAAAAATCATAGGAAAAGTAGAAGGAGGAAGAAATGAACTAGATTTTTATCATGGTGTCCTCACGACTGGGGAACTTCTTGCACCTTCTGTCATAGAAGCGGTGAAGACACATGCCGATCCACACAAACCGGCGATATTAGATGTTCCGCCAGGGAATGCATGTGCGTCCGTGGAGGCGGTTGAAGGATCTGACTTTTGTATTCTCGTGACGGAACCTACTCCGTTCGGTCTTCACGATCTTAAGCTTTCAGTAAAAATGCTTAGGCATAAAGAAATACCCTTCGGTGTAATCGTAAACAGAGCTGGAATCGGAGATCAAAGAGTTGAAGAATACTGTAAAGAAGAAGAAATTCCCATACTGATGGAGATCCCAAACGATAGAAGAATTGCTGAACTCTACTCGGAAGGTAAGCCTTTTGTCAAAGAGATTGACGGCTGGAGTGAAAAATTCTCCGATCTTTATGAAAAAATTGAGGGAATGATAGAGTGAAACAACTTACCGTTATTTCGGGAAAGGGAGGTACTGGTAAAACAACCATTACAGCCGCTTTCGCTTCCCAAGCTAAGAATGCAGTTTTAGCCGATTGTGACTGTGATGCTTCAGACCTTCAACTAATCCTAAATCCTGAAACTATCACCGAAGAGGACTATATAGGTTCAGCAACAGCGGTGAGAGAAGAAGAATGCTCGATGTGTGGAAGAT
>CAZKND010000088.1:1969-2393 GCA_964554215.1 Hadarchaeota archaeon (SeqCode) | reverse complement strand
AAAAAACCGGTACTATATATGAGGGCAAGACGAGATTCGGCCCTATGGTCTATGCGGAGCTCAAAATAGGGGAAGAAGCATCAGGAAAAATGGTAACTCAAGTAAGAAGAAGAGCTCAAAACCTTGCAGGAGATGACGATATAATTATCGTGGATGGGTCTCCAGGAATTGGTTGCCCTGTAATAGCATCTATAAAAGGTGTCGACTATGTCCTGATTGTCGCCGAGCCGACAGTTTCCGGCGTTCATGACCTAAAACGAGTTTTTGAAGTCACTAACCATTTCGGAATAGACGCTTCTGTATGTATAAACAAGTCCGACATTAACCCAGACAAAGTGGAGGAAATAAGAGATTTTTGTAAAGATAAAGATATACCCATATTTGGAGAACTTCCTTACAACGATGTCGCGACTGAGGCTATGAT
>CAZKND010000088.1:0-1959 GCA_964554215.1 Hadarchaeota archaeon (SeqCode) | reverse complement strand
AAACTGTTACTGAATATTCTAGCTCGGACCTAGCTGATGGAATTGAGGATATGTGGGGAAAAATAGAATGGTTATTGAAGGATCAATAAATACATAATTCTCAGTCATGATCGAGACGTGATTAATCACCTTAAATAATAAAACGATACTATTCACTCGCAACTTGGGGATTCTAAATGATAGTAGAAAAACTTCTAGATCAAGTGAAAGACGAATTAGTAAAAAGAGAGGCTATAGACGTAAGGATCGGCCTCAGCTACACAGGTGTTTTACTCGATAACCAAAAACTAGGCATAGCATATTCTTTTCGAGAAGAAGCAAATCACTGTTGCGAAGTCGTAGAATCAGCAGGAGAGCTGGAGAGAAACGCTTTCGAACTGGCGAAAATGGCTAACAAATATAGAGCTATAGATTCATCTGTCGGCATCGCCACGATTAACGCTGCAATAAATCAAAATATTTCAGGAAAAAAAGGAGGACTTTTGAACTTCCTAGAAATCGAACAGAAAGATAAGGTTGGAATGGTTGGAAGATTTGATCCTTTAATAGATAGATTTCCCGGAGATATTGAGCTCAATATTTTCGAAAGAAATCCCCAAGAGGAGGATGTCTATCCTGACTGGGCGGCGGAAAAAATCCTCCCAAACATGGACATCTGTATAATAACCGGAACGTCTGTAGTCAATAAAACGATAGACCGTTTGCTTGAACTCTGCAGCGGTGCGAGGGAAGTTGCTATCCTCGGCCCGACGACTCCGTTATCTAAGAAAGTTTTCGGTGAACATGGAGCGACTTTTCTCGGCGGCATGGTGTTCGAGGATGTCCGTAAGGCTCTCAAAATCATCAGCCAGGGAGGAGGAACTAGGAAGTTTAGAGACGTAGCGAGGAAAGTATCGGTCGAAATTCCCGATAATGATGAATATATTTATTGAGGTGAACATATTTGGATTTCAGAATCGTATATAATAACGACGCGAAAGCCGGTTATCGAGAAGGATGGGGGTTTTCTTGCTTAATCGAGCTCGAAAAAGAAAAAATACTTTTCGACACTGGATGGGATGGAAATATCCTACTCTCAAACCTGGACAATCTGGACGTACAGCCAGAAAACATTGACAAGATAGTCCTGTCACATGCACACTGGGACCATATCGGAGGATTAACTCACGTAATGAGACCAAATATGGCCGTATATCTCCCCGAGTCTTTTTCCGAACATCTAAAAGCTGAATTAGAATCTAGAATGAATCTATATGAGGTTGAAGGACCGCAGAAAATAATGGAGGGTGTTTGGACTACCGGCGAACTCGAAAACAAAATCGAAGAACAGTCTCTAGTCATAAAAACCAATAAAGGCTTGGTCGTTTTAGTTGGTTGCTCCCACCCGGGAGTTCCCAAAATTCTCACCGCTTCTTCACAGTTCGGAAATCTATACGGAATTATAGGCGGTCTGCACGACTTTGAAGAATATAGCGCCCTAGAAGATCTAGACCTTATAGTCGCCACTCACTGCACAAAGAAAGACGAAAAGATAGAGGAACTATATCCAGATAGTTATGTCGAAGGAAAAGCTGGAATGGAAATAAGTCTAGAGTGAGAAAAATGGATCTAATATATGGACCTGTATCTTCATGGCGGCTCGGAAGATCACTAGGAATAGACCTGATAAATAGAGAAAATGAAAAGATTTGTCCTTTCGACTGCGTTTATTGTTCACTGGGGAAAACTACTGAAAAAACAATCGATAGGCAAAACTTCGTCGACTCAG
The DNA here is from genome assembly GCA_964554215.1 of Hadarchaeota archaeon (SeqCode). Taxonomy (GTDB): domain Archaea; phylum Hadarchaeota; class Hadarchaeia; order Hadarchaeales; family JAGGTB01; genus CAYLJV01. Next base: position 191 of record CAZKND010000088.1, on the reverse strand, counting down.
AGAAAGTCGAAAAAGAACTCCAAAAACTACCCGACGATATAGATGCAGACATAGCGACGATATCCGGGACTGGAGAACCCACGTTAGCGCAAAACATGGGAGAAGTGATAGATCTCGTGAAGAAAAATCTCGAACTACCAACAGCAGTTCTAACTAATTCGGCTCTAATGTTTAGAGAATGTGTACGTAGG
>CAZKND010000087.1:0-3357 GCA_964554215.1 Hadarchaeota archaeon (SeqCode) | reverse complement strand
TGGCAGATTTGAAGTTGACCTTGACTATTGCAAAGGTTGTGAAATTTGTGCGGAGGAATGTCCAGTGGACGCAATTGAAATGGTTAAGGAGGCGAAATAAATGGCTCAGATGATGACTGGATATGATGCTGTGGCGGAGGCTGTTAAGGCGTGTGATCCTGATGTAATCTCGGCTTATCCTATTACACCTCAAACTGATATTGTTGAAAAATTAAGTGAAATGAAAGCTGATGGTGAGATAAGCAGTGAGTTCATTAAGGTGGACAGTGAATTTAATGCAGCTTCTACTTGCATAGGGGCTAGTGGTGCAGGAGCAAGGGTTTTCAGCGCGACCTGTTCTCAAGGATTGAAACTGATGAGCGAGGTTCTTTTCAGTGCTCCTGGGATGAGACTGCCTTTGGTTTTAGCAGTGGCAAACCGGAGTCTTTCAGCGCCATTGAGTATATGGGCAGACCATACCGATACTTTTGCAGAGAGGGATGGTGGAATGATTCAATTTTATGCTGAAGATGTTCAGGAAGCAATGGATAATATGGCGATGGCCTACAAAGTTGCTGAGGATCCAGAGATCTCTTTGCCAGCGTTGTCATGTTTGGATGGATTTATTCTTACTCACGTTCAAGAAAGAGTAGATGTTTTTGATCAGGAAGAAACTAGAGAGTTCTTACCTGAGAGAGAACCGGTTCATACATTGGATCCTTCTGATCCAGTTTCTATGGGTGCTTATGCAAGGCCAGAGCATTGGACTGAAACGAGGTACATGGTTCAAGAAGCTCAGTTGAAGGCTAAAGATAAGATTGGTGAGGCGGTTAAAGACTTTGCAAATGTTTTCGATCGTGAATATGGGTTGGATCATGGTGGTTTGGTCGATACTTATCGGGCTGATGATGCTGATATAATATTGATGGCTTTGGGTAGTATATGTGGAACTATTAGGTATGTTATAGATGAGTACAGGGAAAAGGGTGTTAAAGTTGGTCTTGTTCGACCGAGAATTTACAGACCGTTCCCACATGAGGAGATTAAGAAGACTTTGAAAGGTGCAAATGTTGTGGCGGTTTTGGAGAAGGATGTTTCTATTGGTTATGAGGGTGGATTAGCTACAGACCTCAAATCTTCGCTTTATCAGTCGGACATTAGGATACCTGTCATAGATTTCATAGTTGGATTGGCAGGAAGAGATGTTTCGAGAGATGATATAGGAAAGATGATAGATAGGACTAGGAAGCTTCAAGATAAGGATCCCGAAGATTTGACTTTTGAAGATGAATTGCAATGGTATTCTCTTAAGAGAGAACTTCTTCCAGAAGGAGTTGATGGAGAATGACGGATGATAAGTTCAATCACGAAGATGATCTTTACTGTTCAGGACATAGAGCTTGTCCTGGTTGTGGGGCGGCTTTGGTTTGTAAATATGTGACCGAGGCTACGGGTCCTGATACTATCATGGCGATGCCGACTGGCTGTATGGAAGTTACTTCTTCACCTTTCCCGGAAAGTGCTTGGGGAATAAGTTGGATTCATAATGTTTTTGAAAATGCTGCTGCTGTTGCGGCAGGTGTTGAGACAGCTTACAAATCTTTTGATAATAGAGGTAAGGAAGGATACATGGATTCCGACGATGTAAATTTTGTAGTGCTTGCGGGTGATGGAGCTACTTTTGATATCGGTATAAGAAGTCTTAGTGGAATGATGGAGAGAGGGCATGATGTTTTGTACATTTGCTATGACAATGAGGCTTATATGAACACAGGTATTCAGAGGAGTGGAAGTACTCCAATAGGAGCCAGCACAACTACAAGCCCCGCTGGTGAAGAGAGTCATGGTGAAGATGTCCACAAGAAGGATATGCCGAAAATAGCGGCTGCTCATGGCGTTGAATATGTGGCGACGGCGAATATTGCTTATCCTGAGGATTTGAAGAAGAAGATAAAGAAGGCTCAAGAGATAGATGGACCTAAATATTTGCAGGTTTTTGCTCCATGTCCGAGAGGTTGGAGAAATGAATCCAGAAACGTAATTAAGATTGCGAGATTGGCAGTGCAAACAGGTCTTCATCCTGTTTATGAGATGGAAGATGGAGAGATAACGAATGTTAAGAAAATAAAGAACAGGAAACCTGTGGAAGAGTATTTGAAATTGCAGGGTCGTTTCAAACATCTTTTCAAGAAAGAGAGCGGAGAAGAAGTGATTCAACAGATCCAGGAAATAGCGGATGAGAACGCTGAAAGGTTGGATTTGGAGAAATAAGTTATTTTCCTGTTTTAAGGAAAAAGATAAAACTTTAGTTAACATATATTTCTTTGAGGCGATTATTGTTCGAGAAGCTTCTATCGTTATTGGGGGAGAAGCTGGTGATGGCGTTAGGGCTGCTGGCGGTGTTTTGGGGAGAATCCTGAACCGGCATGGTTTTTATTCTTTTGTTAGGGAGGATTATCAATCTCTAATTAGAGGGGGCCATAATTTTTCACAGATTTTTGCTGATTCGGAAAAGATTTGGAGTCATTACCATGATGCAGAGGTTTTAGTTGCTCTTGATGAAAGGACTTTGAAGAAACATGAAGAGAGGCTTTCAGATGAAGGAAGGATAATTTTTGATCCTGATGAGCTAGATTATGATTCCGATATGTCTCTTCCTGTACCGATGTCTTCTATGGTTGAAGAGGTGGGGGGAATTGAGATAATGAAGAATTCTGTGGCGTTGGGTGTCGTAGCTTATCTATATAATCTGGATTTGGATGTAGTGGGGGATGTTCTTGAAGATGAGTATGGCGAAAAAGCCGATAAGAATATAGAATTGGCGGAGAAGGGTTATGCTCATGCTGAAGAGTCTGATGAGATGATTCGTGAGTTAGAAGTTCAGGATAGGGAAGAATTACCTTTGTTAACTGGTAATCAGTCGATATCTTTTGGTGCCTCAAAAGCAGGTTTGGATGTTTATGTGGCGTATCCTATGACTCCTTCGACTTCGATTCTCCATTTTACTGCTGATTATGAAGAGGAGTTGGGGTTGACCGTTATGCAGGCTGAGAACGAGATTGGTGTGATCAATATGGCTCTTGGTTCTTCTTATGCTGGGGCTAGGTCGATGGTGGCGAGTTCTGGAGGGGGTTTTGCTCTTATGCAGGAGGCTGTAAGTTTGGCGGGAATGAGTGAGACTCCTATTTTGATAGTTGATTGTCAGCGAGCGGCTCCTAGCACTGGTGTACCTACTTATACTAGTCAGGCGGATATGGGTTTGGCTTTGAATTCTGGACATGGGGAGTTTCCTTCTATTGTTTTAGCTCCTGGTGATCAGGAGGAGGCTTATTGTAGAGCAGGTGAGGCTCTGAATCTTGCTTGGAAACATCAGATTCC
>CAZKND010000086.1:1495-3420 GCA_964554215.1 Hadarchaeota archaeon (SeqCode) | reverse complement strand
GAGGAGATTAGGGTAGTTGAAGTGGACAAGGACATAGAAAAAGCAGTTGCTCAGGAGAGACCAGTGGCTGAGGATGAAGGTGTTAAGATAAAGTCAATGTCCTGCGAAAAGGAATGTGAGGTTATGGCTGGGAGTTTACTAGATCGTGTGTTTTCAAATATCATTGAAAATTCTATCAAGCATTCGGGTGGAAATGAGGTTCAAGTCTATGGAGAAGAGAAAGAAGAAAAGTTTATCTGTATCATTGAGGATGATGGTAGAGGTATTCCTGACGAGAAGAAAGAAAAGATATTCAAGAAGGGTTATACGGCAGGGGAGACGGGAGGAACGGGATTTGGTATGTTTCTAGTGAAATCTTTGGTAGATATATATGGAGGGAATATTGAGGTCAAAGATTCAGACTTGGGTGGAGCTAGGTTTGATATACACCTTAAAATGGCTTAACTCTTCGATTTATTCCAATATTTGGATTGAAAATTCTGGGATATTGAAAATTGGCATCCTTGATATTTTCGGATTTTTTGGTTGAGAATGAGGTAGAACTTAAAAATTTACAGAGACTATTGATTTTTAGAGGTTTTTTATGGTGAAAGAAGATGTTGAAAAGTTCCTTGACTTTTGCTCAACTGATTTTGGCAAATCTCTCATGAATAGAGAAGCTGAACTGATTAGTGGTAAATTTGAGAGATGTGGGAAGGTTTTGAGTATAGGATGTGGTATAGGTTCGATAGGAGAAAAAATAGAAGGTTTAGAAATAGTCTATCTAGATTCTTCACGTTCTATGCTTTCGGAAGCAAAAAAGAGAGTTGGAGAGGCTTTTTTGGTTTTAGGTAATGCGGAGAAGATGCCGTTTGAAGACGGAGTTTTTGATTGTGCTTACTCAGTTACTGGGCTGGAGTTTCTAGATGATTTGGAGAAGGCATTTAGGGAAATAGATCGAGTTTTGGATTCGGAAGGAAGGATTTTAGCTGTGATGCTAAATCCGTATTCTGATTATTTTAAATCACATGTTAAGAGAGAAGGATCATACTTCAGAAAGATTCGCTATCATCCTAAGCAGGTTGCTGAGTATATGGAGAGATATTTCTTGACTGAAAGGGATTATTTCTTAGGAATTGAAGATGGGGAAATATTTAGCTCGAAAAAACCCGATAAGGCCAGTCTGTACGTTGTTGATGGGAGAAAAAGGTAAGATATTGTTTTTGGGTTCTGTTACGAGTTATTATGTTGATTTGCAGGTCTCGCTGTTTTTGCTCATAAAAGAGCTTTGCCCGAACGTCTTTGAAGTGGGGAATCGTTAACATATTTGGGTGGAAGAAGTTGGACATGTTTGAAGATAAAGATGGATATAGAATTTATAGAAATAAGAAAGACGCTGAGTTTTTGGCTAATCTAGCTCAGGAAAAACAGGGTTGTGAAGCGGAAATTTTTGAGGTTAAAGTGAAGGATGGAGATTTGGCTGAGGGTAAAGGATTCACTGTTCATCAAGATATAAGCATTAGTGCGAGCCCTCCTAGAGATGGTATAAGGGGTTGGATAGTTCAGAAGGGGGATGAGGATGTTTTGGAGGAACTCGGAGATTCTGTAGAGATTATTGAGTGAGCTGTTTTTATTCTAAATCTCTATAATTTTTTCCATTTGGCAGCATGTTGTCAGGGTGGGGATCTCCATTTTCTTCCATTTGGTATCGAACACAGCTTTCGTAATCTCCCTTACAATACTGGTTTATCCATTTCTCGTCTATCTTTCCCTCTTCATAGAATTTTTTCATGGGGCATACGGAGTACCATTTGCAAGTATTTTTCATAGAGATGACATCTATTTCAATTTTCTTTTATTTTGATTAGTTTGAGTTATCTCTGAAAAAAATATTTAACGCTAATTTGTGGCCGAAGAGTTAAAAATACTCTGAAAAAGGTATATGT
>CAZKND010000086.1:0-1485 GCA_964554215.1 Hadarchaeota archaeon (SeqCode) | reverse complement strand
GTTTATCGGTGGGGACGTGGTAGAGGATTTAATGACCTATGAGGATGCGATAGAATCTGTAAGGGAAGCTTTTAGGGCTCATGGGTCTGAAAAATCTCAGATGCCCCCTAAAACCTATGTTTTTTTCGAAGAATTCAACGGAGATTTTAGAGTTATGCCCGCTTATCTGGAAGACTTAGGGGCTGCTGGAGTTAAGATAGTCAATGTTCATCCTGATAATCCTCATGATCACGATCTTCCAAGCGTTATGGCTATGATTGTTCTTCTTGATCCAGAGACTGGTGAGCCTTTTTCGGTATTTGATGCAACTGAAATAACTGATTATCGGACGGGTGCAGCGGGAGCTGTGGCGGCGGAGCAACTTGCTAGAGAGGGTTCCGATGAGGTGGGTATGATAGGTACGGGTGCTCAGGCTCGAACTCAACTTCACTGTTTGGACCAGTTGTTCGATCTGAAAAAGGTGAAGGCTTATGACAAGTTTGAAAAATCTCGCGATAATTTCGCTGAAGACATGCAGAAAGCTACGGGTGTAGATGTCGAGGCTGTTGAGAGTCCGAAGATTGCTGTTGATGATGTTGATATTGTGGTGACCATAACTCCTTCCACCGAACCGATTATCAAAGAGGGATGGATTTCGGATGGGACTCATGTGAATGCGGTGGGTGCTGATGCTGAGGGGAAACAGGAGTTGGAAGTTGGACTGTTGGAAAGATCCAAGATAGTGATTGATGAGTGGGAACAGGCGTCCCATAGTGGGGAGATTAGCAAAGCCGTTTCAGAGGGTGTTATCTCTCAGGAAGATATTCATGGAAGTATTGGTGAGGTAATTACGGGCCGTAAACCTGGTAGGCAGTTAGAGGATGAAATTACTATTTTTGACTCAACTGGATTGGCAGTTCAAGATGTTTCGACGGCGTGGACAGTTTACCAGAAAGCGGTGGAAAGCGGAATGGGTGAAGAGAAAGATTTTCTTTCTTTGGAAAAATAGGTGTATTGACGGCGTCAGATATTTAAGAGGGGAAAGTAATCAATTTGTTAAGAGATATCATGAAGGAGATTAGGATTCACGGAAGAGGCGGACAAGGGTCTGTTACCATGGCCCAGATGCTCGCGGATGCCGCTTTCGAGGATGGTAAATGGTCTCAAGGTTTTCCTTCTTTTGGTGTTGAGCGGTTAGGTGCTCCTGTTACTGCTTTTACTCGTGTTGACGATGAGAAGATTACTGATAGAAGTCAGGTTTATGAGCCTAATTATGTTGTTATACAGGACCCATCTCTAATCGAACTGGTAGATGTTGGTAAAGGGTTGAAGTCTGACGGTATGGTCATTGTTAATACTTCGAAGGATCCTGAGGAGCTTAATTTGGAAGTTGAGGGGGAAATTAAGACAGTTGATGCTACTGAAATAGCTTTGGAACATTTAGGAAGACCCATAATGAATACTTCTTTGATGGGTGCGTTTGGTGGTGCCACAGGTTTAATAAAA
>CAZKND010000085.1:0-3575 GCA_964554215.1 Hadarchaeota archaeon (SeqCode) | reverse complement strand
TGCAGCATCCCCTATCAACAAAATGTTACCCTCCTGGAATTTCGAACCGTTTAAAGATATAGGATGAATCTGCCTCTCCAACTTATCCCCACTTATATGCTGATCTTCCACAAACTTATCTAAATCTTCAATATCCCCTGCACACCCAACGTTTATCGACTCTTCTTTAGGGAAAATCCAAGAATAATAATCGGAAAAAGTCTTATCCCAATAAAACTCAGAAGTAGAATCAGGATTATCCGAATAGCACTTATATTGGCAACAAGGTACCATTTCAACCTCACCTCCAATAAACTCCCTAACAGCTGAATCGGGGCCATCCGCCCCTATTAAACAATCATAATCCAAATTTTCGAAATCTTCCACTTCAGAACCGTATTCTATAGTACCTCCTCTCCGTTCAAACTCCTCGGCCAGGGATTTCAACCATTTTGTCCGGTCTAGAACAGCAGGGACTGGTTCCTCCCAATGGACTCTACGTCCTTGAGGAAAGATGATGGAAGCTTCATCTAATTTTTTATTCACAGCCGGGCCTGAGTCGAAATCTATGTCCTCTCTTAACTTTTCGATAGCTCCCTCGGATATTCCTTCTGCACATGGGGTGGACTTATAAGATTCTCGGTCCTGTTTTTCGAATATTTTAGGTGAAAATCCTTCTTCGATAAGGTAAAGACCCGCTATTAGTCCACCGGGACCTGCTCCTATAATCTTTATATCAGTCATTTATCTCCCCGGAATGTTATTTTCAATTCTTTGATGATAAGAAAACTAGCCAATAGAATTATCAAATTTCTAATTCTATCTCGTCTAAATCAGTTTGCTCAGTTTCGAATATAATAGACTTGGTCTCTTCGTCAAATTTCCAATCCACGTCCTCTCCATCTACGGACAAATTCTCTATATCCTGATCCACCTTGAATCTGAACTCATAGGTTTCATATGAAGACTCATAATCGTTTTCTTCCTTATCGAGAGTCAACTCCAGAGACGAGTCTGAAAGGCTTTGAACGAAATCGACCTTAACAAATTCACCTTCCTCATAATCCTTCGTCTCCCCATCATCCTCATAAAGAGTAAATTTACCGTCTCCAGGATAGACTTCAACAATCAACTTATCGACCTCTTCCTTCGTGCTCTGAACCGGTTTTTGAGTCGGTAAAACAGCTCCGGACCTTACAAATATGGGCAAATCTTTATCCGAAGGCTCTAAACTGTAAACCTTCCCACCTTCATATTCCTCACCAGTCCAATAATGGGTCCAATCATCTCCTTCCGGAAGGTAAATTTCCAGTTCGTCAACATCTCTCTCACTTATCGGGACGACCAAGATATCGTCACCGAACAAGAACTGATCTTCAAACCTTTCATCATAACAATTCTCGTCATCTTGATAATTATAGAAAAGCGGCTTCAAGATAGGTTCACCCGATTGCGAAGAACGCCAAAATTGCGAGTAAAGGTAGGGTAACAACCTATATCGGAGCCTTATGTACCGTTTGCTTATGGACTCGACTTCCTCTCCAAACGACCACGGCTCCTGAGACTTCGTCCCCTTCGCAGTGTGAGTTCTGGAAAACGGATAGAACACACCGGTCTGTATCCATCTTCTATACAAGTCCGGATCTCGTCTAAAGTATTTCTTAAACCCACTGAAACCTCCGATATCCGCACCTGCAAAAGAAACCCCTGACAATCCCAGGTTCATAATCATCCTCGCGCTCAGACCAATCTGATGAAAAGCACTCCAATTATCCCCGGTCCAAACAGCCGCATACTTTTGGATACCAGCATAACCGGACCGGGTCAAAAGGAACGGTCTCTTATCAGGCAAATGTTTTTCGAAACCTTGGATCGTAGCCTTATCCTCATTTATACCGTAAACGTTTCTAAGCCTCATCAAATCAGAATTACGACCTTGATCGTCCAATCGGAAAGATTTCGCAATCACCTCATCGAAAGGTAAGAAATCGAACTGGTCCAACAAAACTAAACTCGGCTCGTTCATATCATTCCAAATGCCCTCAATACCCAGATCGAAATAGAACTGGTGAAGATCACCCCACCATTCTCTCACCTCTGGACGCGTGAAATCAGGGAAAATGCAGATGCCTGGCCACATCACGGAACGAGCGGGGCCTCCTTCCGGGTTCTCGCAATAGTACTCGTTCTCGATACAATCGTTGTAAATTTCAAAATCATCATCTTCTTTGATACCGGGGTCGTTTATCGCTACGGTGGTTATTCCCCACTCTTTTAGTTGGTCTACCATTCCCTCAGGGTCGGGAAAATCGTCCTCGTCAAAAGTAAATACCCTGAAGCCGTCCATATAATCGATATCCAGATGGATGGCATCGAGGGGAATACCCTTCTCCCTAAATGTCTCACCTATCTCCAAAACCCTTTCCTGAGTCTTATATGACCACCTGCACTGGTGATAACCTATAGCCCATTTGGGAGGCATATCCATCGTGCCGGTCAAATCCGTATATCTCTCCACAACGTCCGAAATCTGAGGGCCATAAAAAACGTAAAAGTTCATCTCTCCGTCTTCCGCTCCAAAGGAAAACACGTCGTCGGAAGATTCACCCATATCGAAATGTGAACGGAAAGTGTTGTCGAAGAATATTCCATATGCTTCCTCCTCATCCACGCCTATGAAGAATGGAATCGATACATATAGTGGATCCTCATCTTTTTTAAACGCTCTATCGCCGGCGAACATTTCCATTGATTCCCCCTTTTTGTCGAGGGGGCCAGTCTTTTCTCCGAATCCGTAAAAATGCTCGTCGGGACGGATTTTTTTGAAGGTTTTGATGGAGTCTTCGTCTCGACAGTAGGAGTAACCTTCTTCGTCTTCTAGGAACGGGTCTTCACGGTCTGGTCCGGAAAATTCTAAACTGAAAGGATTTTTCGTGATTTTTAGCTCCATTTCCTGAGTTTTTATAGTAAATTTATCTTTTTCTTCCTCCAAATTAGGGTCTACAGACTCGAAATCTTCTAGGGATTTTTCCACTGCGTATGAATGGTCTTTTTCGAACTCGTCTTCGGTTATTCTTATCCTGAAAACATCTTCGAAGAAAGGGGTGATCTCGATCTTCCCATTTTCATAGTGCAGAAAAATCTTTCGCTCTTCTTCTTCCAGCTCTAAAAAATCTCCAAGTTGGTTCTTTTTCTTCTCAAATCCTGATCCAAACATCTGAACACTGCCCTGCCGATTCGGAAAGTTCTTGGCTAGATTATATTTGAAGTTTGTCCCATATATAAATTAAATTCAAAAACCCTTTCTCAAAAATAGGATAATTCACTTATAAATAGTTAAAATAAATCGGAAATTACTTTTAACATAAAATCTCCTTTTTAGAAATGTGTTCCACCAAAAAATTTTGACAGTGGCTAAAAAATGGTGAAAATATCTTCAGATTTCAAGAAGAAAATCGACAGAAAAATCAAGAAGAGAATTAGTCCGAAAAACGGTTCTAGCAGGAAACTACTGGAAACAGGGGGAAGAAAATGCGTAACACTCGATCCGGGATGGTGCGACCAGAAAAAAAAAAAAAAAGGGTTACGCATTTTCT
>CAZKND010000084.1:0-3601 GCA_964554215.1 Hadarchaeota archaeon (SeqCode) | reverse complement strand
CCGCGTCATCACGATCCTTTTTAGGTTCCCTGGTAAAAATAGAATATTTTTCTTCCCCTTTCAACTCGTTCTCTATTCTCTTAGAGAGAATCTCTTCTGGATTAGGTAAGGATTTCACTCTTTCCTTCAAATCTTCGAAACTTTCGAATTTTTTTGCTTCCCTGGCTTCAATTATTGACCACATGAGTTTTTTTCCGATTCCAGGAATTAGTTCAAATTGATGATAGCGATTTGTAATCGGAGATGCTTCGTTAAAGAATTCGACATATTCGTCTTCATTTTCTTTGATTAGTTTCTTAATAACGACGGGTAATTCTGCTTTAGAAGCTGATGTTAAATCTTCATAATCTATTCTCTTCTTTACTCTCTCTATTTCGTCCCGGCCTTTCTTGCCTATGTAGACTTTATCCTGTGGTGAAAGTGAAGCGTTTTCGTTTGGGACCACTTCTAAAAGAGTTAGATATTCTCCACCTAGAAGCTGTGCGATGGGCTCCCTGTACTGGGCGGGTTTTTGCTCATCTGGATGACCTTCGGGGAGAAAATCTAAGACAATTCCATAATCTTCATATTTTTTGCTCAAAAATCTCACCTATTTTTTTATTTTGGTTTAGGAGATGGGAGTTTAATTAAAGAATTAGTTCCGATAGTCGTCAATTATATCTAAGATTTTTTCCACAGTATCTTCTCGGAGCGTAGTTCTCTCTTTAGCGAATATTAGTTTGATATCCTCTTTTGTATCTGGCATGTTATTCGCTAATATTACTGCTTGATGATCTCTAATTTTAGGTATATCAAGTAATTCATCCATCATTTCTTCAGCTTCCTCTGCATTAAGCTGAGAAAATTTCTGAACGAAGTCGTATGCTAATCTTTGTTCAAATTCTAGTCCTTCTTCCTCTTTCTTTTCCTCTAGAATCTCTAGAGTCTTTGAAAAGGAAACGGGATCTTCATCTAAAAGTTCATCACCAATCATCATTTCACCTTCTCCAAATGTTCTGGTCTTGAAATAACCTTTTTATAGTCATTACCATCTTTAACTTTAAGCATAAATGCTTTTCCTTGTTTTCCGACTATAGTGCCTGTTCTTCCGTGGAATTTACGGTGAGGTTGCCCATCGTGAACGCTTGGGTCAACTTTTATTACTGCTTTTGTTCCGATATCAAAATCCTGAATTATTTTGCTGATTGGAGTTTTTCCTTTTTCTCTAATATTTTTTCGATATTTGCTCCGTGTTTTCGATCTTTTTCCCTTAGATTTTACCATAAATATCAATCCTTTAAGTGTATTTTAATTAAGCTATTTCAACCCTTATTAAGTTTTTATCTGAAATCTTTAGGCATTTTATCCATCATCTGTTTCAAATCTCCCATATCTCCTTTTCCAGGCATTTGCCCCCTTGAGAGATTTTTAAACATTTTTTTCATGTTTTCGTATTGTTCAAGTAATTCTTTAACGTCTTCTTTTGATGTGCCAGATCCTGAAGCGACTCTTTCTATTCTTGAACTGTTGATTACGTCTGGATTCTCGAGTTCTTCATCCGTCATAGATTGCATTATCAATCTGAAGTTTTCTAATTTTTCTTTGCCGACTTTCAACTCTTCGTCTGGTATTGACATTCCGATACCGGGAATCATTTGGAGAAGTTTGTCTAAGGAACCCATGTTGTTTACTCGTTCGAGTTGTTCGTAAAAATCTTTGAGAGTTAGGTCCCCTTTCATTATCTTTTCCATTTTTTCTTGGTCGATGTCTTCGGGTTCCGTTGTTTGTTCTATTTTCTCCAATAGTGTTTCGATATCTCCCATTCCGAGAAGTCTAGAAACGAATCTTTCAGGTTTGAATTTTTCGATATCTTCTATGCCTTCACCTGTTCCGATAAAGTTTATTGGAGCACCTGTGGCTGCCACCGCCGATAGCGCACCACCACCCTTTGCAGTTCCATCAAGTTTTGTGACAAGGATAGATCCTACGTCTGTTGCTTCTTTGAATGCTTTAGCCTGACTTTCAGCCTGTTGTCCTAATGTACCGTCTATTACCAGTATTACCTCATCCGGATTTATTTCGTCGCTGATTTCTTTCATCTCTTCCATGAGGTTTTCTTCTTCTCTATGTCTACCGGCTGTATCTATTAGTATGGCATCTTTTGATTTTTCTTCAAATTTTTCTACTCCTTCTTTGGCAATTTTTACTGCATCTTCAGCGTCTGCATCGCCATATATCGGTACATTGATCTCGTCGGATAGTTGGTTAAGCTGTTCGTAAGCTCCAGCTCTATATGTATCTGCCGCTACTAACCCGGGATTGTAACCTCTTTTTTGAAAATAGGAAGCTAATTTGGCTGTTGAAGTGGTTTTTCCACTCCCTTGAAGTCCTACCATGAGGATTCTGACGGGTTCTTCTTGGTCAACATCTATCTCTTTAGATTCTCCTAGAAAATTAGATATTTCTTCATAAACTATGGTTATGATGTGTTCTTTTTTTGACACTCCGCTAGGTTTTTCTTCTTCTAGAGCCCTTTCTTCTATTCTCTCTGTTAGGTCTAGAACGAGCTGTACGTTGACGTCTGATTGGAGTAGGGCTTTTTGTATATCTTTACAAAGCTTTTTTACATTTTTTTCGTTGATTCGCCCTGATTTCGTAATTCTTTGAAGTCCTGAGTGCAGGGACTTCCCTAATTCTTCTAAAACCATTGTTAACCTCTTTCATGTGTTTTAGTTTCCTTTTTCTATAAAATGGATAGGTTTTTCAATCTTTGATGGAGAGTTGAAATTTTTTTATAGATTAGAGGTTTTTTGCTATATGAACTGGCTTTGGTGATTAGGTGGAACATTTATTGAAGAAATGGGATCAGGTTAAGGATGTTTTCATCCAACCTCTCTTTTTAATGTGTGATTATGATGGGACTCTAACTCCTATAGTTGAAACTCCGGAAAAGGCCAACCTCTCTACAGAAATGAGGAAGAAGTTATCGGATTTGACGAGATATTGTCCGGTTGGAATCATCAGTGGTAGAGCTTTGAATAATCTCAAATCGAAAGTTAAAATCGAGAATGCTTACTATTCGGGAAATCATGGTTATGAAATAACCGGTCCTGAAATTGATTTCGTAAAAGAAGAAGCTGAGAAATATGCGGAGATTATAGACGATATTTGTTCTGATATGATTAAGGAGCTTGAAGATATTGAGGGGACGAAGGTTGAGAATAAGAAGTACACGGCTAGTTTTCATTATAGAGAGGTCGATCAAGACAAAGTTTCACAGGTTATAGATTCGATAAAATCTGTTTTGTCAGGATATAGGGAAGAAAGTGGAATTAGTGTGAATCAAGGTAAGAAAGTTATTGAGGTAAGCCCTCCGATTGATTGGGATAAGGGGGATGCTGTCACTTTGTTTAGAGAGGTTGCGAACTTTGAGAAATCATTTCCAATCTATCTCGGGGATGATATTACTGATGAACATGCTTTTTTTAGACTTCAAGATACCGGTGTTGGTATTTTGGTTTCCGAAGAAGAGAGGGAGACTGGAGCACATTACAGATTGAACGATTGGGAGGAGGTTGGGATTTTCTTCGATAAGCTGTTAGAATTGTTTGAAAGTTTGTAG
>CAZKND010000083.1:0-3729 GCA_964554215.1 Hadarchaeota archaeon (SeqCode) | reverse complement strand
CACCTTCATTGTTCTCTTTTTCTTGTTTTTCATCTTTTTTATCCTCTGTTCCTTCATCTTCTTCCGATTGCTCTTCCGTCTCCTCTTCCTCAGTTTCTGGCTCTTCCTGCTCTTCTTCAGAAATCATGCCTTCGGACAACTTCTCGTTCAATTCGTCATCCAAAGCTTCGGGTTCTTCAGAACTTAATACAGAAGCTAAAGACATCATATGAGATTTCGCCTCTCCCAAAATCTTCGGCATCATTTCTGAATTGAAAACTTTAGAATCCCAAGCCAAACTTCGAGAGTTCGAAACTGCATCGCTAACTATGAAAACAATATTTTCTTCAGTCGGATAATCTACCTCTAAAGAGAGCTTCATCGCATTTTGCGAAGCAGCCTTCAACTTATCCAATTTCTTTTCTTCATCAACTGACAAAACATCCTCAGAAAATACAGTGCCATCAGCATAAGCCGCTTTCAAATCGAACCCAATCTCTCTAGGCTCAATATCAAAACGAGATAAAACACCAGCTACCTCACTTGTAATCTCCTCCCCTTCCTCCACCACGGTAGAATCCTCCAAAACCACCACTTTTCCAGCCTGAATCCTAGCATTAATTCCTGCACTTTGCAATTCTCCAACAATAGGACCTGGATCAAAATCAGTATCCCCCTCAGGAATTACTATATCCTCAGGAGCAGCCATTCCCGGTTTAGCAGGAGCAGTAGTACTATTATCGTCCAATAACTTCTTCAGTTTGAAAGGATCCATATCAGTAAAAACTAAAGCGCTAGGACCTTCAAGATGATCAATCAAATCCTCCAATCCTTCATACTTATCGCAAACCTTCTCAATACCTATTCGAAGCAAAACCTTCCTACTTACCTTTATCTCAGCCTTACCTCTCAACAAGTCTCGAATCTGTTGAAATTGTTTAGCAGGGATACCTGAAATATCGAGAATACCTACTGCAGAATACTCTTCAAACTTTTCTTTTAAATCCTGAACCAAATCTCTTTTCCAAGATGCCACATTAGCTTCCGGTTTAGAAGACATCTTTAATTCACCCTAGTTGAAACCGGTTTACCCATCGTAGTTTTCAATGTAACTAATCTCATCTGTCTAGGGCCCTTCGGAAGTTCAGAAACTAAGAAGTCTAAAACCTCCTTTACATTCTCTGCTATTTCCTCATCAGACATATCTTCCACTCCAACACCCAAATTTGCAACAGGATTTTCTCTTACACTCACCTGAACTGTACTTCGAGACGCTTCAATCTTATCGGTAGGATCTTCTGTCGGAGGAACAGCTTCCGGCATTTTTCCTCTAGGACCTAAAACAGGTCCCAACTCTTTACCTACAACAGGCATCAAATCAGACTGAGCTAAGAAAGAACCATGCTCCTCCGCCACGTTTTTCGCCCGACTCTTATCATCCCCTAAATCCTCTAAATCATCTTTGCTGAAAACAGTGTCAACTCCTGCTTCACGAGCTTTTTCTGCGAGTTCACCATCAGCGAAAATAGCCACTTTTTTCTCCTTTCCAGTCCCATTTGGCAATCTTATATCTTCACTTATCCTATTATCCGGATTAGAAAGGTCGAGATTTTCTATACTGACCGACAAATCAATAGTCTGAGTGAAGTTTCTGTCGACTGATTTTTCCCTTGCTTCTTTCGTCATTTCAATTAATTCTTCTTCTGACAATGCCATTCTACTCATCTCCTTCTAATTGATCATCATACTTTCCTTCTTCTATCTCTCGAATAACTTCTTCCGGAGTTTTCCCTTCGACGTACACTCTCATACTAACACAAGTTCCAATAACCTCTTTAGTAGCTTTCTTAAGGTTTTTAGCCAATAAATCACTTCTCTTACTGTCGGCGATTTCTGCTGCCTGCTCCACAGAAAGATCTGCAACTGGAGCGTCCTCAGGATCACCGCCACCTTTCTCAATTCCCAATTTGTTCTTAATTAGTGCTGTGGTAGGTGGGGACCCTACTTCTACATCAAACTCCCCAGAATCTTCCTCTACAATCACCTTCACCGGAACTTCCATGCCTTGATATCCTGAAGTCTCTTCATTGATTCTGGAAACGACCTCACCAACATTAACTCCTAACGGTCCTAAAGCTGGACCTAAAGGAGGACCTGCTGAGGCTTCTCCGCCTTCTACCAAAGCATCAATTTCTTCTGCCATTTCTTTTCCCTTCTGTTCACCTGTTTAGTAAAACATTCTAAACTTAAATAGCCTAAAAGGGCTACGGTTCTTACGGCTCTATTTCTAAGATTTCTCCGAATCACTTAAAACTTCGAGCTCACCATACCTTCCTACACTGACATGAACCTCATCTTTGAACAACCTTGAATACCCACTCTGAATATTCACCGTATCTCCTTCTTCAATTTTATCTATTTCATCATCCCAGAAAGATATCTTAACCTTCCCAGAATCATCTTCACCAACCGCAGTTGCCACCATTCCTTGACCTTTCTCAGTATCAAATTCTCGAGGCTCGTCCATCTCTACAATTTCTAATTCTAAATCAATATTCCTCATCCCGGGCTTGATTTCACTGGCCTTCATCTACTCTTCCTCTTCTTCCTTGCGCTCGAGGACTCTCACTCTATCTCCACGTACAGTCACAGGGATGGGAACTGTTGCTTCAAAAAGCTCTACAGTAGCTTCTTCTTTATTATCTTCAATTCTGATAATCCTTCCCTTTTCACCTTTGAAGGGCCCACCTGTAAGCTCCACCACATCTCCTTTTCCCATTCCACTGATACTTGGCTTGGGCTCAAGAAGATCTTCTATCTCTTTCAGAGGAACTTTTCTCTCTATCATGCCTTTAGCATGTTTTATACCTGATCTTGCTCTTTCAATCGCACTCTGACCATCGGACTCAACAAATATGTATCCACGAATATCTTGTGGAACAAGAATTGATTTTATAGGCAAATCTCTGGTCTCTATTCTAGAATCCATCATTTCTGCCGTATTTTTCTCTTGGCCAATCGTGGTTCTCAGAGCAAAAATTTGGCTTTCCTCTTGCTCTTCCTCTTCAACTTCATTTTCTTCCATCTTCTTCAAACCTCAATTTTAAATTAATACCCTGTAATCAAATTCCCTACCAGGATAATAACGAAACCTATCACACCGATGATAACTATTCCTAAGCCTGTTATTTTAGCTACATTAAAATACTCTTCCCTGTCTGGCTTCTTTGCCACTTGAAGAACTCTTTTCGCTTGGTGCAAAAAATCCCGTAACATCTTACTCCAGGGACTCCAATCCTAATTCTACGTCTTCCTCTTCTTCACTTAAATTTAATGTGTCTCCTGTCGGCTCCTCATCAGGACCTAGCACATACGGCGAATGAACTCCAGATAGGATAACCATTACCTTTACAGCCTTCTTCAAATCATCAGAAACCTGTGCACCCCAGCTAATTTGTGCTTCCGGATCCAAAGCATCAGAAACCTTACCAACAATTCCCTCAGCTTCATCCAAAGACATGTCAGGACTACCTGTTACATTGACAAGAGCTCCTCTTGCTCCGGTCACATCAACATCTAGCAAGGGACTATTCAAAGCTTCATTTGCGGCTTCTTCAGCTCTTTTTTCTCCATCTGATTCACCTATACCAATCATCGCAACTCCATTGCCTTCCAAAACAGTTTCTACATCAGCAAAGTCCAGATTTATCAATCCTGGCTTGGTAATCAGTTCAGTGACTCCCTTTATCG
>CAZKND010000082.1:0-3743 GCA_964554215.1 Hadarchaeota archaeon (SeqCode) | reverse complement strand
CCGTCCCCGGAATCGATAGAGGATGAGGATTTCGAAGATTTCGAAGTCGATGAAGAAGATGAAGAAACCGAAGAAGACGAAGAGCCTGCTGAAGAAGACGAAGAGTAAAATGTAAAAGTTTGAGCCTGACGGCTTGAACTTCCGTTTTTTCTTATTTTTGTTTTTTATTATCTATCTTTACTGTTTCGAAAACTTGTTCTGCACGTAGGTTATCAGGAATGTGCCACCTGCAAGTATCACTATTGTGGGTCCTGCCGGTGTGCCCCATGTGTAGGAAAGCCAGAGCCCGGTCAAGATGAAGAAAAGTGAGAAGACGACCGACCAACCCATCATCTCTTTCATATCCTTGGTCATGAATCCTGCAATGGTTGGAGGGATGGACATCATAGCGATGAGGAGGATTATCCCGACCACCCTGATCAGTAGAACTATCGCGATAGAGACCATGACAAGCAGTAAGAGGTACACTCGATTTGAAGATATTCCTAGAATTTTTGAAAACTCTTCATCGAAACTGACCGCCTGAATCTTCCGATAAAACAGAGCCACGCTCAGAACAGTCACGAGCGAAAATATAGCAATCAGAACCACGTGGATGTTTTGAATCATCAATATGTTACCGAACAGAAAATTCTCCGCAGGAGGTAGATATCCAGGAGTTATATGGTAAAAAAGAGCCCCAATAGCCATCCCCACGGCCCAAGTGATCCCTATTGTCGTCCCTTGCCGTTGGATCGACTTTTTCCCGACCGTTCCTATCCCCAAGGCCGACCCCACTGCGAATATCGTGGCCCCTATCAATGGGTCTAGCCCTAGGTATAGGGACATGCCGATTCCTCCGAAAGATGCGTGGGAGATTCCTCCGCTTATGAAAACTATCCTGTTGATTACGACCAGTGTTCCGATTATTCCGAATATTATTGAGGCGAATATCCCTGCTATTATCGCGTTTTGGAAGAATGCGTGGTTCAGAATCCCTATCATTCTTCTCCCTCCGAATTTTCTCGGTCGTTAGGATGTTTAGGATGTTCTGAAGTCACTGTATCTACTGGTGCTCCGTATGTTTCGTGAAGTTGTTCTTTCGTGACCTCGTCTCTAGTGTGACAGACCAGATTTTTGTTCAGGCAGGCGATGCTGTCGATGTTGGAACATATCACACCCGTGTCGTGTGTGGAGATTAAGATCGTTTTTCCTTCTTCGCTGAGCTGGTTCAATAGGTCGTGGACATTGTTTTTCACGTTTTCGTCGACGTTCGTTGTAGGTTCGTCCAATATGAGCATTTTGGGCTTTGTAGCGAGCGCTCTTGCGATTAGGGTCCTTTGCTTTTGCCCCCCTGAAAGTTCTGATAATTGGCGGTCTTTCAATTCCCACATTTCCACTTTTTTCAGAGATTCTTTGATTATTTTCCTGTCTTCATCAGATATTTTCGATCTGATACCTGAATTCCCTAATCTACCCATCTGTACGACTTCTTCTACATTTATGGGGAACTCCGGGTCGAAGTTCGAGTATTGAGGTACGTATCCTAATTTTCCTTTCGCTTTCCCTGGGCTTTTGTTGAAAACTTTGACTTCCCCTTCGTCTGGCTTTATGAGTCCTAGGATAACTTTCAGGAGCGTGGTTTTGCCCCCTCCATTGGGTCCAATTATCGCTAGAAAAGTCCCTTCTTCGATCGATAGGTTGATTTTTTCTAGGGCTGTGGTTTCGTTGAATCTGACAGTTATGTCTGTAAGGTCGATAGCTTTCATAATTCTGAACCTTAACGGAAGGATTCTAATAATGTTTCATAAATACTTTTCAAATTGTTCAGATGATTTTTTGCAAGAGGATTGAATTCAGCTACTTCTCCCTCGATACTGTTCGCTATGAGGTCTGCATCATCTTTTGAGAATTGTGGTGAGATGAAAATGGTTTTTATATTCTCTTCTTCTGCTTTATCGATTATCTTTTCCAAATCGCTTGCTCCTGGGTCTTTTCCTCCTGCTTTTATTGGGATTTGGTTAAGGCCGTAATCGTCGGCGAAATATCCTAAGCTGGGATGGTATGTTATGAAGGATTTGCCTTCGAATTCGGAAAGGTTTTCTTTGATTTTTTGATGTAGGTTTTCTAGTTTTTCCAGGTATTCTTCTGCATTTGATTTGTAATAATGAGCATTGGTCGCGTCGTAAATCTTTAACTTTCCGTTTTCTTTTCTTATCTCGTGGATATAATCTGGATTTTTATTTCTTAAAATCCATTTTTCGTTTTCTTTTTCTTTTGAGAGTTCGAAATTTTCGGAAATTTTATGATTTTCTTCTTTGTATTTGCTTTCTAGTTGTTCGGGAAGGTTTTCCTCGTTCAGACTCTCTATTTGAGTCTGTGCTTCCTTTTCTACGGTGAACAGGTGGGTCGTGTCGATTTTTTCCATAGTTTTTAGGAGGGTTTTGATCATTTTCCCCGTGTTTTGTGTCGATAACCAGATGTGGGTGTCTACCTTGGTTTGGTTTTCTATCTCTCTTAGAGAGATGTTTTTCTTCCCGTTCACTATTTCCATATCGGGATTCTTTTCTTTTATCGTGTCCATATGTTTTTCTTCGAAGTCTATTCCGGATCCGACTTTGTAGTATATATCCACTTCCGTGAGTTTTTCCAATTTTTCCTCGCTTGGAGAATAATTGTGCGGATTTTCTCCTTCTGGGACCATGGTTATCGTGTTGACTTTTCTTCCACCTATCTCCTCTACGTGTTCGGCTTGTGGTGGTATCGTCACCGCTATTTCTAGAGAATAGTCTTCTTCCGTATCGTAGATCGAGGCTCTGTCGGTGAAGAGTGAGGTCGCGCCTATAGCGACTATCGCTATGATGATGATTGTGAGGATAGGGATGTATTTTCTAATTTTTTCCACCTCCGGTCTTAAACCAGTGACATTTCTTCATTTGTTCTATGCTCATGGATTTTCCCTCTGTGTAACCACATTCGCAAGGTTTTTCGAAATCGGCATTTGACTTTAGATTTTTCAATAATTTTTCGCTCGCGTTTGATGCTATCTTTTCCGATTCTTCACAACATTCTTCATGGGTCATGTTGAGGTTTCTTTGAAGGAATCTTTCTAAAAGGTGATGTTTTTCGAGTTCTTCTTTGATTTTTTCCAACCCTTTTTCGTTCAAGACCAGACCTTCTTTTTCGATATAGTCTCCTAGACCTTTTTCTTGGAGTTTCTTCAACTTTTTCATCGCGCCTGCTCTTGTAGTGTCCATCTCCTCGGCTATTTTTGAAGGTCCAGTAGGTGTTTTGAAACCTTCGTTTTTGAAGACTGTTTTCAGATATTCTATGTCTCTTTTCGTGATTTCTTTGCCCATTTTGACCCTCTAGAAGGTGTTTACCTCAAGTTAACGATATTTGGATGGATTTAAAACCTTTTTGAAGTTTTCGATTTTAAAGGCGTTATATTTATGTAACATGTGTGATAAAAATGTAATACATGTTACAAGAATGTAGCACTTGGAAGGTTCTACAGGTCTTCTTAAACGAACCGAACCCTCAAACGTTGGGACACTCTCTCAGAGAGATAAGTAGGAGAAGCGGATTGGCACATACAAGCACGAAAAAACACCTCCAAACCTTGCAGGAGAAAGATCTGGTGAAAACCAGGGAGGAGAAAAAAGGATCCCGAGAATATCCGATATATCTCCCGAATCGAAATAATGAAAAGTACAAGCACTACAAGACCCTCGATATGGTTAACAAGATTAGGAAAAGCGGTC
>CAZKND010000081.1:0-3848 GCA_964554215.1 Hadarchaeota archaeon (SeqCode) | reverse complement strand
TGTTAATGAAGATAAAAAGAAGTTATGTAGAATAACTCATTTCCGCACCTAAGTCCTTAAATACCGTGACAAATTCGGGATAGGTCTGTCTCAGCGTCTCAGCTCGGTTTTTTACCTGAGTTTTTCCTTCTGCAGTTAAACCAGCGACCCCTAAAGCCGAAACAAGAGCAGGGTCGTGATAACCGTTAACCACATCTCCTACCAGTTTCGAAGGTCCTTTGACGGTGATTCCGTCTTCTTTCTCTTCTATATTGGCTCCCAATTTGGATAAGCCCTCAGCTATCCCTGTTATGCGATCGGATTTCATTTTTCGAGCTCTCTCTGCGTTTGTGATTTCTGTTTCCCCTTCTGCTCTGCAAGCGAGCACTGCTAAGAAGGGTATTATCCCTGGGTATTGTTCCAGGTCGATGTCAAAAGAATCTATATTTGAGGTCTTTTTTATGGTTAGGACTTCTCCATTGCTTTCGTATTCTATATTCAAATCGTCCAGTAAACTTTTCAGTTCCTCTAGATTTGAGGCTTCTTTTATTTCTTTGATTTCTATTTTGGAATTTGTAATTATTGCTCCTGTAATGTATGGTAAAGTTGAAAACATGTCTAAAGAAGGGGTGATTTCTATCGGTTCGTATTCTCCTCTTGAGATTGTTATCTTTTGGTTTTCCTTGGAAACCTCAATACCACCCTCCTTTAACATTTTCAAACTTGCATCCACATATCTAGGACTTTTTTGAGGATATGAGGTGATCTCGACTTCTTCTTGGGCAAAAGGTGTCAGTAATAGAGGGGCCGGGAGAAATCTAGGATCGCCCGCTTCGTCAAATGATATTTTACCCCCTTCGATATCACTTTGGAAGATTACCAGAGGAGGTTTTTCATCCTTATTAACAGAGTGGATATCCAATCCGAGTTCTTGCAGATTTTTTAGAAGAGAAGGCACGGGTAAATCTCTCAATTGGCTCTTGCATGTGCTGATCATCAATCTTGAGGTCAATGAAGAGACGGCAGATAGTAAACTTAGACCCATTATCGATTTCTTAGCATCTGTGACTTGGCTTGCGGGCTGAATATCTTTACCATTTCCCCAAACCTTCCATTTTGTCTTGCTTCTCTTTGTAGTTCCACCCATGTCTTCAATAGCCTTTGCCAGTTCTCTGGTATCATCCACTATTAGGGGTGAGTGTATTATGCTTTCGCCGTCCGCTAAAAGTCCTATAACAGTTGCGTACTGTGTTTGAAACTTTGAAGGATTTGGCGTGACTTCTCCGGATATTTCGTCAGTATTCTCAATTATTAAGTCCATTCTATCTCTTCCGCTTTTTGAATGCTTAAAGATTCATAGATTGATTTGTAGGAAATATCATTCTTAATTTGTTCCATCAATTTATTGACCTTTTCTTGTTTCACTGTTTCGCCGGAAATGTTCTCTCTGTTGTCTACATGCTCTCTATCCAACCTGTTTTTCACCCTATTTTCGATTTCTTTTCCTGAACCTTCATTGAAACCTGTTAGAGGGTGGAGTACTGGAAGAGTTATTTCGCCTTCTATCAGTCTAATTTTATTAAGACCGGTTCTTCCAGGTACTTTGTCGGATATTAGTGCTTCTCCGTCGATTTTATTAGCTATTTTCTCGGAAATTTCCAGAAATATTTTTTGTCTAACGATTTCTTCGTAATCATCTGGAGAAATTTTCGATATTTTAGAGTCTATTTCTTGCCCATCGATAGTGGCGATCTTTATGTTTGGATGTATCTCCTTCAGGAATTCGATAGACTTCTTCAAATCTTCGTTAAGTTCAAATAGCAGTGGGTAAACGGGTGAACCTCTCTTCAAAAGGAGGAATGAACTGATTGTGCTGTTTATTATGTCGCCTATATATGGGTTAACGGTTTTTCCTTGGCAACCGACGGGTAGACCGCCGATTCCAGGTATCTTTTCGATAAATAAATAGGAATTTTCCTCTCTTACTTCTATGTAGATTTTCTGTTCTGGACAGTCAAGTTCAACTTCCAGTTCAGGTTTGACTTCCAATATGGCCGAACCTACTTTCTCTTCAACATCTTTGCTTGAAAATCGGTGCCCCCCTGTTCTTCTAGCATCTATTGCAAAGTTTCCGGTATAGGAAAAGTTTTTTTCAGCTATATCTTTCGCGAGAGCTTTGATTTTGTCTATTTCGGATTTGGTTTTTTTAGCTGGGCTCGTAGAGACTATTCCAGGGGTGTTGGACAATTTTTCCGCTACTTTTCTTGAACTTTGAGTGTCGACAAAAATTCTACCTCTTTCCTGGATTATTTCGTGAGGTGTGTTTTCAAGTTTGGAGTGAATATTATTAACTAGAATCTCTTCAAACTTTTCTCTCACAGGCTCACTTTTTAGACTTATCTCTCCATATCTGACAAGTACTGTTTCCTTCATAGTCTCCTTTAGATAGTTAAATGCCTGTGTTAAAATTTTATTTGAGGGGAAATCCCCTCAATTTTTGATTTTTGGTTTATTTTTATTCTATAACTTCTGTAATTCTATCTGCGGCTTTCTGAATATCTTCTTCACTTTTTGCTCCGGCACAGACTCCTTTTCCTGAAACAAATAGCAGTATTACTGCGTTAGGGTCGTCTAGTCTAAATACTAGTCCGGGGAATACCTCTGGTTCATATTCCGTATTCCTGAAGTTCCTGGCGATCTTTTCGAGATCGAAGTCCCTTCCGAAATCGAAGGAAGCGACCATGTTTTGGACGTTTACATCTGGATCAGTGTCTAGTTCTACATCGGTCTCATCGAGTTCCTTGGTTAGTTTTTCTATAGCGTTCTTTGCATCGTCCATACTCTTAGCACCAACGCAGTTCATTTTTCCCGATGCAAATATCAGGAAAGAAGCAGTTGGCTCTACGGAACTGTATGCAATCCCTGGGAAAACTTCCGGATCGTATCTAGCGCCTTCTAAAAGGCCGGAAAGTTTTTCTAGGTCAAATTCAGTGTCTTTGTACGTAACAGACAGAACTATATTTTGGATTTCATATGATGCTTCGACCATTTTTATACCTCCTTAAATCAATTATCTTTTTAAGTATTTAAAAGCGGTTATTAAAGAGCCTTTTTTCGAAAAATAGAGCGGTATTTAGGGGGGAATAGCCCTAAAAAGCGCTTTTTACTCCAGACCCTCTCTATATCTGTCGGCTAAATCCGCGAAGTTTTCAGCCCTTCTCTTGATATCTTTCACGTCCTCTTCTTCTAAATCTCTGAGCTTTCTAGCAGGTATCCCCACAACTATCCCTTTTGAGGGTACCTCCTCGTTCTCAAGAACTACTGCTCCCATCCCCACCATAGAATTCTTCTTCATTTCCGCGTTATTGTAAACTATAGATCTGGCGCCAATCACGCATTCATCGTTGATAGTTGCTCCCCGTACGAGCGCCCCATGTCCGACCACGATATGATCTCCCAGATCTACAGGAACGTACTCAATCTCATCTTCATGACAAATATCTGCAGGGTGAATAACTGCATTATCTAGAATACAAGTATAACTACCTATATTGATTTCTTCAAAATCTCCTCTAACAACAGCACCTGGCCATACGCTGGAATGCGGACCTATTTTTACATCTCCAATTATCGTCGCTTCCGGATGCACGAAGGCCTTTTCATCAATTCGAGGTTTTTTTCCCTCGAATTCATAAATCATTCTTCGCTCTCCGCTTCTTCCTTGAGGTCTGCAGCGCTGCGACCTTTTCCGGTCTTAACAATTACGATATCGTTGATAGCCATGACGCTTTCGTAAGGGACGGTCGTGACTTTACCACCTTTATGTCCGAATCCTAGGCCCAAAATGTTCCCTTGTTCAAAATCTAAGA
>CAZKND010000080.1:0-3999 GCA_964554215.1 Hadarchaeota archaeon (SeqCode) | reverse complement strand
CACTCCTCCATCGCCATTACCTAAAAAATAAAGACCGGCAAATATACCTAATATTATTAATAAAATTATTATGCCAGTTTTTTTATTCACCGTTTAACCTCCTAATGATTTCAAAAAACAATTAACCCCTACAACTTAAAAATTTGCGGATTAATCAAACTGAAAACAATCACTACAATAGTTAAAGAGATTATTCGGATAAGGATTGCTCCGGTGATGGCAATATACAGTTCAATCAGAAAAAAAGCTGTCAAATTGGAGCATTTCTTGAGAGAGCGAAGATATTTTTCAGATCTCTATTTCATTCGAAAAAGTTAAGATTTCTAGTGAAAGTCAAAAAATGATCCTGATACGTTTCAATCCGTATCGGCCAGTCGGTAAAGTTTGAATGAGTTGTAGATTATCCATCCGCTTATGACCACGATGTTAGGGTACTGTAAGAGCCCTGCAATTCCTTCCCAGGCAGCGCGTTCAAGGAACAATTTAGGGAAGAAAAATATGACGAACGTACTAATCACGAGGAGGGTAATGCCTATGACCGACCCTCGAGAACGGTACCCTGGCCATTCTTCTCTCTTGTAGAATTGCCAGGATATGAATGGAACGGCGATTAGTCCCAAAAAGTAACTCATCATTCCGCCGAGGAGTTTGAACATATCCACTATCGGATTGGCGGGGTTGGTCGTGAAAACGGAAGAGATTATTCCTCCAACACCACAAAGGGCGAGCAGAATAATTCCAGTCCGCATTTGCCACCCATCCCAAAACTTCAGTCCGATTCCGGCGGCGAACGCGACGATTCCAAAGCTCCAGAAGCTCATAAAAGTTCGATATATCAGTGGGTACATTGCTTCGGGTCTACCCAACATGCTGAGGCCGTAGGAGACGAGGTTATGCGAAGGGTCTATGAATCCCAATGTTAAAGAGATGATCCACATTAGAATTGCTCCGGCAATGGCGATCAGTGAAAGCCATTGAATTGAGGTATTTCTCCGATTCATGTTATCAATTCTTAGTTTATTTCGAAATAAGTGTTCCGTTTTACGGTTTTAGAGACAATCATTGCTTCTTAGAAGGTGAATCAGGGTAGTCAGTTAACTCTTTCATGAAAAAGTCTGATTTTTTTCTTTGACGATTCTATCCCTAAAGATTTCAGTTATTCTTCGAGATTTTTCCGAATCTTTTTCAATTCTTCCAATATTTCGGGTTGAAGTCCGGTCTCCTCTCCTTTTGAGGATGTTGTGGGATATGCACCGGATTCTCTATCTTTGACTTCGGATAGTATGGCTTCTTTTATCTCTTCGTAGTTCCGTACGCAGAAGATCTGTGCTTCCGGCTCGTTGTTCTGCCCCGAATGTCCCGCTGTTTCGATCTGGACTTTTCCGAGTCCGAAGTGACGGTAGATCGGACCGTG
Source organism: Hadarchaeota archaeon (SeqCode) (assembly GCA_964554215.1). GTDB lineage: Archaea > Hadarchaeota > Hadarchaeia > Hadarchaeales > JAGGTB01 > CAYLJV01. The sequence goes on along the minus strand of CAZKND010000080.1, from coordinate 2,585 downwards.
TTTTACGGTTATGTTCATGATCAGTCTGTAAGGGACGTTCTGTGACTTCTGGAACCAGACGCCTTTCTCGACTATGACCCTGTCTTCGGTCAGTTTGTAGGATACCGAGGAGTAATATTTCGGGATCCAGTAGGATGTGAAGATAGTGACCGGTAGGAAGATGAGCCAAGTGATGCCGGTGCCGAGGGCAGCCGTTTTTGCAGGGTGTGTTAGTAAGAACAGGGCTGATATGACGATGGGTAGCAACAGGAATAGGCCGACATAGACTCGGTAATAATTTTTCATGCTCGGATCGGGTTTGAAGGTTTCATTCAGGTCTATAGACATCAAGAGCCCCGTTAGAGTGGTGATTTTCGATGTTATTTAATGATTTTTGTCAAGTGGTGTTCAATCCGAACCGTTTTTAATTTTTGTATACATATTGTATACAGGTAAAATGTCCGAGATGATAAGGGTCAATAAGGCCACTCACGAAAAACTGGAAAGGTTGAAAGAGAGAGAAGATCTGGACACGTTCGATTCGGTGATAAGGGTCCTGCTCGAACGCATGTCGCCGAAGAAGAAGGATTCCAGGGAGCTGGAGGCTCTCGGCGATGCTTCGAAACGATTCTTAGAGGAAAATGTCGATCTGGAGAAGATAGAGGTGGAGGAGGTATGAGTGTCGGTTCCGAAGGTTTTCAATTTTTCGAAGTCCTCCAAGAAGGTGTGAAGGCTATAGACGAAGACGAGACGATCTTCCTGGTCGCGGGAGCATGTGCGGAGCTTTACACTCAAGGACAGACCAAGACCGGAGATATAGATATCGTCGTTCCGGATTCCATCCGTGAAGATTTTGAAGAATTGTTGAGAGGTATGAATTTTTCCCCAAGGTCCGAAGAAGTGAGGAGGCTGTGGGAAGGGTCTTATGAAGGTAAGGAATTGGTTATCGATATCGTGGATTCGAAGTATGATGGTGGGAGAGTTTGGAACAACGTGGATCTGGAAGAGTTCGGCTACGGTTCCGGAGAGATAGATTCTGTTTCATCTCCCGAAGATCTGATAGTGCAGTATCTGGTGGAGTGCTGCTTTTGGGAGAGCAATTCCGAACGAGCGTATATACTTTTGAAAACTTTCGACGAGCATCTGGATTGGGAGTACATTGAACAGAAGGTGGAAGAAGAAGGCATCGGCGAGGAGTATTTAGACCTCGATTTTCTCATCTCTCTCTTCGAATGAGGATTTATCCTGGTTTAGTTTTCTATTCCAAGCAAAGGCAAATGTAAACAGACTGTATACTTAATTTCCGTTAATGATTTTAACGATTCTTAACCTATAATTAAACAGTCAGAGATGTGCTAGCTCAATTTCGTTGAGCTACGCCCCTGCCCGCGGGTCAAAGCGGGCATTTTTCCCACTTTCATGATTTTCATCTTTAGATGTTCTTTTTCTGCTTTATCTCTTCAGCCCTTATCCTGATATTGTCTATCACAGCGTCAAAATCGTCCAGAGTTTCTTCCATCCTCTCGATTGATTCGAATCTTCCTTCTAGTTTCTCTTCTAACTCGTTCTTCCGCTCTCTGATTTTTTTCTTAGCTTCTTTCTTGTCCGTCTCTGGAGGGAGATGATGATTAAGAGTTTCAGGCACCTTCAAGAACTTTTCGAGCCTGTCCTTTTGCATGGCATCTCCTCTGGCTTCTTTCTTTCTGGACTCCACCAGTTTTGCCTTGTTCTCCCGCCATTTTTTGAGTTCTCTAATCTTCTGGTGAAGTTTCTCCAAATCGTCTTCGGAGTCGGACCAAGCTAGGAGAGATTCTCTCCAAGATTTTGCGGTTTCTATCTCATCTTCGTCAGAGCTTTCTTCTTTTGATACGGTTGATTTTGAAGTTCCGTGTATGCTCTCTCTTATCTGTTTTCCGAGGTTTCTAGCGTTTTTCTCAGCGGCTTCGGAGATATATTCGACCATTTCATCGAGGTCTGTCTCGGTCAAATCTGTTATCTCCAGCATGGATATCTTCATGCCGTCAGGGAGTTGGAGGATAAAATTGGCTTCTATGCTTCTGAACTCGTCCAGTTTGCTCATCAATATGAGATAGGTCAGAGGCTTACCCGTTCTCCAGATATAGTGAGCGTAAGGTCTTTCTTCCTCTTCCAATTCCAAAAATTTGGATCTTTCCTCAGAAGTAGGTAGATATTTTTCAGCAGTTTGAATTGCATAAATCCACCTTCTAATCAATGGTAATTTTAATATTTTGTTAAGAGATTTCGAGAGGTGAGTAAAAGTATTAGGTAATTTAAGTTAATAATGTGTTAACTTTCTCAAAGTTTCTATTTTCTCTTTTAAAACCCTCTTCCAGCAATGATGTATTGGATAAAATGAGTGAAGAAGAGATGGGGGAACTGTTCGAAAGACTCCCGTGGTTAAAAGAAAAGTTTGAAAGAGAGCAAAAAATAATAGAGCAACAAGTCAAAACCGAAGAAGTGTATTTGGAAAGAGTTCGATGGATTAAGTGGATAGAGCAATTAGATTAGGTCCTAATTACTCTAAATTTGTCTGTGGAAATAAAGAAAGGGCTTCTAACATAGGTATTTGGCCAGCCGGATAACAC
>CAZKND010000079.1:0-4159 GCA_964554215.1 Hadarchaeota archaeon (SeqCode) | reverse complement strand
CCGGGTATGGATTGAGATTTCCAAGATATGTGAGGATAAGAGAGGATTTAGACGCTAAATCGGCCGATACGGTGAAAGATATAGATAAACTGTTCAGAAAACAGGAAAAACGTGAAAGTACTGAATAGACTTTTTAAAATTTCTAGAAGTGAAGTATTTTCCATTAGAGTTAATCGAAAGCTCGAGTTAGTTTTATGAGGGTTTACATGTCGAACAAATTGAAGAATATCATAAGGGAACTGAAATGGTATCCGTCAGTAACGATATTTTTCATAATCCTCACTTCTGCAGCTTTTTTCCTTCAACCGGAAAATGCTGTTGAGAAATATGGAATGGCTTTACCCTTGCTGAAGTCGGAACCTTGGAGACTCTTGACGAGCCACTTCATACACGGCGGGATGACTCATTTCTTTTCGAATCTGATAGGTTTGCTGTTTTTCGGCACGATATTGGAACAAGCTGGCGTAGAGAAGAAGATGATCGTTTTAGGAATACTGTTCGCTATTTTTACAACTTCTCTTTTCACGGTTTACTCACAAATATTTAGATACGCGATATTTTCTAGCGGATTCCCTCTGGTCGTCGGCTTCTCAGGTGTGGTCTACGGTCTTATAGGCCTGATGAGTTCTCTTGTAGGCCGAAAGGCGATTTTAGCATTCGTAGCATTGTTCTTCTTATTCGACATTTTGATGATGAGGACGAACATAGCTTGGAGTGCCCATATTGGAGGCTTGGTCGGAGGGTTAGTGATTGGAAAAAGGATTCGAAATTAGGAGACTTCAGGGGCTATCCCCCTCGAGGATTTTTCGAAAAATTTCCGAAAATAAATAACCCATCGTAAATAATAGTACTAAGGGGAGGAGACTCACATGCCTTCAAGAGAAGATTCATCTGAAGAGAGAGATAAAGAAGCTAGAGAAATACTTTTCAACCATCCCAAGATAGAGGAGCTGCAAGAAGAGTTCGACTTGTCCGAAGATGCTTACACCGCAGCGACCCTGATATACAGGGTCTTGAACGGGTTGGGGAAGGGCCTGAGCGATTCTCAAGAAAGAAGCTTTTCAGCCTTATCGATCAGGATAGCGGCGGCCAAGGTGGATGGTGATAAACTTCGGAAGAAGGATCTGTCCGAGGCGGTTGATGTTTCATCTAGGACTCTTTCTAGGAGGTTTAAGGAGTTGGAGGAGGATGAGGAGACCAGGAAGGTATTGGATTATGTCAGAGAGAGGGTAAGACGTTGGAGCGATAGAAGAGAGAGAAGGCTACAAGAGATACTGTAAATCGACAAAAATTGTCAGTTAGTAAAAAGGTTCACATATTAACTTATTCACGCTTTTTATTTAAATCCTACGAAAATTTTACAAACCCCTTCTTAAATCAAGACAAATAATTTACAAAAAATTTGAAAGGGGACAAAAATTGTCCGCTTTTTCCGCCTTCATCTTCAAAATTCCAAAAAACTACATCCTGTCCAATATTTCCGACTCGAAATTTTCCAAAAATTCTCCGACCTTATCGTCGTCGACCTGAGCTCCACAGGCAACCGCATGGCCTCCGCCTTCACCGCCGACAGAGAGAGCGGCCTGCCTTATCGCCTCACCCAAGTCCAAACCTTTCAAAAACAATAATTTGGAACACCGAGCGGATATCTTAGCCACACCATCATGCTTCACCACACCCGCCATCGGTTTGAACGGATCGGCCTTCTCATGTCCAAGGGTCAGACTGGCCACAGTACCAACAAACGTCTCCCTCAGGATATCCGAAGCATCGAAATGTTGTAAGAAATCTTCCGGACCCGTCTCGACACCCTTCTCCTCTATATGGCCCATCCCTTCAGCTATGCACTTCCTGTGGTACTGGAGAAGTTTTTCCATCCGAGTGAAGTAAACATCTCTATCCCCCTTCGCCACTTCCAGACCGATCAAAGGCTGTTCATGTCTAGCAGTAGAATTGATACAGGTGGCGAACTCATCGGCCCCCTTCAAAATAGAACCCTCCTCCTCATCCACCAAAGTGTGTACCTCACCTATGATCAAACCGGGAACATAATCGACCAACTCTTCAGGCACCTCAGAAATAGCCCGAGTTATCAGTTCACTGGCCAATTCTCTCTTTTCCTCATCGGAAAGGTCGACAGGCCTTCTATAACCCCCGTCTGTCTGATAAGGTATGTCCAGCTCCTTCAATAAACTGACAGACCCTTCGATAGAATTGCTAACGCCAGGGATTGGAGGATCAGTCAAATTCTTCAAAGCTCTAAAAATAGGTCGAGTATGCCGACCGTAAAGTAGCAAATCTTTCTCCTTCTTGATCTCACCCGCTTCGATACCGTCGCGAGCTATCTTCCGGTTTTTCCCTTTCAGCTCTCCCCAAGCATTTTGAACATCCCCGATAGCCCCTGTCAGGCCTAGTTTGGCAAGGTCCTTGTTTTCAGAATTCAGAGCCTTGGCAACGAGGTAGGCCATCCCAGAACCACTGATCTCGTTGACCCCGTCAAGACCCTCCTTGTGAGCGTTGAAATGGACCAGTCTCGGCCATTCGGATTCCGAGCTTGGGGCGTGGTGGTCCGCGATGACGACATCGCTCTCCCCGTATTTAGGTTTGAGATTTCCCAATTGGGAACTTCCCAGATCCGTGAAGACGGTGATTTTGTTCATGTCTATATCTTCGACAGTTTCAGGGTACAACATCCTGACGAACTTAACCTGATGTCTTATCTCCTCACGGTCCAGAGCTTCGGACAACAGTGCTCCAGCGGAGATGCCATCCGCGTCCATATGAGAGATTATTTTTATTGAATCGTTCTCGTGTTTCAGAATCTTTTCAGCAGCTTTTTCCGCAGTTTCGATCATATAATCCAACCTGTTCCTGACAATGTTTATTATCCCCTGCTTTTTAGAAGGATACACCCAGGTGACGAAAAGTATTTCTAACGAGAAAAATATTCATTCTCCAAACTTTTCGAGCCAATTACAGTATCCGAACAGAACCGGAACCACATCCCCGCTGAACCTCCCCATTCCTCCCTTCTGAGCGGCTCTTTCGCTATACTCTTCCAAATCATCGCCTATTATATTAGGGCCGTTAATCGTTAGAGGCACGGGATCCGAAGTGTGATCACCATAAGCTATAGGTGTAGTATGATCCCCAGTGAAAGCTAAGTGAGAATCCTCCCAATCCAGATTATCCAAGAAATAACCTATGACATCATCGACCTTTTCCAAATATTCTATCTTACATTCAGCATCGTGATCGTGAGCGCAAGAATCAGCACCTTTCATATGCACGAAGACGAAATCCTCACCCTTCTCCAACTCCTCGACAGCCTTCTTAGCCTTATTTATAATAGGGGAATCAGCCCCTCCAGTAACGCCTTTCGCCTGCCTGAACTCAAGGCCCAAAGCCCTAGCAACACCGATATAAAGAGCACCCGCGCCCACCATCACACCATCAACACCGTATCTTTCCTTGATAGAAGGCAGATCAGGATAAGTCGCCGCACCCCTAGGCAACATGATGTTAGCAGGAAGTTTCCCTTCCTCCCTCCGCCTCTCATTAAGAGGAAGATCATCCATAATCGAATGGCTCTGCTGCACCAAATCGTTCAAAATCTCAGCCGTCCTCTCAGCAGAATCACTACCATCCACAGCCTCTGATTCAGGCACTTCCACCCCGGTCTCATGAGGATCCACATCGCTCAAACAACCCGACAAACCATCACCCCTCAAAACAAGAGCACCTCTATGCTCAGTACTCGCTTTGAAATCCACCTCTACACCCGATTCAGAAGATTCCAAATCTTCAAGGGCCTCCTCCAACTCATCCTGCCCCTCACCGATCCTACCGGCCCTCCGGTCCTTAATAACATGATCATCATCCACAGTAGCAAAATTGGTCCTGAAGCAAACATCCCCCTTCTCGACATCCATACCGATACCAAAAGCCTCGAAAACACCCCTGCCCGTGTAAAACTCTTCAGGATCATAACCGAAAATCGAAAGATGAGAAGTATCGCTCCCGGGCCTCACTCCAGGCCCCACAGGATCCAACAATCCGGAAGCCCCCCTCTCGGCCAACTCATCGAGATTAGGTGTATCAGCAGCCTCAAGACAGGTTTTACCATCCACATCATTCGGCCGACCGCCGAGACCGTCAC
>CAZKND010000078.1:0-4368 GCA_964554215.1 Hadarchaeota archaeon (SeqCode) | reverse complement strand
TCACCCTTTTCACAAGCGCAAGTCCGACACCGGTTCCATCCTCATTAACTCTCTTCTCTCTATCAAAAAGTTCAAAAATATTATCTTGATTTTCCTCCTTTATCCCTATACCATTATCGCGGACCCACAAAACCCAACTTGCTGTCCGTTCTTCTTTACCAATATGAATCTCGGGATTTTCCTGATCTCCTATATATTTGCAAGCATTGGAAACAAGATTAGAAAATATTTGATACAATCTGTTTCTCTCAAAGTTTACAACAGGAAGTTTATCATCAATTTCTACCGAAATATTTTTCTCCTCTAATTTTGAAGACAAATCTGAAACAATTTCCCTAGCAACTTCCTCCGAATCAACTTCTTCGGTTTCAACTTCCTTTTGAGTGACTTTCGAAAGCTCTAACAAATCATCTATAAAATTATTCATCTTCTTAACGTTAGCCTGAACCCGCTCAAGATAATGAAGTCCATTTTCATCCAACTGGTCTTCAAACTCTTCACGAATAGTATCTGAAAAACCACGAATAGACATCAAAGGAGTCTGTAAATCGTGAGAGACCGTATAAACAAAAGACTGTAACTTGTTTGTCTTCTTCTCCAACTCTTTTCTCCAAAAATTTCTAGTGTGATCCTTTAAGTTCACACACAAATTATCCAATATCTCCTCGATTTTGGTTCCAGTAACCAATTTAACAAAAGGAGTAAAGGAAACTAATCTTTCCAACATATCTCCAGATTTTCCCTTCAGAGAAATTTTAGCTGCCATATGTAGTTCTGTTTTGTTTTCTGAAAGATTTTCACACTCCAAAAAGGATTCAATCTTAATAACATCGTTTTGTGTAATCGTCCTAGTGTACTTTTCAGCCTCATTAACCTCAACCATGTCTGCCTCAGCTACAGCAATTTCCTCAGGTAAAGTGATAGGCAAAAACTCTGGAAAAAGAACACCCTTAACTAGACCAACTCGACTACTCTTCATCTCTAAAAGGACAACTCGAGGGATAACGGAAACAATATTCTCAAAATCTTTGACCCACTCCCACACCCTATCAGTAGGAATATTAATAACATCATCGGCTTCCCTAAGAATCAAGAAAAACCCCCATTAGACAACCTCAAACATTATTATTTGAATTTTTATGTATAAATTTTAATAACGTTCTGCTAATAAAATGGAAAAAATTAAAAATAAAAGCTTAAACTTCGATTATTCGGCAAAAAAAGTAATAGATTTATTAGTTTGAATCTATAGATAAAACAAAAGGAACATCATAGTCTATCTAAATTAAATACCATACAAATCAAAGGTATCAAAAAATGAAGGTATTATTTGTAGACGACGAAAGGGACTTATTGGAGCTTGGAGAGATTTTTCTGAAAAAAGAAGAACCTGAACTAGATATAGATACAACGATTTCTCCCACTAAAGGAATAGAAAAAATAGAACAGGAAGAATACGATGCTATAATATCTGATTACGATATGCCTTCAATGAATGGAATAGAATTTTACGAAGAATTAAAGAAGAAAGGGCATTCAAATACACCATTTATCGTCTTTACCGGGTGTGGAGAAAAAGAATTGGAAAATAAATGTCTAAATGTAGGAGCCGATCACTTCATGAAAAAAGGATCCAATCCTAAAGCTAAATTTTCTAAGCTTGCGAATAGTGTTAAAAGCGAAATCGAGAATAAAAATTCTTAAGCTGAGTAATTACGTCAATTACTTATTGTTCTAAATTTTTATGCGTAGTTTGTCTTTTATTGAATACGCGCTAAAGTGAGAATATGAGCGAGAACAAGAAGAATTATAGAAAAAATCTGAATGAAGCATGCAAAGTTGTAGTTAAAATCGGAACAGATTGTCTTACTAATGAAAATTCGGAATTAGATATATCTAAGTTAGATAAATTAGTATCCGATTTTATGACCCTATTAACTGAAGGAAAAGAAGGAGTCCTAGTTTCTTCAGGAGCCATTGGAGCGGGAATCGGAAAACTATCTCTGAAGGAGAAGCCGGAGGAGATGGAACCATTACAGGCTGCTTCCACAATAGGACAAGGAGAACTCATGAGACGTTATAGCGAAAGCTTTGAAAACTATAATCGCCAGGTGGCTCAACTCTTACTGACCCAACAAGATTTTACCAATCCAACCAGGTTCGGGAACTTAAAAAATACAATTAGCGAATTGCTAGATTGGGATATTACTCCAATAATTAACGAAAATGATGCAGTAGCCGTAGAAGAGATTAGAATGGGGGATAATGACTTACTGTCTGCATTTACAGCTTCTGGAATCAAAGCAGATCTTCTAATAATATTAACTGACGTAGACGGTTTGTATGAGGAAAATCCTAAGAAAAATTCGAAAGCCAATAGAATAAAAAAAGTTGAAAAAGTAGATGAAGAGATATTGAATCTCACCAAAAAGACCTCAGAAGGGGATTTTGGTGGAATGCAAACCAAAATAGAAGCTGCAAAAATAGCTACAGAAGAGGGAATTCCCGTAGTCATCACCCAAGCATCAAAAGAAAATGTTATCAAAAAAGTGATCGAGGGAAAAGAGATAGGTACTTTATTTTTACCTCAAGAAAGCATGAAGAGCATTAATTGACTTAGAAATATCTCGATTATTTGAAACTAGAACTGAAAAATCAAATTAAAAAAAAGATAGAAAAACACCTATTCAATTAAAACTATGAATAGGTTTAAAAAAAAGAGATAAGTACGTTTATCCCATTTGAGGTCCGCCAGACATCATTTCCTGAAGTTCTTCCTGATTTTCTTTTGCTTTTTCTTCCAAATCGCTTTCCTTGCTTTCAATAGAGTCTAACCTTGCATCCATAGAATCTTTTCTCTGAGACAAATCTTCTTCTAGTTCTTCTTGATCCTTTTTGATACCTACTGGGCCAACTACCTCAAAAACATCTGTTCCTTCTTCTGCTTCTTCCAAAGCATCTTGGGCTTGTTCTATTCTTTTTTGCTCAGCTTGAATCCGTGCTTTTTGTTCACTAACTTGTTGTAGTTGCTGTTTTTGTTTCTGTAATTTTTGAATTTTCTCTTGAGCCTCGGGCGGCATACCTTGTGGTCCTTGTGCCATATTATTCACCTCCTCTTTGTATCTGTAAAATCGTAATCTTAACTGTTCGATTTAATTGTATCTTGCATCGTGTAAAAAGGGTTGGAAGAGAATATCCTATCAATTACTATTTGCAAACACATCCAAAAGATTATTTAAATTTGGAAATCACCTTTGAGATGGTTATAATGACAGACATAGAAAAGAAAGCTTCTAAAGCTAACCAAGCCTCTTTAGAACTAGCTAATGTACCACTAGAAACCAGGAATGAGGCCTTACGAAATATAGAGAGTGCAATAAGAGATAACGAAGAGGAGATTCTCAAAGCAAACGAAAAAGATGTTGAAGAAGCTAAAAAGATGCTAGAGAAAGGCGAATATACGCAAGCCTTCGTAGATAGATTGAAGGTAGATTCTAAAAAGGTAGAGAAAATAGCCGATATGATTAAAAGTGTTTCAAAACAAGAAGATCCACTTAACAAAACAATAAAAGCCAGAGAACTCGATGAAGGATTAAACCTTTACAAAACTTCTGTACCTATCGGCGTTATAGGATCTATTTTCGAATCAAGACCGGACGTCCTACCTCAGATATCTTCCCTTTGTTTAAAATCGGGTAACTCTGTCTTTCTTAAAGGAGGAAGCGAAGCAGAAAACTCCAATAGGATACTTTACGACCTTATCAAAGAATCAGCTGAGAAAGCTGGTATCCCCTCAGGCTGGATAAAACTCATCGAAGCAAGAAAGGAGGTCAGAGAATTACTCGACCAAGACGACAAAGTGGATCTACTGGTTCCTAGAGGTAGTAAAGAGTTCATATCGTTTATTCAAGAGAACAGTAAAATACCTGTTTTGGGACATGCAAGAGGATTATGTCACACCTATGTGGACAAAGAAGCGAGTATAGAAAATGCTGTCCAAATTAGTTTTGATGGAAAAGTACAATACCCTGCAGTTTGTAACGCTACCGAAACTCTTTTGGTTCACAAAGGGATAGCCTCAGATTTTCTACCAAAAATAGTTGAAAAATACAAGGAAGCCGGAGTAAAAATCAAAGGATGTGAGAGAACACTAGATTTTCTAGAAGACGAAAATATCGAAAAAGCGGAAAAAAGCGATTGGGACTCAGAATACCTTGATTTGGAAATTTCTATAAAAATAGTGGACAGTCTAGAAGAAGCGGTAGATCATATAAACACCCATGGATCTAAACATACCGAATCTATAGTATCGGAAAACAAAAGCAGATTATTGAAATTTATGGAGAGTGTAGACTCATCTAGTGTAAT
>CAZKND010000077.1:680-4407 GCA_964554215.1 Hadarchaeota archaeon (SeqCode) | reverse complement strand
CGAAGACATGTCTTCCACTCTAGAGAGTGGACAAATCGAAGCTTTCACCGCATGGGCACCAACTCCAGCGATAGCAGAAGCACAAGGAATAGGAAGACCTTTAAGATCTTATGGTGATGTCGCGTTAGTTCCAGCTTCAATCCACACTACAAAGGAATTCGCCCAAGAAAATCCTGAAAATGTGAAGAGATTTCTAGCAGCACAACTAAGAAAAGCAGAAATGATAAATGAGAATCCGGAAAAAGCCGCACAGATAGCCTCGGAAGCTGCTAAAGAGAGAGGAATAGAAGTTTCCTCGGAAGCTTTTGAAAAAGTTTACGAAAGAATTAATTTCCAAATACAGTTTGACGAGGAAATAATAGAAGAGATAAATAATACAGCCGATTTCCTGTATGAACAAGATAAGATAGAAGAAAAACCAGAATTAGAATGGGATAACAGCTATTTAGAGGATGCCAAGAAACTGAAAGAAGAAAAAGAATCCGAATAAAAGGATGGTTCCAATGAAAAGGGATAACAGGGAAAAAGTTAAGCGATATGTTCTTCCTCTAATCCCACTTTCTTTATTTTTTATTAGCTGGGAATTACTCTCCGCAACAGGAACTATCGGAGCTTTAATTTCCTCACCCACGGAAATAATAGACTCTCTCCTTGAGCTATCAGTGAACACAACCGAAAATGGGTATCCTGTTCTTTTGGTGCATATTTTTTCAAGTCTTTATCGTTTAGCTATATCCTATTTCATAGCTTTATCATTGGGCATAGGTTTTGGAGCCCTTGTCGGAAGAAGTAAAGGTGCGTATAGATTTTTCGACCCGATATTTACCACATTAATGCCGATACCAGGTATTGCTTGGGCTCCTCTTTTCATTATATGGCTCGGTTTTGGAAATTCAACAATACTCACTGTTGGAGTTCTAGCTGCATTCTTCCCTATATTTTACAATACCGCCGCCGGAGTCCGAGGCATCGATAAATCTCTAGTAAGAGCTGCCGAAATCATGGGTGTGAAAAAATGGAAAAAATTCTTTAAAGTCTATATCCCCGGAGCTTTGGATCAGATTATTACTGGTCTTAAACTGGGGTTGGCAAGATGCTGGAGAACGATTATAGCAGTAGAGATGATAGCCGCTAGCTTATGGGGCTTAGGGTTCATGATATTTGATGCACGAGAATACCTTAACCCTTCCGTTGTATATGGAGGAATTATAGTTCTAGCTGTCATTTACTACATCGTCGAAAATAATCTATTCGAATATTTGGAGAAGAAAACTGTGGAGAAATGGGGTATAAGGAGGGATGCTGAATGAGAGAATGGAGTAAAAGTAAATGGGGTGATAATAAAGGTAGATTATGGGAATTATTGCAATTCCTTTTCCCATTTTTAGTTATTATCATTATTTGGGAAGCTATTAGTCAATTTGGACTGGTCAATCCAGAACTTCTTCCTGCACCTTCCCAAATATTCCTCGAGTTTTGGATTTTAGCTTTTAAAGATCGAAACCTTCATGCTCATCTTTATAGGAGCTTTTATCGAGTCATAACTGGTTTTTCCATAGGTGCAGGTGCAGGGATAGGTATAGGACTAATCTTAGGTATGTATAAGACTTTGAGACAGATGTTTTCACCTATCTTAAAGCTTCTGATCTCCATACCTACAATCGCTTGGGTACCTGCCCTTCTAATCACAGTCGGATTAGGAGATACGACAATAATCATAGCTATATTTCTAGCTGCTTTCTTCCCTTCAGTATACAATACGATGGACGGGATAAAGAGTGTAGATAGGCAAAAGGTGAGAGCTGCTCGGACCTCTGGAGCAGGACGAATAGAAGTTTTAACTAAGGTCTTACTCCCGGGAGCTTTTACATCCATCATTCCCGGTTTAAGACTTGCAGTGGGGTATTCTTGGAGGGCTCTTGTAGGGGCGGAGATGCTCGCTGCGGCTTCTGCTGGTATCGGGCAGATGGTGTATGCAGCTAGAGCATTCAATGCAGTAAAGGTCATGTTCGTCGGTTTGGCAATTATAGGTCTGGCGGGGCTTTTGATAGACCGAATTTTTATGAGTTGGCTTGAGAGAAAAACGATTGAAAGATGGGGAATGGCTTCAAAGAGGTAAAAAATGTCTAAAGAGTCCAGAATAAGATGTGAAAATGTCGAGAAGATCTTCCAGGAAGAAGATAAAGAAGTATTGGCTATAGAGAATCTCAATCTAGAAGTTGAAGATGGGGAATTCCTTGTGATAGTCGGACCCACCGGTTGTGGAAAATCCACATTTCTAAACTTGATTGCAGGATTCGAAACTCCGACAAGCGGTAAAATCCTCTTAGATGGTTCGAAGATAGAAGAACCGGGACCTGACAGGGGTTTTGTTTTTCAAGATTTTGCGCTCTATCCTTGGAGAACGGTTTTAGAAAATATCACGTTTGGTTTGGAGGTTCAAGATATTCCTGAAGATGAAGCAGAAAAACGTGCTATGGAGTATGTGGATATGGTGGGGCTCGATGGTTTCGAAGATGCTTATCCACATACCTTATCCGGAGGGATGAAGCAAAGAGTGGGTCTTGCTAGGGCTTTGGCTTATGAACCGGAGATTCTTTTGATGGATGAACCTTTCGGAGCTTTGGATGCTCAGACGAAGAAAATGATGCAGAGAGAATTGATAAAGATATGGGAGGAAACTAAGAAGACCGTTATTTTTGTGACCCATAGTGTGATAGAAGCTACATATTTAGCCGACAGGATAGTTGTGATGACTGCTCGTCCTGGAGAGATAAAGGGAACTGTCGATGTCGACTTGCCTCGTCCGAGAGATTATACCGGGGACGAGTTCTTAGAGATTAGAGAGGAAGTTCTTGATCTGCTTCGGGATGAAGTTTTCGAAGCGATGGAGAAGAAAAAATAAGTTTTTCTACTATCCTAATAATTTGTAAAAAGCAGCGACAAATTGAAACAGGTTGGGGACCCAATCATCCCTCTGAATGTTTGTGAAGGTGTTTTTCTCCCCCCAATTGCAGAATTCTTTGATATCTTTCAGCCTCATCCCTGCTTGTTTCAAATACATTGTTTCGTCTGGGAAAGGCCATCTGAATCTTATATTTTTCTCGTAATCAAAATTGTTTTCTACATCTCCTTCTGTCGCCATTTTGAACAGTAGGTAGGGAAAGTTTATCCCTGCTTTTATGGATAAATCAAGGGTTCCCCAAAATTTGGAGTTTATTTCTAAAAGTTTGAATTTGTCGTCGCGTAAATCATGGATAAATTCTACTTGCGCTACTCCATGCCAATCAATCTCTTTCAATAGCTCTAGAGCATGGTTTTTCAGTCTCGGTATATCTGTGGTTCTGTTCACTACTCCTGGTCCGCCAGTTGGCGGTATGGTTTTTTCTCGAATCTGTGTTAGAGCTGCTCGGGGTTCTCCTTCGTTGAAAAGAGTACAGACGTCGTGGATCTTACCTGGGATGTATTCCTGTACGATGGGTTTGGAGAATGTGAATGCGAGCGTGTCGTTTTCCGATTTTTCTTCGATCTCTTTATGACCTTGTAGAAGTTCTTTCTTCGAGTGGGCTATTCTGACGCATTCGTCCATTCCGGAACCTCTTCTAGCTTTGATCACCAGCGGATATCCTGTTTCCTCTGGTATCTTTTTTAATTCGTCCTGGTTATCTGGGAGGTAGGTTTTTGGTGTTGGAACTCCTATATTATTGGCAGTTTTAATTGCTTTCCA
>CAZKND010000077.1:0-548 GCA_964554215.1 Hadarchaeota archaeon (SeqCode) | reverse complement strand
GTCTGTTGTAAAAACTTCTATATCCTCTTTCCCTAAGGATCATGTTATCGCTAAAGTGTTTTTGAGTCTGGCGTTAGTTACGAGAGTTTTCATCTGACCTTATTAAGCTTGGAAGTTAAGGTTAAAATTACTTTTTTTGAAGATTGATAAATTTAGATGTCCTTTGCAATTATTTATGAGGTTATTCTTAGAAGATTTGGTTGAAAATCTGTCTATTATTGGTTATATTTTAATGTTTTCACCGTTTATCTGAATCTGTGCTTTCAGCGGGAGGAGTATAATTTTATGGCTGAGAAGAAAGGTTCTGAAGAGGAAAATTCCGAAAAAGACTATGCAGGTTATCTGTCCAAAGGCAGTACGATAGTTTTTGTATCTCTCATATTATCTGCTGCAATAGGAGTTACACTGCGTGTAATTTTGGCTCGAAGTCTTTCCCCGGAAAAGTATGGTCTTCTATTTGCTGTGATAGGGTTAATTTCACTTTTGGGAAGTTTTCGAAATTTAGGCATTAGACCGGCAATAACTAAGTTTGTTTCTGAATTCAAAGG
>CAZKND010000076.1:0-4495 GCA_964554215.1 Hadarchaeota archaeon (SeqCode) | reverse complement strand
CGTGAAGGAGGCTCTTGGAGACGAGGTCTCGAACATCGGGGATTGGCTCTTCAAAGGGTTCTCCATCTTTCTCGGTTTCGGTGTGGGTTGGTGGTTCAAGGGGCGATACCTCGTCTTTCTGAAGTATTTGAACCAGTCGCCTTGGAACGTCACCGACCCGGTGTTCGCTAACGACCTGTCTTTCTACATCTTCACACTTCCCTTCGTCAAGACGCTCCTCGCCTTCGCAGCGGTCATATCGGGGCTCGTCTTCTTCCTCTCGATATTCACCTTCGGTATGGGTAAGTCGGAACTCGAGGGAAGAAGAGGTGTCGAAGCTTCGAACCTTTCCGAAAGTCCGGGAGGTCCCGGCGAGTGGAGCTTTTCAAGATTCCTCAATTCGTGGCCTGTTCTGGGTTCGATCGGTGTCTTGACCTCGGTGGCGGCGGTCTTCACCTGGTTGGGGAGGTATTCGTACTTGTGGGGTTTCGACCCGGGCGCGTCCATCCCTACGCAAGCCTCGTACATGGCTGTCAACTACCACATCCCCTACACCTGGGTCGAAGCCTTCGGCGTGTTGTTGGTCGGCGGACTCATCATCTACATGATCAGAAATTCAGGAACGTTGCTAGAAAAGCTGGAGACGGGCAGTCCTTCCGACTTCAAGAAAGAACTCGCGATCGTGGGTGTTCTGATCTTGATCTTCGGGGTGATCCCTCAAGGAGTGTTCGGTGTGATAAACGGCATCCATGTGAAGCCGAACGAACCGGGGATACAGCAGGAGTATTTGGAGAGGACGATAGAAGGGACGAATCAGGCTTATGACCTGGAAAACATCACGGAAGTACCCTACACTATCGATGAGAACGATAAGTTGACATCCGACGAAGCCTTGTCCAGCCCCACCGTGAAGAACGCTCGGATAGTGGATTACCGTCCAACGAAACAAGCCTATGAGCAGAAACAGAGGCTCAAGCTGTATTACGAATTCCCGGAGATCGACGTCGGCCGGTACAATACGGAGAGCGGTAAAAGGATCACCGTATTATCCGCGAAAGAGTTGGACGTCAACAACGTGCCGAGCAGAGGGGGAAGGTGGCAGATCAACCATCTTATCTACACGCACGGGTTCGGAGCGGTCCTATCACCGGCGGACAAGGTCCAGTCCGACGGATCACCGATCCTCGCCGTGAAGAACACCCCTCCTGAATCGATCTGGGAAAACACCGAGATAAAGAATCCTCGGATATACTTCGGGGAAGAAACGAACGACTATGCCCTCGTGGGCTTGGACGACATAGACGAATTCGACTACCCGAAAACGGGAGGAGACGCCCGGAACAGATTCCTGGAAGAACATCCTGACCGAGGGATAAAAATCGAAAGCTTCTGGAAACAGTTAGTGGCCTGGTTCTACACCGGTGATCTGAACATAATGACGCGGAGAGGCGTGGGAGAAGATTCATCGCTCCTACTTCACCGGAACGTCCACACCAGGGCGAAGAAGATAGCTCCGTTCCTAAGGTTCGATTCGAACGCTCACCTGTTCATAGAGAACAAAGGAGGGTTGAAATACCTCATGAACGGGATCACTCATGCTCAAAACTATCCATATTCTTACACCGGAGGAAACGCACCCGGTTACCTTTCGGACAGTGTCAAGGCTTTCGTAAGCGCGGACTCGGGAAAGGTCGAACTCTACACGATCCGAGACAACGACCCTATAGTCCAGACCTATTCGAAGATCTATCCCGGCATCTTCGAAGACGAAGAGATGCCTTCGAACTATAGGGAACATCTGATCTATCCGAACGACCTGTTCAACACCCAGATGAATATCTATAGAAGGTACCACATGGATGACTACGAGACCTTTTACCAGCAAGGGAGCTACTGGAGCTTCTCGGAGGAACTATACCACGGGTCCAACAGGAGGGTGGAAGCCTACAACATCCTGTACGACACCACAGGTCTGAAAGGTTTCGAGAACAATGACGAAGAATTCATGCTCGTCCAACCGTTCACACCCGAAGGGAAGAACAACCTGACATCCTGGATAGGAGTGGGCCAAGACGGAAAGAACTATGGCGAAAAGATAATCCTGGACTTCCCGGGAGGAGAACTGACCAGAGGACCCAGACAGATAGAGGCGATCATAAGCCAAGATACCCGTATCTCGCAAAGGATCTCCCTCTGGAGCCAGAGAGGGAGCCAAGTCCTAAGAGGAAACCTCCTGACGCTGCCGGTCAAAGACGACATCCTATACATAGAACCCCTCTACCTGACGGCGGAAGACCTCGGATACCCCCAACTCAAAAGGGTCATCGCAGTCTACCGAGACAGGGCCGTGATGGAGAACACCCTCGAAAGAGCCGTTTTGAAAGCCCTCGGAGAAGAGATCTCACCTGCACCACAACCCGGTCCAGGGCCCGGGGAGAACGTAGCACCGGCCGAACTGGTGAACCTGGTGAAAGAATATCTCGAACTCAGCCGAAGATACAACCAGCTCGTGGCTGAAAACAATTTCGAAGCAGCCGGCAGGATCAAAGAAAACATGTTAGAGATAAAGAGAAATATGAGAGACCAAACTAGCTGAACATCGAACAGGATTACTCTGAGAGTTTTTGATTTTCCTCATAAGGATGATTGGGGAGTAAGTTATCATCTTTAATAGGATACAAAACTTTTATAGAACTAAAGTTTCACCTTTACAAATGAAAGATTGGTCATATTTGACCAGAGGTTAGACAAAAATGTCATTGAAAAGGATTCTGACTTTGGGTTTTTTAGGATCTAAATCAGATAAGGACGGAAAAGCTGCAGAGATTGTAGATGGAGTCATTGAAAGGAACAAAAAGACATTCGAAGAACTAGCAAAACATTAACTCCTCTATTCTACATTTTGAAATAATATTGACGTAAAAACAATTTTAAGCGGAACGAACTTAGTTACACTTCTATTAAAGAAAATGGAAAAAGAGTGGCCTACAAATACTGATGATATAACAAAAATCAACATGGGCAAGGAGGATTTGAACTAAAATTTCGTAATCCTTTCCATTTTTCAATAGAAAGATTACCTGATTTTCAAATTTAGAGTACGTTTTCCTCGGCGAAATCAGGATATTTCATATATCCCGTCCAAGAAGTTTGAGAGGCCTATCTTGTGGTACTGCGACTTGATATTATCAATCATATCTTGAACGCTGAGGTCCGGAAATGTATGAAAAAATTCATATCCTAGGTTCATGAAATCAGAAATCACAAGGTGTTTGAGTTAAGATTTATAGACATTAAAAACAAGAATCCAAGAATCTAAATTTCCCAATCAAAGAAATCCTGCAAAGCTCGTTACCAATAAACCGCAGATTATCGAGAATCCAACACTCGAAAGAGTTCCAATTAGATAATACTCTGCTATCTTCCTATCATCGAGTCCGTTGAACCTAGCTATTGATTTTGCAGCCAGAACTAAAGCAATCGCATTGTAGGCTTGAACATACACCAATAAGACCACTATAATCCTTTCAAAAATTCCAATGAGCATACCACCATGACTCAATCAACCCATCTTTTCTTCCAGTTCTTCCTCATCAAAGAACGAGAGAGGAAGTTTAACGAAGAGATAACCGAACAAGGAAGCGGCTATAACCCCAACCAGATATAGCCCAGCCATTAGCCAATCCAAAATAATCACTTCGCTAAACATTTTCTAGTAGGTTGAATATAAATTTTCTAGATCTTCTAACCGTTCCGTGATGGGCATTGGACAGGTGTTGTGCCACGGTACTTCTATCTATTCCAAATCTTTCGGCAACTTCCTCCTGGGTCGGGTACCCTTCAAAAATCCAATAGTCCATTATTTCGCGCTCCCTTTTCGTCCATTCACTTTTCAGATCCATCAACAATCTCAAGATGACGTTTACAGAATTCTCCATCCCTTCACCTCCTCCAATCAGAAGAATGGAACTGCTTCGATTACTCTTTTTACCCTCTTCAATCATCTCCCGGGCTCTATAAAAAGCGGGGCCGTCCATCTCGGATACATTCTGAGTGTTTTTCGTAGTGATTTCCCCCACACCGATTCCTCCTCTTATTTTGTCCGGATAGATCTCCGACTCGATTTTTTCAAATGCTTCAACAGCACCTCTTATGTTTTTGAAAACACCTTCAAATTCATCACCCTTGGTAAGTTTTAGTGGAGCTTTTATCTCCGACCTGAACTCTCGGTTCACCTTTTTTATCTCATTCTTGAGCCTCTCTTGAAGAGCTGACCGGTCCTGTTTTGTTTTTGATCGAATTATATCTCCTATCAAAACTATTTCTTTCGACATTTTCATTCCTCTCTTAAAGCATCCGATTAACTATATATGTTTACTTATTCATAAACATTTAGGTTTGTTTACTTATTCATAAACAATTCGGATTGTTTACATATTCGTAAACATTAGATACTTCAAAACAAATCTAAATCAGAGAAATGGGCCCGGAGGGATTTGAACCCTCGGCCTTCGCC
>CAZKND010000075.1:0-4547 GCA_964554215.1 Hadarchaeota archaeon (SeqCode) | reverse complement strand
CTCGGGTGGGATTCGAACCCACGACCTGTCGCTTACAAGGCGACCGCTCTAACCAACTGAGCTACCGAGGCTCAATTAGCAAGAGAGTTCGCATATACTACTCTCTTGACTTAATTAGAATTATTTTCGATAAAAATAAAATTGACTGTTTTTAAAAATTGGTCCTGTCTATAAACTTATTTTTACCTTTATTTCGCCGCTAAAGCGCCTTCTGCTAGTTCGAGCATCTTCTCTTTCGGATCGTCTGCTTTCGCTACTGCAGAAGCTATTAGGATACCTTCTGCTCCTAATTCTACAGCTATCTTTACGTCCTCGCTGGTGGAAACTCCAGCTCCACACAGAACGTGAACGTCGGAATCTACACTGTTCACTTCTTCCACAGTCTCTTCAATGATATCCGGGCTCACTTGAGACACTGACCGTCCAGAACCTATCAGCTCTGGTGGTTCTACAGCCACCATATCGGGACTGAACTGTGCCACTTTTCCTGCAGTCTCTACGTCTTCCGCGCATACGATGCTGGTGAGTCCCAATTCTCTAAGTCTATCTACGCTTTTTTCGATTTTCTCCATCTCAATCTGTTTTTCGGAATGGTTCACTAGAGATCCTACTGCACCGGCTTTCTTCGCGGACTCCGGAAGCGAGGTACCTGTACCTCTACCAGGTTCTATAGGGTCCACATGTTGTGCAAATACCGGTACGTCTACTTCGCTAGTCACTCTGTACAGACTGGCATACTGTGGAGAAACTCCTACTCCAACGTCTTTTTCTTGTCCTACTTCTGCTACGTCTTTCGAAAGCTTTACAGAATCTTCTCCCAAAACTTGGGGGTACGCTTTCATATTCACGACTATTGTCGGAAAATCCATTTTCTATTAACCTCCGATTAATCTTCTCCGAAGTTCTTTAATACATTTACCGAAAAAGAGGTTAAATTCAATAAAACGAGGCAAATCAAAGAATCAAAAACCTACTACATCAATGTAAGAACGCTCTTATGCCGCCTTCATACCCGTTCTCCTCAATCTCAGGAGTGTGAGCTCCTGCCATGTCGTTCCTTTTCAAAGCTTCGTGAGCCTTGTCGTCTCTTATCGACCCTGCAGGACTGAGACTGCCCTCAACTCCGAAAGCACTCAATACTTCGATGGTGTCCGGGAACGGATAGAAAGCGCTCGAAACCGCGACACTTCCTTTCGACCTTCCTTCCGTATTCAAACCGATGTATTCTGAAAGGTCCTCGATTTCAGAACTCGAACAGGTCCTGCTCATATCTTTCAATTCTTCGTAAGGTTTGTTGGCTCTATATCCTGCTATGAATCCTGAATCCACCCTGTTCTGTTGACCTGCGCCGATACCTACAGTTTTCTTATCCTTGACTAGTAATACCGTGTTTGATTTGGTCCTCCTGTTGATCTTCCAACCGAATATCATGTCTTCAATCTGATCATCGGTCGGTTTTTTGATTCCCTTATCCTCCAAAAAGATGAGGTCCTCAGGTTCTATCTCCCTAAAATCAAACTCTTGGATTAGAAAACCTCCTGAAATATGCCGATAGTCAAATCCAGGATCCTCAGGCTTCTCAGTGTTTATCTTCAAAACTTTCAACTTTTCCTTCTCCTCAAGAACCTCCAATGCTTCATCCTCGAAACCCGGAGCGATTATTGCTTGCAAAAACTTTTCTTCGATAGCGTATTCCGCTATCTCCTTCGTCATCTCACGATTAATACCGGCTATACCTCCAAAAGCACTCATCGGATCGCCGTCCCAAGCCTCCTTGTAAGCCTCAAAAATATCATCATTCTGACAAGCGCCAGCAGGGTTCAAATGTTTGAAAACCGTAGCGAATGGTTTTTCAAACTGCCAAAGCATCTTGAGAACAGAATCAGCATCTAACCAATTGTTGAAAGACATCTCCCCCCCTTGAAGTTTCTCAGCTTCAGTTATAGGGAAAACATCATTCTGTTCGACATTCTCATAAATGGCACCCCCCTGCTGAGGGTTCTCACCATATCTAGTTTTGTTAAGCTTTTCCAGCTTCAAATCAAGTTCTTCGGGAAATTCCAATTTTATGTCCCCTCAACTAAATCCTCGGTCCACTTATTTATCTTTTTGTCATAATCGTGCGTGTGGGAAAAAGCCCTATGAGCGAGTTTAGTCTTGAAATTCTCGGACAATTCCCCCTCATTATCCTTTAATTCCTCTATCAATTCCTCATAATCTCCAGGACTAACTACAGGGACAACTCCACCATGTCGCAAAGCCCCTTTCGCTGCAGATCGGATCAGTGTAGGTCCACCTATATCGATATTTTCCACAATCTCCTCATCTTCTTCTCCAGCCTTCACCGTTTTCTCGAACGGATAAAGGTTCACAACTACGAGATTGAAAACTTCAACCTCCTCCTCTTCCAGATAATCCTGTTCATCTTCATTTTCAGGATCTAACAAAATTCCACCATGAACTTTAGGGTGCAAAGTCTTGACCAAACCCCCCGGAGCTTCTGGAAAACCTGTATAATCTGCTACTTTCGTCACATCATAACCCATGCTTTCGATTTTCTTAGCCGTGCCACCACTCGAAACTATCTTTATATCCGGATTTATCTCAAACAAGCCCTTCAAAAGAGTACTAAGATTACTCTTATCAGAAACACTGATTATTGCAGATTCTATCATATTCTACCCCTCTACTAAAAGAACTCCAAAATTTTAAATCTAATTCCTTAAAACGCCATTTCACCCTACCAAAACGGAAAATTGGGAGCCAAAATCCACCTACCTGTCTAAAAATCCAAAAATTGGGCCTGAAACCACTCAGGAAAATTCAAAAAGGTGTATGCCGGGGGCGGGACTCGAACCCGCGGCCTCACGATTTCCCACATCATCTCGCGGATCAGCACTCACAACCGATATGTTGGGGCTATGAGTCGTGCGCTCTTACCACCTGAGCTACCCCGGCCTACTTTTCTTGTTGAATTTATTCTTAATATGACTTAAAAACTAGTTTTTCTTGTGGACAAAACTTTCAATACTCCGACAGCTTCTCATAGGCTTTCAAGAACTCTTCCTTTGTTTCGATAGTTTCCACGCCGTCTTCGTAACCGATGAAAACCCTATCAGCCAGGTCTGTAAATATACCGTTTTCAACAATTCCTGGCACTTTGTTGAGTTCTTTCTCCAAATCTTCCGGCTTTTCGATTTCGACAATTTCTATATCGATTATATTGTTTTCATTATCGGTTATGAACGGCTTTTTATCCCCGGTTTTTCTCAACTCTGCGTCTTCCCAATCCTTTTTCAACTTATTTTCCAGAAAATCCGTGGCAAAAGGAATCACAGCTGCTGGCAACGGATTTTTTTCTCCGAGACCTTTAACGAGTTTTGTCCTATCGACAACGATGTTCACTTCTTCAGCAGCGTCCGCCACTATTTTCTCCCTCGTGTGTGCACCGCCCCCTCCTTTTATCATATTATAATCAGGATCAACCTCATCTGTACCGTCTATAGTAATGTCTAATTCGAGGTCTTTTCTGAGCGGTATGATGTCCAAACCGTTTTCTTCCGCAACTTCACGGGTATTTTCCGACGCAACGACGAACTCAGCATCACTGCCCTCTTCACCAAGTATTTTCACAACCTCCGCAAGAGTGGACCCCGAACCCAAACCGACCTTCATGTCATCTTCCACCAGCTCCGCAGCCTTTTCGGCAGCCTTAACTTTCCACTTTTGTCTTTTACCCATGATACCAAGTCAAACTCTGAAGGCTTAGAATAAAAATTGACTTGTAAAACCAATGGGGGAATTTAATAAATCAGAGGGGAATATGGATATGTTGAGAACCATGATGGAAAGAAGCGTACCTGTGAAAGATGCGATGACGGTTAACGTCTTCGTTGCAGATGTAGAAGACCCTGTAGAGAAAGTTGCCAACACCATGGTAAACGAAGGGATCGGCAGCATGGTCATCAAAGAAGACGATAAACCTGTCGGAATAATCTGTGAAAGGGACCTATTGGAAAAAGTCATTTCTTCAGATCAAAAACCAAGCGACGTTAAAGCCAAAGATATAATGGAAGAACCCCTCATAACCGCTAAATCCAACACTGATATGTTGGACGCTATGAGAACCATGATTAAGAACGACATCGGACACTTGCCTGTAGTAACTAATGGAGAACTAGTAGGCATTGTCACAGTTCAAGACGCTCTTGAGGTTACACCACAAATTCTAGAAATAATCCCTGAAAGGGAAGAAATACAACAACAGGAAAATGTGCAAGACGAGGTACAGGAAAGCGTCTGCGAAATTTGTGGAGAAACTCGCAAACCCCTTATCCAATACAAGAATAAGTGGATCTGCGAGGAATGCCGAGACTTCCTAGTAGGATAATTTAGTCCATTCTAACTCAGAAGAAACACTGAATATCTCAAACTGCAACGATTAATAGATATTAAAATCTCTAATCATGGGGATAGATTTTAACAATTTAAGAAAGAAAGTTCTACTAGACTAACTTGTTAAACAAATTCATAAAGAGGTGATATTT
>CAZKND010000074.1:0-5067 GCA_964554215.1 Hadarchaeota archaeon (SeqCode) | reverse complement strand
TATCGACCTTGAGTTGAGGGGTTTGCGCCAACTTGTTAGGTGTAGCGATGATTCGGATATTTTCCGTGCCGACTTCTTTGATCACTTCGGGGCTGATTTGTTGATTTCCTCTCCCGAAGACGAAACCTTGTTGGCCGATCGGGCTTACGATGATTTCGGACACGGGATTGTCTTCTAACCTTTCTAAGATTTCCTTTTCAGTAACATCGGAAGCGATCAATTCCCCATTCTTGATTAGGTCAACACCTAACAGAGTGGGTTGGGAAATATCCAGTTTTTCAGCGACCGCACGAGTGGTCGTGCCGGGGCCCAAGACATACAGTCGGCCCTCCTCCATTTTTTCAACTATCCATTCAGCTATCTCTTCCTGGTCTTCAACCTCCGAACCTGAAGTCACCGTAGGTGATTTGGCCGCTTGGACCCAACGAGGGTCGTAGGGAGATTTTCCGTAACCTTTCAAATCCGTGTCCAGCTCGTTTTGACGGAAAGCGTCCTCGTCCACATCCACCACTTCAGCCTCTCTCAGAGGTAGCTGATTCCCTCTCAAGTATCTGGCCACCAACCTTCCCCCAACCTCCGGGGTGTTGGCGAATACGGCCGAATGCATCTTAACCCCTGTCGGAATCCCAAGCATTGGGGCCTCTTGATCTAGAACCTCGAGGATGTCCGTAGCCGTACCATCGCCCCCTGCAAAAAATATGATATCGACCTCTTCTTTCAAGAACGCCTTCACGGCTTCCTTGGTGTCTTCCGGGGTCGTTTCACCTTGCTCGACTTCAAGCACTATCTGATACTCCAAGTCGGTCTTTTCGACCTCGTTCGCCCCCATATCATCAGAACAAGTGTAGATAACGGGAGAAATGTCGGATTCTTCCAGTTTTTTCAAGGCCTTGACTGCCCTTTCCGGCGCCACCGGTTCGGCTCCGCGTTCTTTAGCCTTTTCCACTATACCGGCCCCATCCGTACCTTTCAAACCTACCTTTCCACCCATCCCGGCTACAGGATTGACAAGAAAACCTATCTTCTTCGCTTTTTCAGACAATTTTAACTCCTCTTAGAAGGTTTAACGGACTTTGAATCAATACTCATTTAACCGGTTTATCATTTATCTTTCCGGGCTCTTCACATCAGGACCTATTTAAGGAAACGGCCTGAGAATCTGTTTTTAAGGTTAAGATAGGAGTTTTAGGATAGATTTGATTACTAATGAAAGTAAAAGTTTTGAGAAAGTGGATGATACTATTTCACAGGAAGATAATGGAGAAAAATTCTTTACGGAAAAATTTCCGGAAGCAGTGAAAGAGAACAAATCATTGATAATAATAGTCCTGATTATATTTTCCGCAGCGATTGGAACTGCATATGGCGCAAACGAGATGGCACCCAACCCTGTTGACAATTTTATAGAATCTCAAACTGAACAATATGAGAATATAATGGATATAGAGACGGAGGAAAAAACGGCATTTGGATGGATATTCTTCTTTCTTAAAAACAATATAACCGCAACAGTGCAAACTATAGGCCTAGGAACACTTTTCGGAATATTTTCAATCTTTAGTCTAATAATAAACGGGCTGTTAATAGGTCACGTCGTTCCACAAGCAGGTCTTTCTATCACCTCCACGTTTTCTTTGCTGCTTCCTCACGGCGTGTTTGAACTCACAGCTTACATACTAGCTGCAACCTGCGGGATAAAATTGGGAATAGGAAGCTACAAATCTATCAGGGGAGAAAAATTGAAGCCTCTGAAGAAAGCAGGAGAGGAAATAAGATACATTATACCTTCAGTGCTCCTCTTAATCGTAATCGCAGCGGTCATAGAAGGTATACTAGGACCTTATAAAGAGATTATAACCAGCAGCCTAAACCTGCAAATCGGACTCATTACTTTCAGCCTGGTTTCCTTGAGCATTCTATTTTTATGGATCGGTGGAAAATTCAAACAAAAATAGAAATATTACTTTGA
The DNA here is from genome assembly GCA_964554215.1 of Hadarchaeota archaeon (SeqCode). Taxonomy (GTDB): domain Archaea; phylum Hadarchaeota; class Hadarchaeia; order Hadarchaeales; family JAGGTB01; genus CAYLJV01. Next base: position 3,098 of record CAZKND010000074.1, on the reverse strand, counting down.
TCCAACAAGGGCTTTAGAAAGCTTCTCTACGGTTTTATCAACTTCAGATTCTTCATAAGGCTCATAGGGAAGGTTTGACTCCCCTGCAATAATTTCGGCAAGCTCATAAATCTGTCTCGAAGCAGAAGACTCAGGTTCATAAACTATCAATGGAGTTTCAGCGCGCTCAGCTTTCTGGACAGTGTCGTCCTCCGGAACCTCCGGCAACAAGGTCAAAGAACCGACCGTTTCCCCCATAAAATGTTCTATCTCCCCTCTAGAAATATCCGAAGATCGTCCCACCCTATTAACAACCAACCCTCGAGTCCAAGTGTCAACAACATTTGCCAAACGAATAGTTTTGTAACAGTCGACCAAACTGGAATAGTTAGGGTTTGTCACAGGGAGCATCTCTCTTGCAGCAGCGATTGAGATGATTGTCGTGTCAGTCATACCGGCAGGAGCATCTATAAGCAAAAACTCTGTCTGCTTCAATAATTTAGATATTTTATCTTCAACATGGTCCTGGTCTATCTCCGGTAATGACTCATGGACATTTTCAAATCTAAATCCTGTAGGCACAACTTTAACTCCATAATCCTCATAGATAGCTTCTTGATAATCAGCTTCACCCGATAATACGTCAAGAAAACTTATCGGTGGATTTTTAATCCCCATCAAAATCCCCAAATTAGCCATATTTAAATCCGCATCAAGTATCGTGACATCATGGCCCTCATTCGCTAGGGCTACACCAAGATTAGCAGTCAAGGTGGTCTTTCCCGTACCCCCCTTTCCAGAGGATATCGTTATCGATCTAGATTTTGACTTCATTTTACCCCTACAATTTTGAAAGTAGGGATTATTTAAAGGAATAACGATGGTGATGACAAATAGTCATAAGTTTCACTTAAGAATAAGTAGGTCAAAACAAAACCAGAAAGGGAAAAGATGAATCTGAAAGAGAGAAAGGAACTGATCGAAGAAGTTGGGGAAGAGATAATAACAGAAGAGGAACTGGAAGAACTGTTAGAAAACAAGGATCATCCCACAGCCTATGACGGATTCGAACCATCGGGTCAGGCCCACATAGCTTTCGGAGTATACAGAGCTATGAATCTGAAAAAGATGATCAAAGCTGGAGTAAGGTTCAAACTATTACTGGCCGATTGGTACGCCTGGATAAACGACAAGATGGGCGGAGATCTAGAAAAGATACAGAAAGTCGGAGAATACTTCATCGAAGTTTGGAAAGCGGCAGGAGTCCCAATGGACAAGGTCGAAATATTATGGGCTTCGGAACTAATGGATCAGGATTATTGGAAAACCGTTCTGAAAATAGCAAAAAACCACACCCTAAACAGAACTCAAAGAGGACTGAAAATAGCCGGTCGAGAAAGCACCGGAAAAAACCCGGCAGCATGGGTATTCTATCCAAGTATGCAAGTAGCAGATATATTCCAGTTAGATGTCGATATCTGCCAGCTCGGACAAGATCAAAGAAGGGCCAATATGTTGGCCCGCGATGTGGCCCCAAAGATAGGTGAAGAAAAGCCAGTTACAGTTTCTCACCACATGTTAATGGGTCTAAAATCCGAAAGTGAAGATGAGAAGATGAGTAAGAGTAAACCTTCTACTGCTATCTATGTTCATGATTCTGAAGAGGAGATATGGGATAAGATAGAAGGTGCATACTGTCCGGCGAAACAAACCGAGGACAATCCAATACTTGATTATTGCGAACACTTGATTTTCCGAAGTTTTGACAAGATGAAGATAGAGAGGAAAGATGAGTATGGTGGCGACATGGAATTTGAAAATTATTCGGAGTTAGAGAAAAAATTTGGAGATGGTGAGCTTCATCCATTGGACTTGAAAAAAGCCGTTTCAGAATATATTAATCAACTAGTGAAGCCGATCAGGGAACATTTTCAGGAAGACGAAAGAGCAAAAGAGTTGTACGAGTTCATCAAGAAGCAAGAGATTACTAGATAAAAAGAGAGGATGACAACCACAGCCCCTTGTTTCCAGTGGAAACGTTTTCAGATGTTTTGGTGATTTCGCCGACTTTTTAAAAGAAACAGTTGTTTTTTGAAGAAATTCACTGCTTTTTTGTGGTTTTAGTTGATTGTTAACATTCATTATTAATTATTTTTGTTACACCCATAACAAAAAAACAGTTTATTTTTTTATTTTTATTATTACTCCAGTGGAAACGAAGGGGTGAGTGTGGTAAGCTTTTTGTTACACCCATAACAAAAAAAGAATGGTAAACATGGAAATAGAGAAAAAAACACTTGGACGGGTCTATAGTTTCGATTTAAAATTTGAAGGAGGCAACAGAACGAAGTTCTATAGGAAACTCTTCGGTTTCGAGTCCAAAACTAAGAGAGAGGACGAAAGCGGAAAAGAAAAGGTATACGAGAATTTTTATCCTGGAGTTGTCACCCCTATACCGCATTTGCGATTGGGAAAAAGTGTTCTAGCTGTACCAAAAGCTGCTCAGAAGAAGTTAGATGCATTCTTCAATAGAGAAGATTGGGGTGAAATAGAACTCTATTCTTTTGATGGTCTATTTCCGTCGGATAAGAGGTTGAAATCGATGAGGAGAACTTTAGGCAGGATTAACATATCGGATGATAGATCTCTAAATTCGGAGATTGAAGCATTGTTGGAGTTAAAATCAAGAAATAATCTAGAAGAAACGGATTTAAATCGAATCGAAATATTGCTGGAAAAATGTAATAATCTGATAAAACTTGATTGGTCTGACAACGAACAATTTTCTTCTGAACTCGAAGAGAAACTCTCACCCTTGAAGAGAGAAATTAAGTAGTTTTTGTTACACCCATAACAAAAATTAGGTATTTTTCTGATTTTAAATCCATAAAACGCTCTTGAATTCACTATAGGAATAATAACATTGAAACTAAGAATCAGAGGATAGCCTAGAAATTGTCAAATTCTCAAAATCTTTTGAAAGGGATTAGGTGTTCGATATTCTATCAGGTCAAAGTCAAAAAATCAAAGAGGAAAAATCATGTCACTATCTTTTCTAATATGTCTTCTTTGCTGGCTTTCCCTATTTCGAGCATAGTCAAATCTAGAGGGTCCTCTAT
>CAZKND010000073.1:0-5246 GCA_964554215.1 Hadarchaeota archaeon (SeqCode) | reverse complement strand
CTCATATTTCTCAATCCTCCTGTTTCAACAAATCTTAGTATTCTACTTTTTTATATCTCATTCTAACTCTAAATAGTTGGCCTTACTGAAGCTTGTTAGGATGTTTTGGAACAATTTGGCTGCTATTCTAGTCTTGGGAGTTTCTATTCAGATACAAAAAGGTTTGATTTATTCTTTGAACAGGACGTCCTGCATGTCCAAAACTTTCCCGGTTTCCTCCATATCCATGAGGAAGTCGATGGCTTCCATCACGCCCTGTACGAAAGCCTGCCTGCTTTGGGCCTTGTGCGTAATCTCTAACCTTTCGTTCGGCCCTGCGAAGAGGAATTTATGGTCTCCGGCTATGTTCCCGGCTCTCACCGAGTGGATTCCTATCTCGTCTTCCGGTCTTTCGCCGTGTTCGCCTTTTTCTCTTCCGAATTCGGCGACTTCTTCGAAGTCTTTGTTCGAAGCTTTTGCGGCTATCTTCGCTGCGGTCATGGCGGTTCCGCTGGGTGCGTCGACTTTTTGATTGTGATGTGATTCGATCAGTTCCATGTCGTACTCGTCCAAAATTTTTGCGACTTTTTCAACAATCTTGAAGAATGTGTTCACTCCTAGCGACATGTTCGGAGCTATGACGGCTGAGGTTCCGGATTTTTTGATCGCTTCCTCCATCTTCTTTTTTTGTTTGTCGGAGAGTCCGGTGGTTCCGACGATTGTGGGTACTCCGTTTTTCGCCGATTTTTCCACGTTTTCGACGGCCGCGTCTGCTATTGTGAAGTCTATAATCACGTCAGGGTCTTTTTCTGAAAGTTCTTTCTCGAGTTGGTCGGCGCCTTTGACTTCGACGTTTACGTCTTCTATCCCTATGGTCTCACCTATGTTCTCGCCAATCTTTGGTGAGTCAGGTGCTTCTATCGCTGAGACTACCTCTTTGTCTTCTTTTTCGCTGATGGTTTTGATTATCCTTTGACCCATCTTTCCGCAAGCTCCGCAGACGGCTATTTTTTTCATGTTATCCCTCTTTCATACGGTACTTTCATTTTTCTTAAATAATCGTTGATAGATTGGAATAAAATTAAATACTGTCGAGGAGATTAGGAATTTGGGTAGCATGACAGAGAAAAAGGTAATTTTTCAAAAGGTTGACCCTGACGCGAAGATTCCTGAAAAGCAACACACTTGCGATATAGGGTATGACATATATGCTTCTGAAGACACCGAAATAGAGCAAGGTGAAGTCAAGATGGTACCCACCGGTCTAAAGATGAGCCTTCCACGGAAGATTGAGGCCCAGATAAGGCCGAGGAGCGGATTGTCCCTCTCAGGACTTGAGATAATGAATTCGCCCGGTACTATCGACCCTGGTTTTAGGGGTGAGGTCCAGGTCATAATGGCCAATGTTCTGGGAGATGATTTTACTATAGATAAGGGTGACAGGATAGCTCAAATGGTTTTCAACAAGGTTGAACATCCTAAGATTGAAGAAGGGGATGTAGACGAGTCCGAGAGAGGCGAATGTGGTTTCGGTTCTACCGGGATATAGAAACTTCTAACATTTCAAAATACGATTAAATCTTCTAGAAAAAATCTAAATTTTTACAATAGGTCTAGCTCTGAGAGCACTTCTTTGAGTCTTTCCTTTGTTTCTTCTTTAGCCTCTACCAATGGAAGCCTCGGCTCTCCGGCCGGTCTGTCCAAAAGGTTCATGGCCGCTTTCACAGGGCCAGGATTGGTCTCCAAGAAAAGTGCGTCGAATAGATCGAGATGTTCATAATGAATATCTTGAGCTGTTTGAACATCACCTTCTAAATATGAGTGAATCATTTTCGAAATCTTGCCCGGGACAATGTTTGAAGCTACGGATATTGCTCCTACTCCACCTGCACTTAGAAGTGCCAGTGTTAACTTATCGGCCCCTGACATCAGATTGAAGTCTTCGGCGGCTTGCTTCTTGATGTCCATGGCTTGTCTTGCTTCTCCGCTGGCTTCTTTGACCGCTTTGATGTTTTCGAGCTTTGAGAGTTTGGCGGTCGTCTCGGCTTCTACGTTTTTGCCTGTTCTTGAAGGAACGTTATACACTATCTGTGGGATGTCGACTTCTTGGGCAAGTGTTTTGTAATGTTCATATAGGCCCCTTTGAGTTGGCTTATTATAGTAGGGCGAAACTATTAGGGCGGCGTCGGCTCCTACCTCTGCCGCATATTCGGTAAGTTCCAGGGCCTCGACCGTATTGTTGCTCCCTGTGCCGGCTATTACTGGGACTTCTTCGTCGGCTTCATCTATTGAGATTTCGATGACTTTCTTGTGCTCATTGAAGGAAAGCGTAGCACACTCGCCGGTTGTCCCTACAGGCACGATGCCGTCTATCCCGTTTTCGATCTGAAATCTGATATTTTCTCGAAGGCCTTCCTCGTCCAGGTCGCCATTTTCCTTGAAAGGAGTTATCATAGCTGTATATGCGCCTTCAAAATCCAATTAGACCACCTCTTCCACACTCTCTTGCAAGAGTTCGTATGCTCTTTCTCTGTTTTCCCAATCGACGAAGAAACTTATCGAAGCTTGACTAGAATAGATCTCGATTACGTTCAGGTTTTCGTCCGCCAGAGGATCTGAAAGTTTTGAGATGACTCCAGGAGTGTCGATGAATTTTTCGCTCTCCGTGATGATCATCGCCACGCCGTTCTCCACGGTGGTCGATTTCATAGTCTCGTTGGTCTTCACCTTGTCGTGGATCAGGTCTAGAGCTTCGCTCACCTTTTTGTCCTCTATGTAGATTGAATATGATCTTGGACCTATCGATATTCCGTAAATGTTGATACCTGCTTCTCTGAGCGGTGTTAGAGAATCGGATAATACTCCAGGTGTGTCCTGCATTCCTTCACCCACCACTGTCACCATCGCCAGGGATTCGTCATGCATTTCAACCTTCGCGCCTTCGATAGCAGGTGATTCGCCTTTAATTGTCGTCCCCTCAGCAGAAAGATTACCATTCATGTAATGTATAACTTTTGCATTGATATCGGGTTCTTTGTACTTCAAAGCGTTGTGATGCACGATTTTGGAGCCGTACCGGGCCAGATCTACGAGTTCCATGGTCGTCAACTCGCCGAGAATTTCCGTGTCGTCCAACAGTCGAGGGTCTGCAGTCATCACGCCTTCGGCGTCCGTGACCAGGATGACATCGCTTGCATCTACACAGTTTCCGACTAGGAAAGCAGTGATGTCGCTCCCTCCTCTCCCGATGGTCGTATCCGTGCCGGACTCGTCCTTGCCCAGAAAACCGCAGATTACAGGGACCACGCCATCTTCCATGATCGGAACTATCTCCTCCCTGATCTTCTGCTCGGTCATTTCCAGATCGGGAGTGGCATTCCCTGCGACCGAATCGGTGATTATGGGCCATTCAGGGTCGGCAGGTGTAACGGCTTTCGCTTCTACACCTAGAGACCTTAACGTGGTTGCAAACATTCGGGCGCTTATCTTTTCCCCCATACCCATGATGGAGTCGAGATCTCTTTTCGAGATATTTTCATCGGTCCCGTCCATAGCGTCCATGATAAGCTTGTCAGTCATACCGCCCATAGCCGAAACCACCACTGCGATCTGAGTATCCCCGTCCTCCAACTCCTCCTTCACCGAGTTGGCAGCCTTCCTCACCAATCGGCCGTTCTCGAGGCTCGTCCCACCGAATTTTGCGACTTTTCTCTTCATTCTAACCACCCTGGCATCCTGTCCAACCTTGTAAGGTCTTTACAAACCTCTTTCTTCCTAACCAGTGCGGTCTCGCCAGAGTTGACCATGACCATCCCAGGCCTCCTGTTACCCGTGTGATTGCTCGACATCGAAAGACCATAAGCACCTACATCGTAGACCGCCACCAAGTCCCCTCTCTCTACCTGAGGGAAGTCCCTCCCTTTTCCGAGATAGTCACCGGATTCGCACAGAGGCCCTGCGATGTTCGCGCTTTCGGTCTTTTCCTCGTCCATCTTGTTCGCGACCTCTATATGGTGATAGGCCCCGTACATGGCGGGCCGTATGAGCGCGTTCATACCTGCGTCTATCGCGACCCAGTGAGGTATGTTTTCTCTCTCCTTGACGTATCCCACCGTTCCCAGTAATATTGATGAATCTGCGATCACGAAACGTCCCGGTTCTAGAACCAGTTTAGGTTTGCCCATTTCCGACTTTTCGGAGGCTTCTTGAAGTGCGTCGGTCACGTTCTCCGCGAATTCTTCCGGAGGCAGCTCTTCTTCACCCGGTTCGTAAGGTATACCTAGACCCCCTCCGAGGTCGACAATTTCTATCTCAACCCCTGTCTCTTCGTAGATCTCTTCTCTCAAATCCATCGTCTTCTTCGCTTGCTCCACAAACGGGTCGGGGTCGAGTATTTGAGAACCGATATGAGAATGAATACTTTCGATCTTGACGTTTTCCATCTCGCTGGCTTTTTCGTATGCTTTGAGCGCTTTTCCGCTCGGAACGTCCAGTCCGAACTTACTTTCTCTCAGACCTGTCGAGATGTGAGGATGTGTCGGCGCTTTCACGTCCGGGTTGACTCTGAAACCTACTCTAGCTTCTTTACCTATCTCTTCGGCTAGTTCGTTTATTATCTCCAATTCTTTCAGATTGTCCACGTTTAGAAGGACGTCATTTTCTATCGAGAGTTCCAACTCTCTTTCGGACTTATTGTTTCCGTTATAGATTATCTGATTTCCCGGAACTCCGACATTCATAGCTATCTTCAGTTCGCACAATGAGCCTACTTCGGCCCCACAACCTTCTTCTTCCAGAACTTTGCAGACGGCAGTGTTAGAGTTGGCTTTGTATGCGTACCATAGTTCTACGTCGTGCCATTCCTCATCGAAAGCGTTTTTGAATCTTCTATAATTCTCTCTGATCCTGTTTTCGTCGGTGACATAGATAGGCGTGCCGTATTCTTCCACGAGTTCTACGGTGCTGACTTCGCCGATTTCCAATTCTCCGTCTTCGTTTATCTCTAGATTGGGCTTAAGCATCCTTCTCGACCTCAGTCAATGCTTCTTCGAATATCTCCAAACCTGCTTCTAGGTGTTCTTTTGAGATTGTTAGTGGAGGTGCGAACCTGACTGTGGATCTTCCTCCTGAGAAAAGGATCAGTCCTTTATTCAAACCTTTCTGAATCACTTCTTCCATTTCTTCTTCGGCGAACTCTTTGGTCTTTCGATCCTTGACGAGTTCGACTCCGATCATCATACCTTTCCCTCTGACGTCTCCGATGAGTT
>CAZKND010000072.1:0-5425 GCA_964554215.1 Hadarchaeota archaeon (SeqCode) | reverse complement strand
GGGTGAGAGAGGTGAACCAGATACGAGACCTCCATTCCCTGCAAATTCTGGTTTGTATGATAAACCAACTAATGTGAATAATGTTGAGACTTGGGCTAATATTCCTGTAATTTTCGAAAAAGGGTCTGATTGGTTTAACGATATCGGTACGGAGAAGAGTAAAGGTACTAAGGTTTTCTCACTTGTCGGAAATATAGAAAATTCGGGTTTGGTGGAAATACCTTTGGGAACAGAGATGAAAGATATCATTTATGGTATAGGTGGAGGTATGGAGAATGATAGACAGTTTAAAGCTGTGCAGACTGGTGGTCCATCCGGTGGTTGTATTCCTGTCGAACATCTTGATGTAGAAGTAGATTATGAAAACTTGGAGGAGTTAGGATCTATTGTGGGTTCAGGTGGTATGGTTGCGATGGATGAGGATACTTGTATGGTCGATGTTGCTAGGTACTTCTTAGATTTCTGTGTTAGCGAATCCTGTGGTCAGTGTGTACCTTGTAGAGTGGGGACTAGAAGGATGCTCGAAATTCTCAGCCGTATTACCATGGGGGAAGGAGAGATGAAGGATCTTGAAACGTTGGAAAATCTTGCAGAACAGGTTCGAGATGGTTCGCTATGTGCGCTTGGCGGAACTGCTCCTAATCCAGTTCTTACTACACTCAAATACTTCGAAGATGAATATGAGAAACATATCAAAAGAGGGGAATGCCCCGCTTCAACCTGTGCTTCTCTGTTCCATTCTCCTTGTCAGGATACTTGTCCAGCCGACACTGATGTGCCAGGACAAATGCAGCTAGTTAAGGAGGGCCGAATAGGTGAAGCTTATGAGATACAGAGAGAGGACAATCCGTTGCCAGGAGTTTGTGGTAGAGTTTGTGATCATCCTTGTGAGGATAGGTGCCAAAGGGGTCAGCTTGATCGAGCTGTTTCGATAATGTCTCAACATAGATTCGTCGCAGATAAGGTCTATTCTGGTGAGGTTGAAGATAAACCCGATGTCTCTAAACTTGATCCTACGGATAAAGATGTTGGTGTTATTGGAGGAGGACCGGCAGGTCTAACGGCAGCTTACTTCTTAAAGAGATTTGGTCACGATGTTACGATATACGAAGGTCGATCTGAACTTGGTGGAATGCTTAGGTACGGTATTCCTGAGTACAGACTTCCTAGGGATGTATTGGATTGGGAGATTGAACAGATATTGGATCTTGGCGTGGATGTAGAACTGAACACTACTGTTGGAGATGACGTAGAGTTTGATGATTTGTTGGATGATCATGATTCGGTTTTCTTGGGTATAGGAGCTCATAAGGATCGCTCACTTGGATTGGAGAATAGTGATAAACCTGGAATTCTTGAGGGAATGGAACTACTATGGAAGATCAATAATGGAGAAGACGTAGAACTTGGGGATACGGTTTTGATAATAGGTGGAGGTAATGTTTCAGTTGATATGGCTAGAACGGCACTTAGGATGGGTTGTGAGAGAGTCATAGTTGCTTACAGGCGTGATGAGGTTGATATGCCAGCTTATCCTGAAGAAGTTGAGGAGGCTAAGAAGGAGGGTGTTGAATTCAAATTCCATCTATCTCCTGAAGAGATTATTGTTGAAGATGATGAAGCGACAGGTATGGTGTTTTCTAAAACTGAGATGGGTGAATATTCCAAGGATGGACGTCAAAAACCGGAGCCTATAGATTATGAAAGGACTATTTTGAAAGCAGATTCGATTATAACGGCTATAGGTCAAAAGATAGATACTAGTTTTGCAGGAGATTTGGTAGATGAGATTACTGATGAAGAGAACAGGCGTTTGGAAGTTGATTCTAACACGATGAGAACTAGCAATCCAAAAATATTTGCAGGTGGAGATGCAGTTCTAGGTCCAGCAACTGTAATTGAAGCGGTTGGTCAGGGTAAAAAGGCTGCTAAGGAAATAGATGCTGAACTAATGGGAGAATATAGGATGGATGAATTGCAGAGTATTAATACTTATGATTATTCTATGGAGAATCCTGATAACGAGCAATATATCCCAAGAGCAGAATTGCAATCGATCTCTGTTGAGGATAGGAAGGATAATTTCAGAGAGGTTATCAAGTGTATGGATAGAGAAACTGCTGTAGGTGAAGCAGAACGTTGTCTAAGATGTGATATAGGTGAAGGTGAGGAATGATGGAGATAATTATTGATGGCGAAGAGTATGAATGTGAACGTGGTCAGAAAGTTCTCGATGTAGCCGAGGAAAACGGAATTTCTATTCCGACTTTTTGTTACAATCCTTTGAATGAGGAAGAGAGACCCGCGGCTTGTAGAATGTGTGTTGTAGAGGTACTTGGTGGAGGAGAGGAAACTCAGCTCGAAACAAGTTGTTCAATGCCTGTTTCGGATGGTTTAGAAGTTTCTACTAAGAGTAAAGCTGTTTATAATGAAAGAAGAGAGGTTTTGGAGCTACTCCTCTCCGAACATCAGCAAGATTGTAGAGATTGTTCGATAAGTGGAGATTGTAAGTTTGCTGAGTACTGTGGTGAATATGATTTGGATGGGGTTTCTGTCTGTGCTGAATGTCCAAGGCAGGGAGAGGGCTGTTTCCTTTCTAAAGGAGTTTTATGCTTAGGTCCCATTACTTTTGCTAATTGTGATGCTTTTTGTACGACTAGAGGTGATCCTTGTGAGGGTTGTTATTCAGTTTTGAGTAATGAGGATGTTTTGAAGATTGGTTTAAGAGCTTTTGAGGATGCTGGCTTTGATAAGGACGAGGTTTTGGAAGCTGCGAAGGTTTTCTCTTATGAAGATGTTCAAATTCTCCAGAGGTTAATTAAGGAAGAAGAATTATTTGAGTAGGTGATTAGATATGGGAGAAGTTAATGTAGATGTAGAGCATGTGACTCGAGTTGAAGGTCACGGTAACATAACTGTAAATGCTCAAGATGGTACTGTAGAGGATGTTAAGTGGGAAGTTACGGAGGCTCCGAGGTTTTTCGAGTCTTTGGTGAAGGATAAGTCTTATGATAAGACTCAGAGGATTACTTCGAGGATTTGTGGGATTTGTTCTATTGGACATTCTTTGACGTCTTTGAAAGCTACTGAAAAAGCTATGGATATTGAAATATCCGAGCAAGATGAGATGTTGAGGAAGCTTGCTCTTCATGGTGAGAATGTTCAGAGTCATATACTTCATGTTGGATATCTAGCCTTACCTGATTTGGCAGGGAAAGAATCTGTAATTCCTATGGCTTCTTCTCACACTGATGAGGTAAAAACTGTAATAAGAGTTCATAAATTAGCGAATGAGTTGTCTAGACTTACTTGTGGAAGGACGACTCATCCTAGAAGATTAGTTCCAGGAGGCTTTACGAAGATTCCCTCCCCTCCAGAGTTGGAGGAAATGAGGGGTGAATTGGAAGATTCCGTGTCTGATTTGAAGGAGATAGCTTCTGTTGTTAAGAGTCTGTCTAGTGAACTACCTGATTTTGAAAGGGAGACCGAGTTTATATCATTGACTAATGATTCGAATGAGTACCCATTATATGATGGAGAAATTTTGTCTTCGGATACAGGTTCTATACCTGTTGAAAATTATGAGGATTTTGCGAATGAATATGTTGTGGAACAGTCCACAGCTAAATATGCTAAAAATAATCGAGAGGCTTATATGGTTGGAGCTTTGGCTAGGGTGAATAATAATTATGAGGATCTTTCTCCTTTGGCTAAAGAGGTTGCTGAAGACTTGGGATTGGAGCCGATGTGCTATAATCCATATATGAACAATGTTGCTCAACTTGTAGAAGTTGTTCATAGTATTGAAGATTCTATGAATCTTATCGATAAACTTTTGGATAGTGGTCTTGAGGAACAAGAGCCTAATTATGAGCCTGATGTTGATGTGAAGTCAGGTAGAGGAATTGCTGCAGTGGAAGTTCCAAGAGGCATTCTATTCCATGATTATACTTATGATGAGGATGGTAAATGTCAAGCCGCGAATTGTATAATTCCAACTAACCAAAATCATGGAAATATCCAGAAAGATATGGAGTCACTGGTTCCTAATATTATTGACGAAAAGGATGAGGACGAGATAGAATTAACTTTAGAAATGCTTGTGAGGGCTTATGACCCTTGTATTTCGTGTTCCACTCATTATCTTGATGTGGATTTTGTAGAGTAATTTTTTGTTTTTTGAAAGTAGTTACAATGATTGGTATTTTAGGCATTGGTAATACGTTGAGGGGGGACGATGGCGTTGGCATTGTTATTGCTCAGAAGATGAAGGATAGGGATTTCTCTGCAGATGTAAAGGTTTATGAGGTGGGTAGTGGTGGATTGAAGGTTTTACATAGACTGGAGGAATTAGAGAAGGTTATTTTGGTTGATTCTGTACGTTTTGATGGATCTCCTGGTGATTATCGTTTTTTCTCTCCGGAGGAAGTAAAATCTATGAAAGGTGTCAGTGGAACTCATGGCACTGATGTCTTAGAGATTATTGAACTTTCAGAGGAGATAGATGAGTCTCCGGAGGAGATTTTGATTTTAGGTATTCAGCCAAAGAGTTTGTCTTTGGGTGAAGATCTATCTCCCGTCTTGGAAGATAAGCTTTCCGTTATCCTGGATGATTTAGAGGAAAAGGTGAACTCTCTTTAGTTCCTTTTCTTTGAAATTTTAATTGTTGTGAGCAAACCTTATTCGTATCCAGAGATTTTAAAGGTAGATTTGGCCTAACAGTTTTTGATGTCTTTAATTGATCGAGATGATTTGGAGTTAGAGACCGTTCTCGCTTTTTTCTGCATTTTAGTCACGGGTATAGTTGTATTGTGGGTTATTGGTTGGGGGTTTAATCTTCCAGATTATTCTTATCATCTTCATGAAATTTGGGCTGTTTCGGAAGGAAATTTTTTCTTTTCTCCTTATTTGGGAGGTGGGGAACATCAGATATTTCGGTATGGGTTGCCGATAGACCTGTTGGGTGGGTTGATTTATCCTGTTTTTGGCAAGTATACTGTTAGCGTTTTGTTGGCTTTTTCTTTTCCGTTTCTTTTTGCCGGAGCGAATAAAGTTTTCAAACATCTAGTTTCTGAAAGATTTGCTAGGATTGGGGCTTTGTTAGCGGTGATGAATCCTTTTACTTATGGCTATTTTGTGGCTGGGGCTTTGCCTTTTGTTTGGGGTACAGTCATCGGTTTATTTAGTCTGCATTTTTTTCTGAAGGAGGATTACCTAGTTTCTATTATAGTAGGAATATTAGCAGTATTGACTCATCCTGTTTCCGGTTTATTGTTTCTCTCCTTGTTCTTGGTGAAAGATTTGAGGAAGAAATTTTATGAGTGGATTGAAACTTATTCTTTGCCTATCGTTGTTTTTATCATCATTCTTGGTGCGTTTTATGGCCTTTTTTCAGGGCTTTATTCTGCGGGTTCTGTTGGATTCA
>CAZKND010000071.1:0-5546 GCA_964554215.1 Hadarchaeota archaeon (SeqCode) | reverse complement strand
TAGCATCGGTTATTTTCTGTGGGTCAAACTGAACGATTCTTCCGTCTCTCTTTTCTATTCTGCTGATTTTGTTTCCCTCTTTTTCTTCTGATTCTTCATGGTGTTCGGTGAGCCACTTTCCGCACCTTGGACATCTTTTCGGCTTGTCAACGCGAGGATTCCATTCGTGACCACATTTAGGACATATCATTTCTCCTGATTCAGAATTCATTGTTTTTCACCTCCCTTTTTAAAATAAATATTATTACTATTACTACTATTACATTATTGTTCTTATTAATGTTTTGTGGGATAAACCAGGTTCTTATTGGAAGAACTCCTCACTTACTTCAAGGTTTTTACAAAACCTTTACTTTTTAAGTAGGTCTCTCTACTCCTTTGTAGGTTCCCAAAACGGGGTATTGTAATCTAGTAGTTTACACTAATCTTATGGCGATTTCTCTTATTACGTCTGCACTGTTCTCTGTTCGGTCAACCACGTCTTCTATATTATCTTCTACTTCTGAGAGTATGTATGAAGTTCCCGGATTCTTTGATTCGTCTGCCCATTCTATTATTTTTGGAATAAGAGTATTAGCCCGAAAGTTGTCGGCTTTCTCCTCTATTTCTTCAACTTCTTCTGTTTTTTCAATGGCCTTCTCAGGATCTTCGAGAAGTAGTGTGAACGTCTCTTTTAGAGCGGCGGATGAATCGCATGCTATTTTAGAGAGTTCGTTCAAACCTTCCAGAACCTCGTCACTTATCTTTTCAGGTTCAAGATAACCGAGCTTCAGAGTCGCTGCTCTCGCATTGTCACCTATGTCGTCCGTGGTTAGTATTAGCCTGATAATCATCTCTCGACTCATAGGAGGGAAGTTCCCTCGTGAAAGCTCTTTCAGAATTTGAGACTTCTTTTCGTCGGCAGATCTTTCTCTATCTAAGACTTCCTCTGATCTCTTTTTGAATTTTTTCTTATTTTTAGAAAAAGATTGGACAGAATCTCTCATAGCCTCAGTAACTTCAACAATTTTCCCCATATGGCCTTTACAGAGCTTCAAAGCCCTTTTTTCCTTAGGTTTTCCCAACCATTCTATTGATTTATCCGATGTCATGTTAACCACTTTCTTTTTTGAACATATATTTTTTTTGAATGAATTCGGTTGATTTTCCGGTTAAAGCTCCCCTTCTATGTACTTTCTTGTTCTTTCATGGTCAGGATTTTCAAAAACTTTCTCTGCCGGTCCATCTTCCAAAAGTTCCCCCATATATAGGAACAAAGCATGATCTGCGACCCTTTTTGCCTGATGTACATTGTGAGTTACTATGAGGACGGTTATCCCGTACATATCTTTTAGATCGGTTAACAGCTCCTCGATCTTTTTAGATGACACCGGGTCAAGAGAGGAAGTAGGTTCATCCATCAGAATAACTTGGGGCTCTACTGAGAGTGCTCGAGCGATACAGAGCCTTTGTTGTTGACCTCCGGAAAGTTGGAAAGCAGATGTGTCAAGCCTATCTTTTACTTCTTCCCAGAGTCCGACAGATCTTAAAGTGCTCTCAACCGTTTCTTCAAGATTGTCGTAGCCATGTGTTTTAGGTCCATATGTCAGATTATCTCTGATTGACATTGGGAGAGGATTTGGCTCTTGAAAAACCATTCCGACCTTCTTGCGAATTTCGATAGGATCCAAATTTTTATCATAAATGTTCCGACCGTTTATCAAAACCTCCCCTTCTACTCTGGCCTCTTCAATGGTTTCCAACATTCTATTCAAACATTTTATGAAAGTGGATTTTCCACAACCTGACGGGCCCATAACGGCTGTTATTTTATTCTCAGGTATTTTTGTAGATATATTTTTTAGAGCCTGGAAATCTTCATAATATGCTTTCAGGTTTTTTATTTCAGTTACAGGAACTTTTCCAGAAATTATAGACACCTCTCATTTTTCTTTTTAACTTTGTCGAACTTTTCAATTAGACAATTTTTTCCACATTTATTAAATATAGACATTCTACCATTCTCTTTTTTTCCGGTAATAATTTCTTACTATAGTAGCTATTAGATAGAAGGACAATATCACTAAAAGCAGTACTAGAGCTTCGCCGAATGCGAAAGGTTTGGCTTTTTGAATGTTCGTAGCAGATGCAAGTAATTCATAAAGATGGTAAGGCAGAGCCGAAAACGGTCCAAATAGATTTGGTGATAGGTCTGACATGTAAAAAGCGGCCCCTGCAAATAGAAGTGGTGCAGTTTCGCCTGCAGCCTCACCAACTCCTAGGATTGCCCCAGTTATTATCCCCGGAAAAGCCGGTTTAAGGACGGCTCTTCTGACGGTTTCTCCTTTACTAACGCCTAAAGCTCTGCTGGCCTGTCTGAACGAATTCGGAACATTTCTCAAGGATTCAAGCGAAGTTATGATTACAGTGGGAAGAGCTATTAGTGAAAGTGCCAAGCTACCTGCCAGTAAACCCCCTCCGAAAAGGATCTTTACAAATACAGCATAGGCGAAAAGACCGATAACAATGGAGGGCACTCCTCGCAGGTTGTAAACTGCTTGTGTGACCCATTTAGTATATCGACTATTTTGAGATGAGTATTCTGAAAGATAAATCGCTGTCATGACTCCTATAGGAACAGTGAATAAGATTACTAAGCCTACAAGAGAGAATGTTCCAATTAGTTGTATCAAAATGCCTTTATTCGTAGGCGAAGAAACTAAAAAGTTCCAACTTATTTTTTGTATACCATTGCTAATCATATAAAATATTATCAGACCTAAAAAGCTTAATCCGAGTATTATAGCTACTCTAGAGCCCCAAAATCCGATTTTTTGATAGATTTTTGATTTTTTCATTCTTCCACCAGACTTCTAGTAGAAATCTTTCTTGCAATTAGATTTACGATGAAAGTCGTAGTGAACAGAAGAACTCCAAGGAAGAAGAGAGAATGTCCGTGTGCTGTGAAAGGACCGGCCTCTCCCATCTCGGAAGCTATCACAGAAGTCATCGGAAAAGCAGGATCGATAATAGAACCGGGGATCTGAGCAACATTTCCCACCGTGAGAGAAACTGCTATAGTTTCTCCTATGGCCCTTCCGAAAGCTAGTATAATGGAAGCGGATATCCCTGAAGCGGCAGCAGGTATAGTCACACTCGTCAAAGTCCGCCAACGGGTGGCCCCTAAGGCTAGAGAACCTTGCTTGTATTTTTTAGGCACAGAGTTGATTGCATCCTCGGAGACGCTGATGATGATGGGTAAAACCATGGCGGACAAGATTATACCTGATGTTAAAATGTTCTGACCAATGGGTAGATTTAGCATACTTTGTAGCTTTGGGGCAACGTATATAAAACCGAAAAACCCGTATATGACGGAAGGTACTCCGGCCAAAATCTCCATTATCGGTTTCAAAATACTTCTAATCCGAGCGCTAGCAACCTCTCCGACATATATTGCTCCAAATATTCCTACAGGTATAGATATTAGTAGAGCTACTGCGGTAACGGCTAGAGAACCTATGAAAAGAGGTATTATTCCGAAACTTAGAGGGTCACGTGCAGGTGACCATTCTTTGTTGAATATATCTGAAAATCCGATTTTTTGGTAAATGTTTATTGAGTTTTCTTTTTCACGTGCTATATAAGTTGCCTCAGTACTCTTTATTTTCCATGGTGGTCCTTCTTTATCGGTTACTTTGGCATTTTCGAAAGATATTCTTTTTTCTGCGAATTCTTTTTCTATATTTTTCGGGATATATCCTGCGTTGATATTTTCAATGGTTTCATTAGTCTTTTCGATATCAAGGACTTTAGGTTGGTCTTCAAAAATTTGGAAACCTTGCCAAAATACGAAGATGAAGATGAGTATTATCATTAATATTGAGATGGAGGCGAAGATAGCTGTAATATTTTTCATAGAAAATATGTTTTTTATTTTCTCTTTCATTCTTCACAGCTCATTTAGATATTTTCCTCTTTTTCGTTTTGAAGATAGATTTATGAGTTTTATATTTTTGATGAGTTTAATTAATAAAAAAAATTCTACCCATCGTCAACTTTGATGGGTTGTTAAAGTGGGATAAATCCGTTATTTCCTATAATATTCTCCGCATTTTTAGCGTAGCTTATGAATTCGTTCTCAAGTCCTGTGGCGGGGCCATCGGTATACATGAAGAGCGTCCTAGTAATTGGATATTGTCCGCTTGCTACTGTGTCTTTGCTTGGCATTACTTCGTCGTATTCTAGAGCCTTGATTTCATCGTTTACATATCCCAGTCCTACATATCCGATAGCATGTGTGTTTTGTGATACTGCACTTCTCATAGCTCCGTTTGATCCGTTGGTAGAAGCTCCGGAAGTTACTTTTTTGGTCCCCATGACCTCACTTACGAAAGTTTCTCGGGTACCAGACCCTGATTCTCTATCATAGACTTGGATGTTTCCTCCGTCGGACCAACCTAATTCACTCCAGCTTGATATATCTCCCGAGAAGATATCTTGAGCTATTGATGGTTTTATGTTTTCAATGGGATTGTTTGGATGTACCACTATACAAACAGCTCCTTTTGCAATGGAATGTTTAACGGGGTCAACTCCGGCATTAGTTGCGGTTTCTTGTTCTGATTCCTTCATAGGTCTTGATGCATTGGCGATATCTGTTGTTCCGTCAATTAAAGCTTGTATTCCCGCTCCGGACCCTCCTCCACTGACATTTATTTGGTCTGTAGGATTCTCTTTGGTCCAAGCACTTGCGGCGTCTTGGGCGATTGGGAGTACGGTAGAAGACCCTACAACTTTTATAGAGTATCCTTGAGTCCCTGTTTCGTTATCAGCCGGCTGGTTATTCCCATTTCCAGGGATGAGAACCATTGCTCCACCTATTACTATAACAGCGACAAGTATTATTCCGAGCATAGAATATTTGTTCATATCGGTTTTCACCTCCTTTATTTTTCTTAGCTTTCAAGGTCAAGTTTGGGATAAGTATATATATATTTTACTTAAATAGAATATATAAATATATATAGAGAAATAAAATTATAGAGAAAACTTATTAGTGTTAATTTCTATATTTTTTTGTGGTTTGTATATATGGGGAATGGGAAAAGAGATGAAATAAGGAGAATCCAGTTGACAGGGGGTTCCACCTATACCCTCTCCCTTCCGAAAAACTGGGTGGAAGAGATGGATTTAGAAGCTGGAAATGGGATGGTGGTAGACGAGCAGGGATCCTCTCTGGTTCTTTCACCTGCGAAGTATAGTCAAGATGAAGGATCCAAAGAAATTAAAATAGAAATTGGTCCAGATGAAAGCCTTGAGGCAATAAATAGGAAGATATTGTCTCTTTATCTGGTAGGTTATAGCCTCATCGAAGTCGTTCCGGAAGGCGAGAGAATAGAGTCTTCTCAAAGAGTGGGGATAAAGGATTTTGTCAGGAAAACGCTGGTCGGAACAGAAGTCATTTCTGAATCAATCGAAGGTATCACATTACAAGTACTTCTAAGTTACTTGGAACTTTCAGCTGGAGGTGCTCTTAGAAGGATGTATGATGTCGCGACTTCCAT
>CAZKND010000070.1:0-5745 GCA_964554215.1 Hadarchaeota archaeon (SeqCode) | reverse complement strand
CGCCTAATGTATGCCATCTTGCCTGCCATTCGACTCTCCAAGTGATATTCCCTTCGCCTTTGGTGTAGTCCGCTTTGCCGTCGTGACCACATCCTTCGACATATTCAGCTCCTTTACATTTATAGTAAACATAACCTTCTTCCCAATCGTAAGCTTCGGTCGTAGCTATCTTCCCACAGTCTTCACAGATAGGGTCATATGGAATCCAATCGCCCGACAGAGGCTCTGAACGATACTGATCCAAAATATCCTTTATCCGCCCCTTGTTCTTGAGAGCTGTTTCTATCTCTCCGACCAATTTGCCTTCTCTGTACATTTCCGAAGCATGATAGATCTCGGGTTCGATGCCGAAACTCGGCAAAGCTTCCAGAAAGGGCTTACTGAAATAATCTACAAAACTTTCGTGATCATCATCGGGAGACGGTATCTCACAGTAGGGCATGCCCAAATAGTCTTCATATTCTTGTTCTTGAAGAGGATGAGGTATCCTTCTCATAGGATCGATGTCGTCCGCATACCATACCGTCCTGGCTTCAACTCCTCTTTCCTTCAAGGCCTTAGCAACGGCATCCGCGATAAAAACATCTTTCGAATGGCCTATATGGATGTGACCTGAGATAGATATCCCACTAGCCACCGTCTGGGGTCCCGGTCTTTCCAATAGACTCTCCGCTTTCTGGTCAATCCAATGCATTTTCTCGGTCAAACTTTTACGTAAGTTCATATAATATTATTGGAGATTGATATGAAAGTTGCTGAAAGGATGGGAAATGTCCCTGGTTCAGGGACTCTTGAAATACTTGCCATCGCCAATGAGTTGGAAGAAGAAGGAGAAGACGTCGTGCACTTAGAAGTTGGACAACCCGACTTTGAAACTCCAGAAAACATAAGAAAAGCCGGTAAGGACTCTATCGACAGAGGTGAAACGGGCTATACTTCTAGTTCTGGAATTACCGAGCTCAAAGAATCCGTTTCTAATTATCTCGCCGAGAGAAATATCAAAAGAACTCCAGAAGAAATCATAATCACTCCCGGAGCAAAACATTCTCTATTCACTGCAATGACCGTCGTTCTCGATGCTGGAGATGAAATGATGGTGCCCTCCCCGTGTTGGACCTACGAAGGCATGGTCCGAATAATAAACGCCGAACCTAAATTTGTCGAGACTCGAGAAGAGGAGGATTTCGAACTCAATCCTGAAGATGTGAAAGAGAATATAACATCAGATACGAAAATGCTGTTGCTGAACTATCCTAACAATCCTACAGGTGCACTGTTGAGCGAAGAGACTTTGAAAAGCATCGCAGACCTAGCGGTCGACGAAGATTTTTGGATCCTCACCGACGAAGTATATGAACGATTGATTTATAGAGACGAGAAACCTCCAAGCATAGCTTCATTCGACAAATGTGAAGACAGAACCATCTACATAAACGGCTTTTCAAAGACCTACGCTATGACAGGATGGAGACTGGGATACACCGCAGCTCCTCAAAACGTCATAGATGAAATGATAAAAATACAGCAAAACTCAACTACTTGCGCAACATCCTTCGTCCAACATGCAGGGATAGAAGCTCTCGAAGGACCTCAAGACAAGGTCAAAGAAATGAGAGAAGCCTACAGAGAAAGGAGAGACGTCATCGTAGATGGACTGAACTCTATTGATGGGATAGAGTGTGTCAAACCTGCTGGAGCATTTTATGTGTTCCCAAGTTTGGAAGGTATCGAAATGGATTCTATGGAATTTTCGAAATATCTTCTAAAAGAAGCAGGAGTGGCCACAACACCTGGCAGCGCCTTCGGACCGACCGGAGAAGGAAATTTCAGAATAAGTTATGCCAGCTCTCTGGACAGACTTAAAGAAGCTCTGAATCGCATGGAAGATGCAGTTTCGGATCTTTAAATTTTAGCGGATGAGCTTATGGCAAGAGAAAAGTCCAAGATAATCCGAACAGGAAAAAAAATTCAAGATAGCGGATTAGTTGCAGGTACTTGGGGCAATGTCAGCATTAGGCTGGAAGAAGACGCAAACAAATTTGCAATCACCCCCTCAGGAATGGACTATCCAGATATCGAAGAAGAAAATATTGCTATAGTAAATTTAGAAGGGAAAAAGATAGAGGGCGATAGCGAACCTTCTACTGAAACTCCAATGCATCGTCATATCTACAATGAGAGAGATGATGTCAACGCTATAGTTCACACTCATTCAACCTTCGCCAGTGTTTTAGCTTGTAATCATAAGGATATACCTCCAATCATAGAAGATATGGTCCAAATAGTAGGCGGAGAAGTAGAGACTGCCGATTACGCACTTCCAGGATCAGGAAAACTGGCTGAATCCGCTATGGAAGGATTAAAGGACAAAAAAGCCGTCTTACTCGCAAACCACGGCCCTGTCTCCGTAGGCTCCGATATAGATGAAGCTATGATGGTGGCGGAAATAGTGGAGAAAAGTGCTAAAATTTATGTTTTTTCTAAAATCCTAGGTGATCCCGTCGAGTTGAGCGATGAAGATGTTTCTAAAATGCAAGATATGTTTTAGACTAACCCTGTAACTTTGTTTGAGTTCCACATTCAGTGCCTTCCTCTACCGAATATTCGTGCTCCAGAACTTTTCTAATTTCTTTAGCTTTTTCATCCCCTATACCATGGACCTCTTTCAATTCTTCAACACTAGCGACCATAATATCCTCAACCGATTCGAAATGAGAGAGCAATCTTTTAGCTAGCACAGCTGAGACTCCAGGAAGACCCTCTACAATATATTGCTGGGACTCAGTCAAAGATAGAGCCTTTCGATCTCCACGGATAGGTATTTCTGTATCTTCATCGTCTTGCTCCCTGTCAGCTATAGAGGCTATCATCTTCGCCGTCTCCTTTTCATTCTTAGTCTTTAGAATAGAAACCTGATGATCTACAGCTATACACGAAAGAGCACCTCGAATGGCGTTCGGATGTATGTCTCTTTCTGTATACAAACCGCTTCCCTCAAGAATGAGCAATGGTCTTTCGAAGGTTTCAGCTAGAGTTTTCGTCTGGTCAAGAAGCCTCCCGTCTACAAGTGAGGACAAGAAGTCGCTTGCGGTCTTTCTTTCTATCCCTACTCTTTCACTCAGTATATAGTCCCCAACATCTAACTGTTCCATCTCCACCTCCATATCCAACCTGAAAATTTCTCTTATTACGTTTGAAGAATTCTCTCTATGATCCACAATAATCTTCATCTAACCATCACCATATTCTTTGATAGATTTTTGATTATCATTATCGTCGTTTTTACTTATCTCTTTCAAAGTCTCACGCATCTTCTTCTCCTTATGGAAAGCGGCCCAATAAAATGATTCGTCCCGAGTACCCTTCATTATCAAAACTATGACCTTTCCCGGCTTCTGCCTCCCTGTCCTCCCCCTTCGCTGAATGCTCCTGATTTCGCTCGGAACCGGCTCATAAAACAGCGCCAAGTCAACGCTCGGAATGTCCAAACCCTCTTCCCCTACAGCTGTGGAGATCAAAGTGTTATAGCGACCTTCTCTGAATTGTCTTATCGTCTCCTTCTGATTTTTCTGAGACATGCCATCTTCATTTTTCCTATCCGATTGACCGATGAATTTCGCCGGTTCGACCTCATCAACCTGTTGGAGTTCTTGGTATAGCTGATCAATGGAATCCCTGTAATGAGCAAAAAGTATTATCTTTGACTGAGGTTTTTCCGAAAACTGCTCCTTGATAATCTTCTTAGCCTCTTGCAGCTTTGGATTGTCTATCCTTCCTGCAGTGCTATCAACCAAATTTTTCACTTTTTCCACATTGGGCGAATCCATCAAAATTCGCAAAGATTTGGAAGCACCAGACTTGTTCGCTTTCTTTTCCATCCTATCCAGATATTTCTTCAGCGAACTCAAACCCTGTGACTCTAACAGTTCAATGCAGTGAGATAATCGGAAAGCCGAGGCTTGGTCCATCATGCCCTTGAAACATTTTCTGGGCGGGTTCGGAGATTTTTGCTTTCTCTCCCGATTTATCTTCTTCTTAACCGATAGAAGCTCTTTCTTCCCAACATTCTGAATGGAGTCAAGAAAGTCCATATCTTTAAGATTTTTCAAATGTTGTTTCAACTGTTTTTCCAGAAACTTTTTCATCTTAGCCAAAGGCTCCGGAAACTCCAACATTCGTCTTTCAACATCTGTAGTTTGAACGTATTCTTCCACGTTTGGATGATCTTCAGTCCGAGCTTCAACCTGCTGAATATGGAGATTCTGCTTGACTTTCTCTATCTTCTCGGAAGAACTTCCAGGTGAGGCCGTCAAGGCCAAAATAAGCGAGTCCTCCCTAGAATCTTCATATCTCTCTGCGATAAAGCTGTAGGGATAATCCCCCACTGCCCTATGCGCCTCATCGAAAACGAGTAATGAGAACTCGTTAGGTGAAAACTTTCCGGATATCATGTCTCTCTCAACAGTTTGAGGCGTCGCGAAAAATATTTGACCCTTACTCCATTCTTTTTCCCTTTTTTCGGGTCTAGTTCTCCCTGTGAGAGTTCTGATTTTTTCTTCCGAGATAGTTAATGTTTTTTTGAAAGTTTCTTCGTGCTGTGTGGCAAGAGGTCTTGTCGGGGCCATCATCAGGATTTTGGAGACTTCGTCTTCTGACAGTTTGTGTGCCGCCAACATTATCGCTACCTCTGTCTTTCCAAGACCTGTCGGAAGCACTACCAAGGTATTTCCCTTTCTTGCTGAGTCGAAGATTACTTGTTGATATACTCTTGCCTCTATCGTCTCCGGCTCTATGATAGGGTGATTAACATAACTCATTTCTCTCATCTAAAATCTTGAATTCTAAAAGAATTAGCTTGCGGGGAGGGCACTAAATGTATCCAACCCTCAAAAATCGAGCTTATACTGGTATACCTGTCAATGTCTCCACTAGAGTCCAGACCATTAACCATATGAACCAAAACGGTATTGCCCCTTTTTTCAACGTATTCGTCGCGGTATATTCGAAAGATGATTCTTCGACATCGATTACCATCGGCACTATCCGGTAAGTCATGTAGAAAAACATGACGGCAATTATTAGTCCTAGAATTGGGTCCGGTTGCATGAACCCATTTATAGCTCCTAAAATCACTGCGACAAATGTATAAAGTAAGACCACTTTTACTTCAGCATCCAATTCCATCTTCTCGTCCTCTTTCTCAGTTTGTAGTCATCTAATTTGAACATTATGATATGGGTAAAGGACCTTTAAAAAAACTGTTTATTGTACCTGTTCATGTTCGAATTTTTTCAGCCCTACTTGAATTTATTTTTTCATGCTGTCGCTTTGCACGATTAAAGACCCCGCTTTAATCTAGACTTCTCCAAATAATGTTGAAGTCCGACAAACAAG
Source organism: Hadarchaeota archaeon (SeqCode) (assembly GCA_964554215.1). GTDB lineage: Archaea > Hadarchaeota > Hadarchaeia > Hadarchaeales > JAGGTB01 > CAYLJV01. Next base: position 351 of record CAZKND010000070.1, on the reverse strand, counting down.
GAAGTAACCTGAAATTTAGAAGTTAAACTAATACTGTTTATTCAAACTCTTTCAAGTCATCACATCTTTCATAATTAACTTTCATCAAAAGATTCAATTTTTCGTGAATTCGATTCGGTCCTAATTTTTTATATGGAAAGACGCCTGACTCCTTCTATGGGTGAAAGTTTGAAATTATTACCTGGAGAAAAAAGTGTAGATTTTTTGAAAAATCTGACCTATTCGGAGACCCAAATCTCAGAAAATGGCGTTGATCTTACGGTCGATAAAATCTATAAAATTGATGACAGAGGAGATATAGATTTTGGCGGTGGCGAGAGAAAAGATGCAGAGATATCCGAGATAAGTCCA
>CAZKND010000069.1:0-5799 GCA_964554215.1 Hadarchaeota archaeon (SeqCode) | reverse complement strand
GCTCACCAAACTTTCCAGAATGTTCGGAAATCGCATCATCCGATAGATCATACATAACAGGGGTCTCAACAGTCATGGCTCCGTAATCCGCTACTTTTTCATCAACATAATCCACAATCAAATCCCGAACCAGCTTCCCTTTAGGGTACCATCTAAGGTTCCCAGCATCGCTAAGTTTATCATAATCCACCAACTCTTTCTCCCTCATAAGATCGACATGAGGAGGTTCTTCCCCGCCAGATTTTGAATCCGAAACTTCAGACTCTATAATCTTCTGAAAATTATCCGAACCTTCATAATCCATAGGAACATGTTTCTCTCCATCCTCGCTCAAAACTATCCATTCACTTTTCACTTCTTCCTCCTCTTCTTCCTCTTCATCTTCGCTCGGAGTTATGGTTCTAGAAAGTTCTGAAAGAGGATGCCCTTTACAACTAATATTGAAACTTTTGTACCAACCGAAAGGAGCTCTGATGACCTTAATATCCTTCTCTTCAAATCTCTCCTCTATACCCCCCAAAATATCTACAGCCGTATCCGGAGAAGCAAGAGAGTCGCTCAGATGAGCATAAGGATAAACAACTACAGAATCCGCACCCACTCTATCCCTAACGTCTTCAATTTCCTCAAAAGCGAGTTCCTTCATTGAATCAGGGTCTTCCTCATCGATTTCTTCAGCAGCAATAAAGGCAACCAGTGCCTCTTCCGCCCTATCTTTCTCTCTATCTTCAGAGATATCTTCTGCTACCTTCGTTTCGTCCTTAACTTCGTATTCCAGAAAATCCGAATGAATCAACAATAATCTCATTCAATCACTAACCACAATTAATCCGACGAATTTTATTATACTTATTGTTTAGTACGAAAACTCGTTTTTATCAAATATTTGCAAAAATCAGCATTCCAAACATGAACAAATGATATTAATCACAAGGATTATCTTACTCTAAATAGGTGAAAAAATTAAAAAGACTCATTCAATTCTCCTTCTAATTGCAATTTTAGCCATAATTTCAGTATCATTTTTACAAATAATCCCTGGAGATCAAGCAGAATTTAGAAATGCGCCGAACGACGAACCAAACTTGAAGTTTTCTTTCACAGGCGATCCACATTATGGCTACGGATCCGACGAGTGGACCGACAATGAAACTCAGAACATCATTAGAGACCATTGGGCAGATAACACCATAGAAGATTGGAATCATAACGAAAATTTTCCAAAAATTGATTTCGGTGTTAACATAGGAGACTATGTACATTTCGGAACCGCTAAAGAATACAAAATTGCCTCTCAAGACAGCTATAACAACATGTTCCTGCCTTGGATGTTTATCTTTGGAAATCACGACACAAGTGATTACCAAACAAACACAAAAAATAATCCATTCAAGAAAAGTGGAGGGGCAGACTTAGAAACATACTCAAAACCCTACGAAGCAGTTGAGGTTGGGAAAAGAGAAACCGGAGTCATGGAAAGAAACTACGCATTCAAATGGGACAACATCCTGTTCTTAGTCGCAGGTGACAAAGGGAATACTATGCTTCTGACAAAAGAGCAGCGACAATGGCTAGAATACATGACCAGTTCCTATCCGGAGATAACTACCATAACTATGAGCCATCAAGCTTTACCCGGACAGAAAAACGACTTCTTCTACTATCGATATTATAATAACAAAGAATGGTGGAAATCGTTCATAGACAACAACCCACAGATAAAACTACACATAAACGGACACAATCACGAAATAAATCACTATCAATATCGAGGGCTGGACGGAATCGATACAGGAATACTAGCTGCCAATCCCAATTCAGTTTACTTTCAGATAACAGAAAACACAATTCAAGCATCTGTTTGGAATTCTAAAGAGAAAGAATGGAAAATACCCAATCTAATCAACATAAAAACTGAAACAACCATATCCGAAGAAGGTCTAGACTGGTTCTCAGTATCGAAAAGAGTCCAAGACGGCCAAGAGTTCACTCGTCACAACAAAATCTTATCGGAAAATTACCGCATCCAACTGATAGGTAGCGACCCTGAATTGGTCAATCAAAACAAAGAATTTGATTACTGGGGAGGATTCAGCGGAGGTGGTCCCATAAAGTGGATGGGTTACTCAGAGGGAAGTTATGGAAAAAAAGCCGAAATATTTGGGAAGGAAAGAACAGAAAGTCTTCATGCCATTCTAGAATGGATAGGTAAAGAAATAGCACTCGGCAAAGAAGCCAGTCCAGGATTCTACGAGTTTGAAGGTAAAGAAAAACTAGAAACAGCGACCCAACCAGCTATGGGCTATCAAGGCTGGTTCAGCGAATCTGAAAGGTATACAAAATGGATAGATGGAAAAGTCCCCAATTCCACGACTCCAAGAGCCATTCCTGGAGGGAAATATAGGATAAAATCCAGACTGAAAGCGGAAGAATTTGAGGAGAACTCAATGGATATTACTGTGAAAATACTGGGAGAAAATGTAGATCGAACCATAGCTAAGAAAGAGGTTATGAAAGACCTTGATTTAAAATCGGAATACATCACCTTTGAGGAGAATTTCACCGTGCCAGATAATGAGAATGTGTGGATAATCAAAACAATCTGGAACTCCAAAAAAGTCGATCAAAATATTTATCTTGAAGAGTGGTCCTTGACAAGAGCTAATGTTTCAAGAGAAACGAAAAAGTTCCATCTAAAAATGAATGAAAAAGGTTTCAATACTGAGGGGTCCCTTTCTCCCAATGAAAGTAAGGATTTCAAAATAGATCCAAACTCGATAAACAATGACCTTAGATTTGAAAGTGAGATAGCAGGATCAAAAACGGGAATGGTCAGAATGGTCTATGAAGACCCTATATTATGGAGCGACGATGTTTCTATCGGCGTTTTAGAAAAAGAAAACAGTTCCTTTCACTCCTTATTAAAACCTGTTTCAAAATACTCTGAAGTAGCTTCGCTTTCCCCATTCGAAAATATCCACATAGAAAACGCAAAATCGAGTACTATAAGAAACTACTACCAGTACTGGACTATCGAAAATAACAAACTGCCAGTAAAAATACGAATAAAAACACAAAAAGAAAACAATTAATTTTCCCCTACTAAATTTATCCCGAGCATCTAACAAGTCCTAACATCACTCACCCAACTGATAAATCTGCAAAATAACGACTAGGTCATAGGTAAAACTAAGTAAAGAAAAGCAATAATAAGAAACGGTAAATCAAATAAAACTTATCTGAAATTTGGGGCAATATCAAAATCCTATAGATTTTCAAAACAAGGCAAAAAATGAAACAACCTGTTGAAAAATATGAATGTTTGTCATGTGGTCACACAGATTATCGAATGACCACCGACCCGATACATACACTCTCAGTAGAAGCCTGCCCAAAATGTAACGGAGATATGGTCATACAATCAAAAGGAGAAATCCCAGAAAAATTAGAAAGAGTAGCCAATTTAGTCGACGAAGAATTTCAAATATGGGACTTTCAGATTTCCGAAGAACAAATGTCATTTATCGTGGAGAATAAAGAGCAGAAAGAAAAATTCTCAAAACTCTCAGAAAAACTACAAGAAAGAGATTACCTAGCTAAACTAGAAGAAAATCACGGCGAAGTCGTAATTTCAATACAAGAAAAACCCAAGACCGGAAAAAGCAATGTCTGGATCAACATCTTACTATTACTAGCCACAATAGGTACCACATTCGGAGTAGCAGGATATTGGTATCTCTACAACGGAAACGTCCTAAAAGCCGCACTCTTCTCAGCCTCAATCCTCACCATTCTAGGAGCTCACGAACTAGGCCACAAAATCCAAACTTGGAGAAACGACGTCGAAGCATCATGGCCCTACTTCCTACCCATACCACATCCACTCATAGGAACTTTCGGAGCCGTGATAAAAAACAAAACACCCATACCCTCCCGAGACGGACTGGCAGAACTAGGTGCTACAGGGCCCGTTCTAGGCTTCATCTTCGCCGTGCCCATCACGATTATCGGACTTAACTTTTCCCAACCTTTCGGAGCAGGACTGTTCCAAGAAGTTTTCCGAGGCATCCCCACACCACTGATATTCATTATACTCGGAAGGGCAATCTTCGGACAATTCCCACAATACTTGGACCCACACCCATTAGCGTGGGCCGGTTTCATCGGAATATTCGTCACCTGGTTGAACCTTATCCCAACGGGACAATTAGACGGAGGACATATAGCTCGAAGCTTGATGAGTAAGAAGAACCACTACATATTGACCAGAGCCATAGGATTCGGACTGCTCGGATTCAGCCTGATCTGGCCTGGATTTCTAATCCTTTCTCTACTGATCCTATTCTTCGTGGGGAAACCGCACCCGGGCGCTCTGAACGAGGTTTCGAATATGACCAAAAGCGGAAAAGGCTGGGCTCTAGCCGGGCTAATCATCTTTATTCTCTCGTTACCTATTCCATTGTGGGTGATTTAAAATGAGCTCCGATGGCAAGGGAAAGTTTTTCGCCTTAGAAGGCCCTGACGGTTGCGGAAAGTCCACTCAACTAAACATGCTCGCCGAATGGTTGAAGTCCGAAAACTTCGAAGTGAGAAAAACCAAAGAACCTACCGACAACCCTATTGGAAAAATCTTGAGGAAAAATCTGGGGAACGAAATAGACATGTGTCCCGAATCGGAAGCATTACTCTTTGCTGGAGATAGAGCTCAACACGTTTCAAAAGAAATCAGGCCCCAACTGGAGAAAGGGAACATTGTCATCACTGGGAGATATCTATTCTCCTCACTCGTATATCAATCGGTCAGAGGGCTCTCAAAAGAATGGATAGAGGAGATAAACAGACACGCGATAATACCTGATCTCACTATTATATTAGACGTTCCTCCTGAAACAGGTCTGAAAAGAGTCAACTAATCTGGAGAACCGGACAAATTCGAAGAAAACTTAGAGATGCAGAAAAAAGTCAGAGAAAAATACCTCGAATTTGCTGAGGAGAAAAATCTACCGATAATAGACGGAACTCTCACAAAAGAAAAAGTACACGAAAAAATCAAAAAACAAGTCAAAAAGGTTCTACATGCTGACCTGAGCGGAGAAAGGTAGCTTCCTGAAAACTTCTCTAGAAACTTTACCTACTTCCTCTCTGTGATCATCCGTAGTAAACACTCTGATAAGATCCACATATCCACTCAGCACATTCACAAATTGAGAATGTTCGAAAAGAGATATTTTTTCCTTCTCTCCATCAATATTCACCTTGTAGATAGGAACCTCTTCCGGATCGATATCCCGAGGATAATACGGCATAGAAGCTAAAGTCGGCACATCAACCATAACCAAATCCGGGTCCACACCTGCCTTTTCAGCAATCTCCGATTCCTTCGAATGCCTCACCGAATCATCGCTCAAAAGTTTGGCCACATACTCATCCTCCAAATGCACTTCCCGTTCATAAGAAGACTTAATCAACTCCCTATCTTCTAATCTCTGGAAAGTGTCCTTTGCAACCTCAGCCCTTTCTTGATTTTCCCCCTCAAAGTATTCAGGATCTAACCTTCTAAGAGAACTAATGAAATGAGGATCATCCCACTTAAGATAATCCTCAATATCATCGAAAGTAGTCAGACCAATAAGATCATGTGTCTTATCCATCGCCTCCCTCAACATCAACTCTGCAGCTCTAACCGTATGGTGATAATAAACATTCAGAAACATCTGATACCGAGCTATCATAAAGGTCTCAAGCGCCGACAAAGCCTTACTATCAACTGCAATATCCTCATCTTTAATGCTCATAGCC
>CAZKND010000068.1:0-5870 GCA_964554215.1 Hadarchaeota archaeon (SeqCode) | reverse complement strand
TGTCATGTGTATGTGTATATGTATGTGTAATTATTAGTACTTTCGGGTTTGCCACACCTCAGGAGGGTAAAACTTTCTGAAAATATTTTTTGTTATGGGTGTAACAAAAAATATCCAGTTAATCCGCTTAGAAACCAAAACTACTTTCCAAATAGAAATGAATTTCAACTGCTCTGAACTCAGACCCTAGGAATAAAAAAGAAAATCTTAGCGACCCAAAATCTATTCCTTCTCTAATGAACCGACCTCAAACGATCTTTGGTCAACGGATCTGAACTCTCATCAACGTTCCGATTAGTTTTTTCGGTTCGTCTTGAAGGAAGGGTGAACTTGGGTCGTGAGGCCCATTTTTTCCTGAATTCGTTCTCTCCAAATTTTAGCTTGGCCGTGAGTAGTAGGAACAAGATATTCAGTGAAACGAGATTTGTCAATATGAGGGGAAGATCCTGCATTAGGAAGCCGTATACCAGCCAGGTCGACAGGCTGAAAAGGATTAGCAAAACCATTGAGATCGAGATGTCCTCTACTCTGTGGGTCTTCCAACTCTTCACGACTTGCGGAACATACCCTAGGACTGACGCTATCGCTGCCACAAATCCGATTATAGCTTCTATACTCATATATATCACGCTTCTGTTATTCTTAAAGTTGAAACTGAGTGGCTGAAAGAACTCTTTCAGCTTTGGGCAAAAACCGCCACCATCAAACTCCTCTTACTCTGAGATGAAGTCTTATTTAAGTATTTCCCTGCTTTATTGATTTCAGATAAGAGTCTGAGAATATGAAAAAATTTCAAAAAGATATAGAAGCAGTATTGAGTTCTTTAGACATTAAAGAAGTAGAATAAGAACTATAATCCAACTAGTGGATAAGAATTGGGAAACAGAGAAAGATAAATGGACAAAAAAATTCGAATAAGTTAGATCCTTATCTTAGTATATCCATTCGTAATGAAATCATCTGCCATAGTGATTTGATAGAATCCCTGCAAAAAACCCTAGTGCCACTCCAAAAACCAAACCAATTCCCGCACCAGTCGAAAATCCACTCAAATAAGATAACTCTAAGGACCAAGCCGCCACGGTGCCAAAAGAAAGCCCAACTATCGTCCCAAAACCTAGACCCAAAGCAGTCAAATTCACATTAGTCCCATCGATATCAGTTCTTTGAATCACCGTCAAAATTAATGACCCTGTAAGAATACCACCACCTACCCCATACACCAACGTGTTTGAAATCTCCTGTCCTGAAACTATACCCGCCACGATCCCTGCAAACGCCCCTATGGATATTCCAAGTCCAATAATCGACTCAAGTTGACCATTTTCCAATTCAGACATTCTAACCTACTTCCTCCATAACTTTTTTTGATTAAAACAAATTACCCATAGACACCCTAAAAAGTGCAAGAAATCAAAATCTTCAATAGCATAACTCCTACCAAACTAACTATTTTTGAAGGAGAGAAGGAACCTTATTGAAATTAGTGCTATAGCAATTAAGAGAATTCCTAACCAGGGTATATAGACAGTAATGCCGGTAATCTCAAATTTAAATGTGTAAATACCAATTAAATTGAATAATCCCCTCCAAAGAGGCATAAGGACATTAGCAAGAACGGTTAATATAATAGTGACAAATAAGACTACTAAAATCCATAAATATTTTTTCTCTTGAATCTTCTTCCCTTTTGAATCAGAGTTTTTTCCATCATCCATAATTTTTTCACCTGCTCAAACTTTTTTATTAAAATTGTTTTCTGTCAAAAAGGAAAAACGAAAAAGTCATCAGTGCAACTGTGAATAACAATCCAAATAGCACAGTGAAGACAAGCTGGTGATCCAATTCAAGAATAGATGGAAGTCCCGGGAGAATAGAAATCTGATTTCCACCGTATATAACAAGAACCGCTCCGATTAGAACGGATGGTGAAATCACACCAATGAGTACCCCCGCAGAACTCGAAACCGCCATCATAGAAAGTCCGGTCACTATAGATTTTAAAGAGTTTCCAATCACAGCTTCCGGTAAAGTTCCCATCATCGCAACATCTACAAATACACCTAAAATAAGTGCTATAATGCTAGCAATAGAGATGCAAAGATAAACAGCTAAAAACTTAGATAAAAGCAAGTCCCTTCTATTTATCGGCCTTATCAAAAATAAATCGTAAACTTTTCTGTCTTTTTCATTAATGATAGATACTGCAAGCATTACAGCTGCTAAAGTCCCCCCAATACTTGAAACAAGTATAGCTGAAAATGTTGTAAAGGGTATCTCCCCAATATCGGGACTAGTTATGCGAAGAATGACAGCAAGCAAAGGCAATCCCGCCCATAGAGCCAACATAACTTTAGATTTGTAAAATCCTTGAAGCTCGTCTTTAAATAAAAGTGATAAGCTCACTCTTTAACCTCCTTCACATAGTTCAAATATATTTCATCTAAGTCCGGCTGTAACGGACTAAAACCTCTGATACGAGAATTCGAATCCATCAGCGTAGCTAGAATCTTTTGACTCGCCTCTTCAACGTCAGATTCAGATTTGACATGAACCACTATTTGGTTCGGAGACTGATTTTCGATTTCTTCTATCTCCTCAAAATTTTGAAGCATTTCCCAACTATCCGGGGGGTTAAAGAAGTCCACAACTATCTTTTCCGAAGAAATCAAATGAGATTTTAATTCATCAATAGTTCCCATTTCAACAAGTTCCCCTTCACTAAGTATCCCCACCCTGTCCGCAACATCTTGAACATCACTAAGTATATGGGATGAGAAAAACACTGCCGTTCCACCTTCTCCAAGTTCTTTGATAATCTGCTTAACCTCATAACGACTTGCAGGGTCCAATCCTGAAAGAGGCTCATCGAGAATCAACAATTTAGGATCATGAATAATCGCTTGAGCCAACCCGACTTTCTGCACAGTTCCTCCTGAAAGCTCTTTCATTTTCTTATTTCGAGATTTCTGCAATCCGATACGGTCCAAAACTTCCTCTATTCTTCTATCAATATCCCCCTCTTCCATTTCAGATAATTTTCCAAAAGTTCTCAACGTATGTTCAACTGTCCTCCAACCTTGAAAAGAGACCTTTTGAGGTAGATAACCGATAATCTTGTGAACTTCGTTTCTATCCTTAGGCATGGAAAAATTACCGATGTCCACGGATCCAGAAAAATCGCTTATTAGGCCCACTATGATTTTAATTGTCGTGGTCTTTCCCGCTCCATTTGGTCCAATATACCCAAAATTCTCGCCTTCAGATATCTTTAATGATATATCATCCAAAGCAGAAAAAGTTCCAAACTTTTTCGTGACCCCATCAACACTAATTAAACTATCCTGATTATTCTCAATCACAAAGCTAACCCCGTTATTATGTTGAATAAAAACCCATATATACTTTTTTACATAATAAAAAACTCATTTAATTCTTAATCAATTAATCAGGTCTAAATTTTAATTCAATAGAATTTAAAGTATATTTATAACCTTAATTTCTTAATATATATCAAATTTTCAATTTTTAATCAGAAAGAAAGACATTAGAGACTATATAAAAAATATAGTTTTTCCTGGCACTAAACACATGGGAAAAGTTATACATTATCTTCCTAGAACCAAAAGCATATTTTTCCAAAAATACAAAGATAAGATGCAAAGAAAAACAACACCTATAAGGAAAATAAGAAGATTAGAGCCTTTGTTTTAAAATAAATTAAATTCAAATAGACAAGAGGTAAAACTTGGACTTTATCTGGATAACTGTAATCGTAATCTTAGGTCCTCTCATAGGTACTTTGCTGGGAACTTTTCTGGAACCCAACGACAAATTTCTATCTATAAGCTTTGCATTTACCGCAGGCGTAATGACCGCAGTTTCATTTTTCGAATTAATCCCCCAATCGATTGAAGGATCAGGAGGCATAGCCGCGACCGGAGCGTTTTTCGGAGGGTTCGTCCTGATGCTACTGGTGGACGTTATAATCCCTCATTTCCACACCACCACAGGGAGAGACGAGCCTTCTTTCGAAAGAACCACCTCCACAATATACACCGGAGTTTTGATTCACAACTTGCCGGAAGGATTCGCAATCGGGGCAGGTTTCAGTCTGGATGCTAGATTGGGTTTGCTAATCGCAATCGCAATCGCTTTCCACGACGTGCCGGAAACCCTCATACCTGTGGCTTCAAGATATCGAATCAAAAAAGGAAAAAAGAGAGCCATACTCACAGGTCTTTCAGTCATGGTTTCGACCTTAGCAGGAATATTTCTCGGACGCTTCCTCCTTTCAGGAATACCGACGGCTATAAGTGCAGCAGCTTTAGGAATCGCTGGAGGGATAATGATCTACTTGGCCGCTGATGAACTCTTACCCACAGCATACGACTTCGGTTTTGTCCATCTTACCAATTTTTCCCTAGTTATGGGTATAGTATTCATAATGATCCTGCAAGTCACCATAGTGGTGTAAAAATAAAGAAAAGTGAGTGTTCAGCCGGAAAAATAGGGGCCAAACACTTACCAAAATCCAAATTTATCGAGTTCACTCTAGAAACTTCGATACGAACGGCGAATTACCTTTTTCTCTCTTGAAATGTCCGGAAGGACCTTCGCCCAGATATTCGGAGAACCAGGACTCGTGCTGGATCTCTTCGTGCAGTATCGCTTTGGCGAGGTCGTAAGTCCGATGGTCCTTGCCCGCCGTCATGTTACAAATGTTCGTGTACTGACGGACAGCGCATCGTTCGGCCTCGACCAGAACTTCGAGAATCTTATCTACATCGTATTCATCGTCCGGAAGTTTAGCAGGTGGACATCCTGAAACGTCGTGAAAATCTTTCAAATCGTTAGGCAATTCTCCACCTAACTCGTAAATCCTAGGCACCAAGGCTTCGAAATGGTTCCTGTCTTCTATCCTAGCGTCTTCCGCTATCTCTTTCAAGTTCTCCCCATCATGTCCGATCAGGTTGAAACGCAGATGAGTGTAGTAAAAATAAGTAGTGAGCTCCGCCGAAGCGTTCTGTACGAGAAGCTCAAGCAATTCCTCAACATCTACACCAGCATCTTCTACAGCTTGTCTAGAAACTTTAGCCAAAATTTTTCACCCCCTGTATCTATTATTTTGACTGTATGACTAAAATAACCTCATTAGATAACCCTTCTGGAAAATAAGTAGTCGAAGGAACCATGATTTCAAAGAAGGTTAAAAAATGACGTGCAGTCCAGGAATGATGAATTTCTAACCTTTAGAAAAAACAATATCGGGCATATCTTTTCGCATTTCACGTCTCTCATTTTTCCGGTTAACTTATTTTTCAAACCAAACTTCCTCTTCTCTTACACCCAAGTTTACACCTTTTCAACTTCTCTATTAATACCGAATATGGAACGTCCATATAAGCCAACCAACTATTTTTTTCGGAAAGTCAGTGGACAAATATGATGAAAAAATAAAATGTGATTAATTAAAAAAATACCAATAGATAATGAGAAAAATTAACTACAAATACCTAGTTTTAATATTTGCAATCGCTGTATTCCTAGATTTACTCAGCACTCACTTCAATGCTATCCTTTTCTCCGAGCAAGGACTTTCAGTCATGGAAATCGCTTCTCGAGAAAATAATCCCATCATCTCATATTTCTGGATAAAAACAAACAGTCTAATATTAGGGGAAATACTGGACTTTGCAGTAAAAGTAGGGGCTGGATCTCTCATAATCATATCCTTAACCAAATGGAACAAATTCCCATCATACCCCGATTCTTTACTTTTCTTCTTTTTCCTCGGAGGATCCTGGGTCTTCTTTTTTAACGGATTTATCTCCAACATCTTATTTTACAGAGGATATGGCTCAGGATAC
>CAZKND010000067.1:0-5889 GCA_964554215.1 Hadarchaeota archaeon (SeqCode) | reverse complement strand
CCTTATATCTTCTTATAGAATCTCTGAAGAAAGAATTACCTCCGTCCATAATTACATCTCCTTCCTCAAGATATGACTTCAGGTCCTCAATAACATCGTCAATGATTTCACCAGCAGGTAAGGAAAGATAAATCACTCTCGGACTGTCCAACTCATCAGATATCCCCTGATAACTACTGACCTTCACAAGACCCATATCTTTCAGTTCAGGTCTATCTTCAGGATCTTTACCTACAACATGGATATCTTTTTCAATCGCTTGCCTAGCAAGATTACCTCCGATTTTACCAAGACCAATTATACCAATTTCCATTTTCTCACCTCCCCTCATCTCAATTTCTTAAATGAGCTTCACCTTACACTCCGGGCCTTCAGGTTTCGTCTCATCCAGAATTACCGCAGTGTTTATCAAAGCCATATGTGTGTAAGCTTGCGGGAAATTACCCGTCTGTTCACCTACTTCAGGATCTATATCCTCCGAAAATAGTCCCAAATGATTAGAATAATCGAGCAAGTCCTCAAAAATAGCCCTAGCCTTTTCTTCTTGACCTGCCATATATAACGATTCAACGAACCAAAGAGTACAGATAGTAAACGCGTTTTCAGGGCTTCCAAAATCGTCCTCTGACTTATACCTAAACACGAAAGAACCCTCTCTCAATCTCTCGTCTATCGCATCTATAGTGGAAAGTACCCTAGGATGATCGGGAGGAAGAAATCCAACTTGAGGAATCAGTAGAAGACTCGCATCTAAACTTTCCGAACCATATCTCTGAGTAAAAGCTTTCAAATCCTCATTCCATCCCTTTTCCAAAATATCCTTTCTAATTTCCTCAGCAGTCTCACTCCAATCCTCTGCTTTTTGATTTTTACCCATCTCTTTGGCAATTTTACTCCCCCTATCTAAAGCGACCCAACACATCACCTTAGAGAAAGTATAGTGATCCTTCAAACCTCTAAATTCCCATATTCCATGATCTTTTTCAGACCAAGACTCCGACGCAGCATTTACCCATTTCTCTATCACCCTCCACTGATCCTCTGTCATTTCATCTACATACTCATACTCAACGAAAAACTTCTGAATGCTTTCCAATACCTCCCCAAATATATCATTCTGCTTCTGATCCTTTGCCTCGTTTCCTATTCGAACAGGAGTGGAACCCTCATAACCTTCCAAATGATCTAAAGTTTCTTCTTCTGGAGGATCCTCGCATTCCACATCACGCATTATATTCAACTCCTCACAACAACTCAAAAGCCAATTCATGAACTTCCTAGCCTCCTCAAAGTGACATAGATTAGTCAAAGATTCCACCGTCATGGCAGAGTCTCTAAGCCAACTGTACCGATAATCCCAATTCCTCTCCCCTCCAATTATTTCGGGAAGAGAAGTGGTCAATGCCGCAACAGTGGCTCCGGACTCCCTATACCTCATCAACTCCAAAACCAGAAGAGACCTGACGACCTCGGAACGATAATCACCCGGCAAAGTCGTATTGTTTACAACAGTGGTCCACAATTTTTTTGTTTCCTCTAAAGATTTTTCTATACTTTCCAAACTTTTCTTCTCAATTTTATCGTAAGACATCGAAAGAAAAGAATCACCATTCAAAACAAGTTCTTTCCCATCAATAATCTTCTTCGGGGAAAAATTTGAAGTTAAAGAAACCATTTCCCCTTCACCTTCAGCAACCAATACATCATTTTCAACATGAAAATCAGGACTATCCCTAGCATAGTCAAATCTAGGGTCAAAACTAACTTCTATCCTCGGCTTTCCTTTGCGAACTTTGATAAGCCTATGTATCTCCTGGGGACCTTGAAAGCTTCTTCCAGGTCCAATGTAAACCGGAAAATAGTCTAAAACTTCGAAATCTCCACTCTCAGTGAGATAGGTTGTGGAAAGTACGTTAGTGTCTTCAAGATACTCTTGCTCTGTTTCGTAATCGCTTGTAGGTTCTATCGAAAAACAACCCCCTTTTTCGCTGTCTAAAATTTTGGCAAAGACTGAAGGTGAATCGAATCTAGGAAAGCAACACCAGTCTATACTTCCCTCTTCGGAAATCAAAGCTGCCGTCAACCTATTGCCGATTACCCCATAATTCAAACTCAAAAATTCAACCCCCTAATTAAGCATGAAAATTTTCAAAACTCTATAACCGTCTTTATAGAGTCCCCCATATTGTTAACCGCCTCCTCTACCTCAGTTATATCATATCTAGAGGTGATGAGGCCTTCTAATAATCCTGGCCACTTCTCTTCTACTTTTTGAAGGTCTTCAATGCCTTTCTCAAAATCATCTTTGCTAGCGTTTACTGATCCAACTATGGCCTTATTTTCCAAAACTAATCCATTATTCAAACAATCAGAACAAATCGTAATCTCTTTACTTCCTCCGGTGACCGACAAAAGAACGACTACACCATTTGTACCGACCACAGACATCGAATGTAAAGCTATACTAGAATTTCCTGTAGCTTCAACAATCATATCCAATTGATCGTCAATCTCACTCGGTATATCATGAAGAGCTATATCTCTGCCATCAAAATAATTCAGACAAAGCCTGGAAAATATTCCTGCCTTATACTCATCATCTTCAATATCTGTTATGCTTACCTGAAGTTCCTTCATTCTCAAGAGCGAAGCAATTAATAAGCCCAGAGTTCCCGAACCTGTAACTAAAGCGTTTTCCGGCTCCCAAATCATCCTATCCTGTACATCATACCCCATTCTAATTGACTTTTCAGCGACGCTGGTAGGCTCTAGTAAAACTGCAATATCTTCTATCTCTCTAGGAACTGGAACTAAAAACTCAGGTTTTTCCTTGAAGTACTCGGTAAGAAATCCATGCCTTTCTTTGATCCCTCTCTCTTTGTAATTACCATTAAGGCACATATCCATCTCACCGTTTTGACAGTTTATACAGTCACCTGGACGCCGTACTATCGGCACAACCAAATCCCCCTCTTCCAAAGAATCAACCTCAGCTCCCACCTCCACAATTTCTCCTAAAGCTTCGTGACCAAAGACAATCTCATCTTCCTCCTCTGGTAGCTTTCCGGCCTCGCCTTGAACTATCTCTTTGTCCGTACCGTCAATGCCTACTTCCTTGACCTCAACGAGAACTTCACTCATTTCAATGCTGGGGATATCCTTTTCTAATACTCTTACCTTTTCCTGTTCCGGAGAAAAAACAGCCGATTTCATAAGGAGTCTATCAATAGATAATACTCTAACACAAAAAAATCTTTTGAAAGAATTGACATAATATCTTCTATAGGCCTTCATCGATTATTTTGTTCGATAAAATGAAAAAATAAACAATTTATCAATCTAACACCTATTATTTTAGTTAATAGTAAGTCAAATAGAAAATAATTAAGAAAAATATACAAAAACTCTTAACTAGCAAATTTAAATCCTCTTATCTACTCTAGAAACTTTGATATGAGCGAGATAACTTAGCTCAATCTCTGAAAATAAGGCCAATTAGGATCTCAATCTTTCAACCTTCAAATTTAACTAAAACCTCTTCAATATCCCAGCGTGGTTCTACCTTCTCTACAATATCATTTTTCACAGCTGAAGCAAATTGATGATCCTCGGCCAAATCTACGGTCACAGTAACTTTCCCATCTGAAACTTCAATATCATTCACAAGGTCAGTTTCAATAGCATCAAGACCAACCAATGGATTCATCACATGTTTTAACCGTTCTCTAACCACATCTTCATCCGTAGACTTTCTCTCATCGGTCTTCCCATGTCTCTCCTCATAATTCCTGATCGCTTCTTTCAACGCATCAACAGCCAAAACGGAACAATGAGTCTTAATCTCTGGCAATCCGCCCAGCTCATCCGCAGCCTCTTGCCAAGTAATATCTTTAGCTTCCTCAACAGTCGCTCCTTTAGCCATTTCCGTAATGATAGAACCAGTGGCTATATTTGAGGCACAGCCATAAGACTTGAACTTTATATCCTTAATCCTATCCTCATCCTCATCAACTTTTATGAACAGAGACACCATATCGCCACAAGCAGGACTTCCCTCTTTCGCCTCACCATCAGGGTCTTCCATATCCCCCACATTTTTTGGATTTTTGAATAGTTCGGTAACTTTATCACTATAAGGGCTTGGCAACTTTTTTCACCTCCTAAATAGGTGTCTATTCCTCATCTCCCAATGGACTTATCTCTCTCAATTCGTCCACAATTTCAGAAACTGCATTAACCACAGTATCAACCTCTTCCATAGAATTAAACCGACCAAAACTGAATCTAACCGAACCATGAGCTCTCTCATGATCTCCTCCAATACCTGTAATCACATGACTTGCCTCCAAAGACCTACTAAAACAAGCTGATCCAGTGCTGACGGCAATCCCTCTCATATCCAAGTGTAGAGTTATAGATTCTCCCTCAACATAATGAAAAGTAATATTGGCATTTTGTGGTAATCGGTTTTCCCTCGGACCATTTAATGTGACTTCAGATATCTCTGATAATACTTCATCAATAAGTTCATCCCTCATATTTTGAATCCGCTCATTTTCTTCGGAAGAAACCAAATCCACTGCTTTAGCAAAACCCACAGCTCCGGGAATATTTTCAACTCCAGCTCTCAAATCGTTTTCTTGAAATCCTCCGGACATCTGCTTTTCTATAGGGGTACCCTCCCGAATGAAAAGCCCTCCAATACCTCTAGGTCCGTGGATAGTATGAGCAGAAGTTGTCACAAGATCCACCGGAATATCTTTGACTTCAAACGGAACCCTCGCAAACGTATGTGTAGCATCGGTATGGAACAAAACATCTTTATCTTTACAGATCTCCCCTATCTTCTTGATATCTTGTAAAGTACCTATTTCTTGATTTGCATGTTGAATAGAAACTAAAATTGTATCGGAATTTATTGAATCTTCTAACTGTTCTCTGTCAACAAAGCCTTCCTCATCGACCCCAACATAAGTAACATCGAAACCTCTCTTTTCCAAATATTCTGCACTATTAAGAACTGGAAAATCTTCTATTTCAGACACGATGATGTGATTACCCTTATCTTTCAAAGCCTCAGCTACTCCCTTCAAAGCAAGATTAGAAGATTCAGTGCTTCCAGAAGTAAAAATAAACTCATCAGTATCACAACCAAGTTGAGAAGTTATAGTTTCTCGAGCCTCTTCCAGACCTTCTTTAGCATCTATACCCATGCTGTAAGCAAATTCGGAAGTCGCCACCGCATAAGTATCAAAAAAGTAAGGTTTCATCGCTTCTAAAACTTCTTCATCTACCCGAGTAGAAGCAGCATTATCCAAATAAATATTTTGTTCAGACATTTTTAACATCCTCAAATAAACAAGGTAATTTCAGACTCTTTCGCCTCTTTGATATAGGTCCCCACTGCACAGTATTCTGAAATAACTTCGTCTCTAAGCTCTTCCTTGTCGATATCCATTATTTCCATGGTCATATCACACGCGAGTATTTTCCCCCCAAGATCTACAAAATCATCCAACAACTCTTCTAAACTTGCAACGTTAGCATCATCCATTCTTCCCTTAATCATTCTCTTACCAAGACCCATCATATTCTTCCTAGAAAGATTTCCAGATTCCAACTCACCTTTTTTCAGTCTCTGAAGACCCCAGAAGGTGAAATAGATAGACACATCCATACCCATCGACAAAGCACCATTGCCAATAATAAGCGCGCTGTAAACCTTGTCCATATCCCCACTATGAACAATTAGAGTTGCTTTATCCGACAATCAATCCCCTCCTTCCACTTTAATTTTTATAGTCCAATTATCCCCTTCTTCTTCAATCTCTAAGACTTCATAACCCATTTCTTTAACTGCCATTGGAATCTCCTTTTTTGACGCAGGAT
>CAZKND010000066.1:0-6028 GCA_964554215.1 Hadarchaeota archaeon (SeqCode) | reverse complement strand
CACGAATGACGGAGCCACAATTCTGGATGAGATGGATATCGAACATCCAGCCGCTCAAATGATAGCTGAAGTAGCTGAGACTCAAGAGGACGAAGTCGGAGATGGCACAACGACCGCCGTCGTTTTGGCTTCAAAACTCTTGGACCAAGCTGACGAATTGTTGGGTCAAGGAATTCATCCAACAACGATAGCTTCTGGTTTTTCCAAAGCAGCTGAAAAGGCTCAAGAATTCTTGGATGATCTAGCTACCGAAATCAGTATAGAAGATGAAGAGATCCTAGAGCAAGTTGCTAAGACAGCCATGACCGGAAAGAAGGTCGAGGCCAATGTTGGTACTCTGACTGATTTGTCGGTCGAGTCTGTCAGACAAGTTGCAGAAGGAACCGATGGCGATAGCACCGCCAGCATGGATGACATCGCAATAGAGAAACAAGTTGGTGGCAGCATCGATGATAGTTTCATGGTCAATGGACTCGTAATAGATAAAGAAAGAGTCCATCCTGGAATGCCATCGAAGGTAGAAGATGCCAAGATAGCCTTGATCAACACGGCTCTGGAAGTTCAAGAAACTGAAGCGGACAGCGAAATTAGTGTTAGCAGTCCGGACGAGTTGCAGAGTTTCCTAGACCATGAGGAGGAAGAACTCCGTGAAATGGTCGACAGTGTCAAAGAATCCGGGGCAAACGTTCTCGTTTGTCAGAAAGGAATTGATGACATAGCCCAACACTTCCTATCTCAGGAAGGTATCGTTGCAGTTAGAAGGGCTAAGAAGTCTGACATGGAGAAACTCGCAAGAGCAACCGGCGGAACTGTAGTCACGAACATCGACGACCTTTCAGAGAACGATCTTGGTGAAGCAGGCCTCGTTGAAGAAAGAAAAGTCTCCGGAAGCGAGATGACTTTCATCGAGGATTGCAAGAACCCCAAGGCTGTTAGCGTTCTCGTACGAGGTGGAACTGAACACATCGTTGACGAAGCCGAAAGAAGCCTAACCGACGCAATCAACGTCGTCATAAGCTCTATTCAGAGTGGAAAAGTTCTAGCTGGAGGTGGATCCTCCGAGATAGAACTGGCGATGAAGATTTCTGACTTTGCTGACACTATCGGTGGAAAGGAAGCTTTGGCAGTTCGATCTTTTGCTGAAGCTTTGGAAGCTCTACCAAGAGCCCTATCCGAAAACGCTGGCTATGATCCAATTGACTCATTAGTCGAACTACGTTCGAAACACGAAGAAGGAGGGGCCGAATACGGTCTCGACGCTTACACCGGTGAAGTGAAGAACATGTTGGATAATGGAGTGGTTGAACCACTACCAGTTAAAAGCCAAGCTGTCAGTTCAGGAAGTGAAGCGGCAGTTATGATTATCAGAATTGACGATGTCATAGCAGCTGCTGAGAAAGAAGCACCTGCCGGAGGAGGACCCGGCGGAGCCCCAGGTGGAGCACCTGGAGGAATGCCTGGTGGAATGCCAGGAATGATGTAAAAGTCAGTGAGGTAAATTAAAACCTCATATCTTTCCTTTTTTTATTATTTTTTTAATCCCAAAATTTGTGAGTTCTAGCGTATTCTCTCTCGGCTTTTAGGATATCTCTGTAGAACTTTTCATCGTCTTCGTACTGCATTGATAGGATTTTGGAAGCGGTTGAGGGTCCTACGCCTCTTCCGGACATGGCGAGGATCGCTTTCTTCCCGTGGGTTATCACCAGGTTTGCCGAGTCTCTTGCTCTCCTTGCGTATTCTTGTTCTTCTTCGTCCAGGTCTAGTCCTCGGCTCTGTTTCTCCAACGCTTTTTTGACTCCTCGTTTGTGGAGTGGGAGTGTGGCTAGTAGTTTGGCTCCGCAGTTTCCACATTCGGGTTCTTCCGGGAGCCGTCTGACTCTTGTTAGGGTGGACCATTCTTTGCAGTTGAGGCAGAACAGTTTCACTTGTTCGTTCTTCAGCCGTCTTTTGAGAGCTTTGATTATCTCTCTTTCAGCTTTTTCGGGGAGTGAGAGTTCTCCTTTTCGGGCGAGTTCGTTCAGGATTGGGAGGCTCAGTGTGGTTGGGCCTTCTTTTTCCCCTCTTTTGATCTCTTCTATATCCATTTCGCCGTTTTCCAGTTTTTTGATTATTTTTTCCAGTCTTTCCAGGTTGAATTTTTCCAGTCTTATCTCTCTTTCAGTTTCTTCCCAGATCGGTGTGTCTTTGTAGCTTTCGACGAGTCTTTTCCCTTGGATTTCGGAGAAGTCGGCGTCTTTGTCTATCGCTCCGAACCTTTTCGCTGTGTGGAGGAGTTTCCAGCGGAATAATGGACTTTTGTCTATGATTTTTCTGAAGATCGGTTTGACATGGTCGGGTTTGATGTTTTTGATTGTTTCTTTGACCATTTCTTTGTCGCTCTTTTTTGGAAATCTGAATGCTATCCGGTAAGGGTCGTGGTTGAATCCTACGCTGGTTCCGAGCCTTGTCGATAGCAGGGCTGATATGATTTGTCCTAGTGTTCTGTTGACTATCGTTCCGAAGGGCGCGTGTATAACTGAGAAGTTGGAGTAGGTTTCGATCAGCAGGTTGTCCTTTTTCGGGATTTTTGCGTCGGCTTTCTGTTTTTTGAGATAACTGACGGCCCATTTGATCGATTTTTTGTCGGTTGGGTACTCTTTTCTCAACTTTTCGGCGATTTCTTCTTCTGTTTGGTCTTCGTTCAGGAGTTTTCTCACTTTTTCTCTGAGTTCTGATACCTTGTCGGCTGTTTTGAAAGTGACCGGAATTAGTTCGCCTTCCCACGCAGGGATTGCTCCGTATGGGTCGTCTATGGGTTCGACCCTGATCTGTTCCTCCTCTATCTCCACGACTTCCCAGGCTTCCCCTTTCGTGATGAAAGTCGTGCCGACCTCCATTTTTCCTATGACGAATTCTTCGTCCAGTGTCCCTATGGATTCTCCGGAGACCATGTCTTTGATGTCGTATCTTCGGATGTCCGGAATCATGGATAGGTTGGTGTAGTAATATTTCCAAGTCCTCTGTCCGCTGCTTATTCTGTCCTCGTCTCGCCAGACCAGTCTTTGATTCTGCAACTGTTTTACGACGGATAGGAATGTTTCTTTGGATAAGTCCTTGTACGGGTCGGCCCTTTTCACCTGTTCGTAGATGGCATCGATTTCTTCAACCCCGTCCAGTAGAAAACCTACGATCTGGTTAGAGAGGGCGTCGAGTGCACGTTCGTGTACTTTTACGGGTTCGATTTTTTGATCCATGGAGCCTTTCGCTATTATTCCGGCCTCCATCACATCGTCCGGGTCGGTCGAGATGATCACTCCTTTTGAAGATCTTCCGATTTCGTGCCCACTTCGACCCATTCTCTGTATGCATCTTTTCACCTGTCTGGGCGAGCCGTACTGTATCACGAAGTCGATGTTTCCGATGTCTATCCCTAGCTCCATCGAGGAGGTGCATATCAGACTCTTTAACTTTCCATCTCGAAAGTCTTCTTCTGCTGATATCCTGAGGTCTCTGGCGAGAGAACCGTGGTGGACGCTTATCGGGAAGTCGGATTCTAAAAATTTCAGTCTGGATCCTAATGTTTCTGAAGATTCTCGAGTGTTGACGAATGTTAAGGTGGATTGATGATTTTCTATCAGTTCTTTGATTCTCTGAATTCTTGCCACCATGGATGGTTGTGCGTTCAGTTCTTCGGAGAGTCCGGCGTCTTCTTCCGAAGGCATGGGGCTTTCCACGGAGACGGTCATCTCTTCCACTGTGGATGCGTTTATCACTTCTACTTCGCGATCTGTGCCGGCTAGAAAGTTGCTCAACCTTTTTGGGTTTCCAACTGTGGCGGATAGTCCTATTCTTTGGAAGTCTTCGGATAATCGTGATAGTCTTTCCAGTGCCAGGGTCAGTTGTGATCCTCTTTTGCTTTCGGCCAGTTCGTGGATTTCGTCGACGATGCACCAGTTCACTTTTTTCAGGTGCTCTTTCATCCGACTGCCTGGCAGTATTGCTTGTAATGTTTCGGGAGTTGTTATCAACATGTCGGGAGGGTCTAGAGCCTGTTGTCTTCTTTGGTATTGGGTCGTGTCTCCATGTCTCACTTGGATATCTATGTCGAGGATTTCTTCCCATTTTTTGAGGCGGCTCAACATGTCTCTGTTGAGGGCTCTGAGTGGGGCGATGTAGATGATTTTGATTCCTTCTTTGGTGTCTTTGTCTATGAGTTGGCTGAAAACTGGGAATAGGGCTGCTTCTGTTTTACCTGTACCTGTCGGGGCTATTAGTAAGGAGTTTTTGTTTTCCAGCAGCGGTGGTATCGCTTTCCTTTGGATGAGTGTAGGTTTGCTTATCCCTGAAGAACTCAGTTGTTCCTTTATCTTTTCGTTTAACTGTTTGAATTGGTCCATGGTCTCAGTTTTAGTTTTTACAGATTTGTTGATTAGTTTCAGGTTGGGACCGGTTTTTGAGCCTTATTTTTGATGTTCTGATGTGTAGAGGATGAATTTTCCTTCTGGTGGAGGGGTTATTTCGAGCTTTATCTCCTTTTTCAGGGTGTAATATTTTCTTTTCCCTTTTCTGTAGTGGTCGACTATTTCGTTTTCTTTGAGTTTGTCCAGGTGGAATTTTGCGTTTTTTCCGTCGATTTTGGCTTTTTCCTTTATTTCTGAGACGTACATGTCTTCGTTGCTTAGGAGTTTCAGTATCTCCAACCTTTTTTCTTGCCCTATGATTTCTAACATTAGGTATAGAATTACAAAGAAGTTTTATAAGTTTTGATATTTCTTTGAGGAGATGTGATGACAATGGAGTTACCCGAAGAAAAAGAAGAAAACGAACCTGAAGACGAAGGAAAGAAAGAGATTCAAGGATATTTCTCTCAAGAGTTCTACATAGATAGAAGTGATCTCGCCGAGTTCCTCAGAAACTTGGCCGACGAAATTGAGAAAGACGGTGAAATGAAACTGACGACGGACGAATGGGAACTGCCTTTCAATGCAAAGGAAAGTGTAGAGCTAGAGATCGAAATGGAAGACGACGAACTGGAGATCGAGATGGAGTTCGAAGAAGCGAAGAACAAGGGCAAAAAACTATCCGTCGAGTAAGTAATAACGCCAAAAATTTCCTAAATCCTATTTTTTATTTTTTTATCCAAATTTTTCATCCAATTTAGAAAGGTAGGATTCGAAACCGCTTCTGTCAAATTCTTGGATTTCGAGAGAGAACTCTTTAGCCTCCCGGATCAGTTTCGGTAAATCAATATTTTCTAACCCTTGGTTAAGCCGACCAGGATAGACCATCGTACCAGGATTGTTGGGTGATGCACGACAGCAGCCGGCATGATTTTTTTCGAACATGTCTTTATTTCTTGAGATTTCGATAATCTCATCCTTGTCCATCCCAACCAACGGGCGAATTACAGGCGTTTCGATCCCAAACGAGGTCGCACGGATATTCTCTATGGTTTGAGAAGCTTTCTGCCCGATTGATTCTCCGGTGACTATGCCCGATGCATCTTCCTCGTCAGCCATGAACTCAGCCGATCTGAGCATGACTCTTCTACAAGCTACACAGTTCAACCAGTCCTCAGTGTTATCATTTATCTCTCGCAGGATGCCAGTCCAGGGAAATATTATTGCTTTTTCAAAATCTATGCGGTCGTTGAGATTTTCTAGAGCGTCGTATGCTGCGAAAGCACTTTCTTTTGAAGTCTCAGGATAGAGGCAAAAGTTGACCGGTAAAATTTCGAAGTCATCCGAAGCTATCAATGTCGCTATCGGAGAATCGATCCCGCCTGAAATTAGAGATATAACTTTTTCAGTCATGGTTCACCTTTCGAAATATTCTTTTAGATACTTGTCTTGATTTTATTTAGAGGTTTAGAAATAAATCTCTGCAGAACAGTTGTTAGTCTAATACTTATAAAGAAAGTTTTTAACGAAGAAGGTTAAACAATAATGTCTAGTTAGCGGGGTGGGGCAGTCTGGAGTGCCCGCCGGGCTCATAACCCGGAGGTCGCTGGTTCAAATCCAGCTCCCGCTACCATTTTCAAAATTGGTAT
>CAZKND010000065.1:0-6120 GCA_964554215.1 Hadarchaeota archaeon (SeqCode) | reverse complement strand
ATCCGGATGATGTGAACCGAGTTACGGATCTTTCTTCCATTTTGGCGGATGGGGGGAGGATAGTTTATCTTACGGTTATCAAAGAAGGCAATTTTTTGGAGATGCAGAGGGATTGGCGCAAATCTTCGGAAGTTTTGGAGAAGGATAGGAGCCGGACAATCGCTAGAGGGACTAAGATAATTCCGAAAGTTCACTATAGTGATTCGGTTTGGAAGGGGATTCTCGATCAGGCGGAAGAGGAAGATTCAGATTTGGTAATTTTGGGGTGGAATGGGGAGATAAATTTCCGTTCTTTGAGACAAAAAACTCCTGTTGAACGTGTGTTTACTCGTTCCAATCGTGATGTTATAGCTTTCAAGAATCAGGGTAGTGGGATTAAGGATATGGATAAGATCCTCTTTCCTGTAGGTTACAAAAAATACGATTATAAGAAGCGACTTTCTATAGCAGCCAAGATAATGAGGAAGACGGGCGCCGAATGTTCACTTGTCCATGTTGTTCAAGAGGAAGAGACCAGTGAAGAAATTGATGAGATTTTGGAAAGGCCTAAGGAGTATATGGAAGAGATAGGTGTCGAGTGTGAGACCAAGAGGATAGAAGGACCGAGTATATTGGAGGCTCTTATAGAAGAGTCAAAGGACTATGATCTGATGATGGTCGGTCCTACGAGAGAATATGTCCTTTCTCGCTATTTGTTCGGGTGGATGACGGATGAGCTAGTCAACAACGCAGATTGTTCCGCGCTGATATTTAAAGAAAAGGAAAATAAGTGGAAGGCCTGGGCAAAAGGAGTATTATCAGGGATGAAAAAAGAATTTAAGAACCTTTTTACTGATTGAATTATCACTTTTCTTCTTTGAATTGTTAGTTTTATTTCTTTAATTTTTTGTTATGGGTGTAACAAAATTTTCTGTTTAAAAGAACTCCTCCATCAAAACTGGAACGGGTTACAATGGAAGAGAAAGGTCAACTGATGGGGGTTCCGATAAAACTGATCATAGCCTTGGTAGTAGGTGTAATGGCGATGGGTATTCTGACACAGTTCGTAGACACGGCGGATAGGGCGATGCTCAGAGATATGGAGGTCAGCTTCGACGTATCTGGCAATGAATTGAACGTTACAGTTCACGATGCTCAAAGCCAAGAACCGTTGAACGGCGTAACCATCTCAGTAGATTATCCAGGGGGTACTCTGGCCAAGACCCTTTCCCAAGATTCGAACTCCCACACCTTCTCAGTACCAGTGGAGAACGAGACCGTCATCACCGATGTGAGGGTGACTAAGAACGGGTACATACCTTGGGAGGGGGAAGCAGCTGTCCAGCACTGATCTTTTTCCAACTCAAGAAAACAAAGGAATCGCAGACCTTCCAATCGTCATACTTCTCTGTGTTTTCCTCACGATGTTGACAGTTGGACTAGGATTCGGAACTCTCGATTGGATTGAAAGCATCAAAAGAGAGGGACAAGAGCTAAGAAGTTTTAACAAATTCGTCGAAACCTGTGAATATCTCCAACATGGGGATATAGGAGATGGAGAAACAGTAGACCTTTCTTTAAATTCTTCTAAGATAGAGATAAACGGGAATTTAGCCGAGCTTAGAACCGAAAAAGGGGTCAAAGAGGCTCATCGACTTCCTTTTCCAGCTTTAAACGAAAACGATGAAAATTTTTCTCTGGAGAGCGGAACTGTCCACATCGAACTTTTCGAAAGGAGGAATGTTGGATCGGAACTATTTTTCGAAATATCGAGGGGTATAGATGAAAGATAAAGGGATGGTTTCCAGCTTTTTGATAACAAAACTAGGAGTGTTCTTAGCTATCTTCCTCCTGCTAGCCGCGTCTATAGACACTTACAGCTCCTTCGAACGGTCTAAAAACAGAGAAATGAATGAAAAGATCGCCAGCTTCGTGATCGATTCTATAGAAGAGGCCGATTCCCTCCCTGGAAACGTCCATATGGAGAAAAAAGTTCCAGACCATTGTGAATCCTACGAACTGAAAATCTCAGGAACGGCGGAGAAATCCCAGACCGTAGAAGTGTCAATTATAGAATCTGGAAAAGTGAAAAAATCCACTTTATTGGATAGCAGAATAAACGGCGGAAATTTCGAAATCGAGGAGAAAAACCCGGACAAAATCATAATCTCAAAGGACAACGGATTACGATTAGAGGTGGTCTAATTATCCCAATTGACAGTTGGCACGGACCTGACCGCAGTAATCATGGCTGTCGTCCTCTTGCTTTTTTTCACCTTTACTCTGTCGGGAATCTATCGAGCTCAAGAACGGGAAATTAGGAACGAAGAATCTTTCAGAGAGCTTCTAGACTTGACGGAACGCCTGCAAAACAGCGGTTGCGAAACTGGAGGAGGCCACTCGGAACTAGGCGTTTTGAAACATTCCTATCTGGAGGAAAGTCTTCCAGAGGCCCGGAAAAGGTGGGAGAGATCAGGTAAGGCAGTGCAGATAGAAGTCACGACATTGGAAAGAGAGAAATTGTATTGTATCGGTCCGGATTCGGAAAGTTACGAAACCACTTTTTCGATTCCCATAGTTTATCAGGAGAATGGAAAAAATTTTCCCGCTTTCCTGACTGTTAGAGGTCGATAAGTTGAGAAAAGGAATAGGTTCCACAGTGGATATATTATTTTTAGGACTCATAGTTTCGATATCTCTCCTTCTTTTGATCGGCAGTGTTCAAACAAACGAGAATAAGAACTCCTTTGCAGATGAAAGAGCTCAAAATACCCTTCTAATCATACAGAAAGTGCCAGTTGAACAACTGGGAGGTATTTCCTACAAATCTAACCTCTCTACAGGGCGGACGACCACTCGGGAGTTAGAAAGAAAAACATTATCCAAAGTGATTAAAGAGGAAGTCTTGTTGAATCCGATATTGATTCGTGAAAATAGAGTTGTGGAGCCGAAAACGAACCGTGGATTGACACTCTCATTGGAAAATTTGATAAGGTCCTTCCTTGACGTTTCAGTTGGTAAGAGGTTTGATTATCGGTTTAAAATCAGAATGGAGCCGGTGAAAATATCTGAAAATACTTCAATTTTCTATAAAAATGATATTTCTGAAATCTCTCCCGGCTCTGAAAAGATATGCTCCGAGACCGTGAAACTATTTATCTCCCTTCACACTTTCGAGAACCGTCCTGATGATGAATTAGTTCCTATTTTCCTCACTCTGGAGCTGTGGTCAAAATGAAGGAAAATGGGTATATCTCGCTCGCAGCAGTTGGGACTATAATATTATTGCTTACCGCCAGCTTCGTTACTTATTTTGAGTGGAACAGACATCAGTCCGAAAAAGAGGCGATCGACCGCCAAGGTAGCTCTCAGCTTTCTTTCGACCTAATTAGTGAAAAATCCGGTTTGAATGGCCATATCGAGAGAACTCTTAACGAGTCGCTCTGGAAAATAGGAAAGAATGGAAAAACTTCGGAATCTGGAGGGTCAGAAGTTGAAAAAATAGAGAATTTGGCCGAAAACGAACTCAACAAAAAACTGCAAAACCTTTCACCCAAGACAAATCTTCATTTTCCTTCCGATAGGAAGAGGATTGGATTTGAAATCAGTCGAGGAAAGGAGAATGGAACTGTTGCAGACGTCAAGTTTCCGAAAGGAACGAGTATAGAGGACAACACTCCGGACGGGTCAACGACGATAGAGATACCGGTTGAAAACCTTACGGAAACTACCGCCCGCCGTTTGTTCTTGCTTCAGGACGAAATGGAAGCGTTCGGAGCAGCTTTGAACAGTGTTGAGCGAAGATGGGAATACTTCGAATATGCCTTAGCCTATTCACAAGCGTGGTTGGAGAAAGATTTGAATTTCAGCAAAAAGAGAACGGAGACCTTGTTCCGTCTGGCGCTTGCTACCCATGAGATCGATAAGTTCGGTTCGTCTGACTATAGGTCTTTACTTCGAGAAGTCGCTGGTTCTAAGGTTATGGAATTGATGGAGTCCTCCGATATGAAGTTGGACCAGTTTGGAGATCCCTTGGGTAATCCTTCAGTTAGAGAGTTTTCCGAAAAGACTGAAAAATCTCTAAACTTGCTCAAATCTTCTAAGGCAAGCCTTCATCACGCGAAGTCAAATATTGATAATCTGAAAAAATTTAATCCAGAAAAACTTCTAACAAGTCAGTCTCAAAAAATTTCGAACCTCAGCGACAACTATGAGCAGTCCAAGGATGATTTTTCGAAAATCTGCGAAGACACTAGAAATATCTATGCACTCCCTCAAGATCAGTTGAATAAGTCTCTTGAAAAGGTTAGAGAAGCTAGAAGGGCCTTGAAAATGTCGAGAAATTGTTTCAATAGAGGTCTCGATGCTATAGAATCTTCAAAAGAGAATAATCCATTTCTCAAGAATCTCTATCAAGATATTACTCAATCGGAACCTCGAGGAGTCTCCCCTCAAATAAATTGTGGATTCAAATCGGTCTTGGAAAATTTAGATTCTCTAGAGAAGGAGGTTGTCGAACTCAGAAAACAAATTCCGGAAACAAGCGAGTATGAAAAGACATTTCCAGATGGGTATCGTGAGAAATTGTCCACTGATATGGGTGAAAATGAGGTTGACGAACTATTTTCAGAAGCTTATAAAGACGCCGAAGAGTCTTTTTCCGAATACATAGATGATTACGAAGAAGAGAGAAGCGAGGTGGATGAGATAAATGATTATTTTTTAAGAGAGATAGAGAGTCAGACCAGGGATACATGTCCTAACTGGAGCGATACCTACACTGAGTATCCAAAACCTGGTGAGAGAGGAAATTCCGAAGAGATGAGGGCTGAAAAGTATGTGATTAGAGAAAATCAAGGATCCATCTCAGGACTGGAAACAGTTTTAGAGAGGACGGAAAGTCAACTGGACAGGATTGAAAATTTGAACAAAGATTTCGACGAAGAAAGAGGTAAATTAGAAAGGTTCGGATTAAATCAGAGTTTAAAGAACATCATAAAAGAGGGTGAAGGATCTCCAGACGATTCAACTAGGTCGAGAAAGGAAGAATATGAACTATCACCGCCCACCCCTATAGAAAACACTCCAAATATCTCCGTATATCACGATTTGGACATAGATTCAGTTCAAATGAAAAGACTAGACCCGGTCGGATTAGTCGATAAGTCAGGACCTCCGACCCCGATCTACATTTGGCAGATAAAAACGACGATTTTTTGGGGATTGTGGGATGTGAAGATAGAGATTGAAGAACCTCTAGTGGAAGAAATATTTGATTATCCTAATCAGGTCATTCCGAGGCCAAAATCTGAAAATTCAAATCAATATGTCCACAAACCTCTGCCCTACGAAAGACATTTTGAAAAGTCCGAGTACAACTTTAAGCTTTTAGTTTTGAGTCTGAGAAATTTCGATATTTCCTACTAACGAGATAAGAAGCTGGAAGGGAGTTCCAACGAAGTAGGTTATTCTACTTATTTTCCGACTTCATCTTCTGAACCTGATTCCAAGCAGATTTCAGATTTTCGGAAAGAGCTAAGAGAGAACTTCCTGTTGGGAGATATAGTTTGTTCGTTTCCCAGTTCCCCGAGTCGTCTCTTCTACTCTCCTCTAAGTTAATGCTGGGTGAATCAAATTTGTCGCCTGAAGGCCAGACTGTGATGGATAAGTTTCTGTCTTCTGATATCCATATCTTTCTTTTCCATTCGGGCCCTCCTGATTTTGATCCTTCTTTTTCGGTTTCTTCAATTTTCTCTATTTTAGGTTCTTCGTTTTTCACTTTCTTTCCTACACCTTTTGCGATAACTTTTTTTGCTACTTTGTCGGGAAGGTCTATTGTCTCCCCTTTTTCGTATTCTTCTTCATTGAGCTCAAAAGTTTCCGTAACTTTTATCTTCATTATATCACATCATCAAGTCTTTTGTTTTAGATTATTAATTTTGCCATAGGTCTATCCGGCTTGTTGCAGAGTTAGCTTTTGCAGTTCTTTTATTCTCTCGTTTAAGTTTTGGATTTCGCTGTCGAGTGTTTTTATTTTTTCTCTTAGAAATTTCATGTCTGAGTTCAGCTCTGTTTTTGTTTTTTCCATTTCTGTGGAGAATATTTCTTCGACTTCTTTTCCTAGTCTAGTTTTTTTAGAAT
>CAZKND010000064.1:0-6125 GCA_964554215.1 Hadarchaeota archaeon (SeqCode) | reverse complement strand
TTGGAACATATTAAAGAAGCGATAGCGACCGGTGAAAAAGTGGGTTTGATCGTGGTCGACTCGAAAGAAGCGACTGTAGCTACCCTCAAAGGAAAACATCTGGATATAGCTTCTAATCTAACCTCCAGTGTATGGGGAAAGCACAGTAAAGGGGGACAATCCGCTCAGAGATTCGAAAGATTGAGAGAGAAAGCTCTCGAACAGTTCATGAAAAGAGTCGGAGAATTAGCAAATAGAGAGTTCGCCGACGACGAAGAATTGAGAGTGATAATAGTGGGAGGGCCGGGGCCGAACAAGAACAAGTTTTTGAAAGGGGACAATCTGAAAAAAGACGTTCAAGATAAAATAGAAGCAGTTTACGACCTAGGATATTCCAGCGAACAGGGGATTAAAGAACTCATAAACAAAGCAGAAGACGTTTTAGAAGATTTAGACGTCATGAGGGAGAAATCCCTGGTAAAAGAGTTCCTGAGCGGCATAGTTTCGGATGAAGCCATGGTCACCTACGGTGTAGAAGAAGTTAGGAAACATTTGAGAAACGGCGCTGTAGAAACACTCCTAGTGTCGGAAGAGCAAGAAATAAACCGATTCAAGATAAAGTGCGACGCCTGCGGTTATGAAGATGAAAAAGTCTCCAACGACACATCTAAAATCAAGAAAGGTGTGCCAAAAAAATCCTGCCCAAAATGTGGCGAAAATGAGCTGGAAATAGTTGAAACCAAGGACGAAATCAAAGAACTTTGCGAAATGGCCGACCAGACCGGTGCAGAAGTCGAATTCATCTCGACCGAAACGGAAGAAGGAAAACAGTTCCACAACGCATTCAAAGGCGTCGGAGCCTTGTTGCGTTTCCAGATGTCTTAGAACTCAAACTAGAATTGGGTTATGTTCCCAATTTCCAAGAATTTTCATACTCTTTCTGCTTTTCAGTCTGATTCTCGAGCTCCATCCCCATCGCCTTGAGCTTCAATTCTGCCACCTCGCTATCTATTTCGGAAGGAACGTCATGAACTCCGACGGCATACTCCTCAGTCAGCATACGTTCAGCCGACAGAGCCTGCAAAGCAAAACTCATATCCATAATCTCGGCCGGATGGCCTAGAGACTTCTCTCCGGCCAAATTGACCAACCTACCTTCGGCCAGAACATGCAATCTTCGACCATCTCCCAAACGGTACTCCACAATGTCTTGCATAATCTCTTCACTTTCGACAGAGAGCTCTTCCAATCCTTCCAAATCGATCTCTATATTGAAATGTCCCGAATTGCAAAGAATTGCACCATCCTTCATGTTTTTGAGATGTTCCTTGTTGATGACCTTATACCCACCTGTAGCCGTGATGAACAAATCCCCAAACTCGGACGCGTTCTCCATATCCGTTACTCGGAAACCCTTCATAGCTGCCTCAAGGGCTTTTATAGGGTCGGTTTCCACCACCGTAACATTAGCACCGAGCCCCTCTGCTCTCAGAGCTATCCCTCGGCCCACATAACCATAACCTATCACGACCACGTTCTTTCCAGAAATCTGAGAATTGGTTATGCTCATAATCGCATTAATCGTGGACTCCCCCGTCCCGAACCTGTTGTCGAAAAGTGATTTAGCCGGCGTATCGTTGACAGCGAAGACTGGGATTCTGAGTTCTCCGTCTTCGTTCATGGCGCGTAGACGTTTTACCCCTGTAGTGGTCTCTTCCGAGGCACCTTTAATCTGATTCAGGGTTTCTTCTCTTTCGGAATGAACATGAGAGATTAGGTCGGCCCCATCGTCTATCAGGATATCAGGATTATGATCCACAACTTTGTTTAGATTTTGATAATATTCCTCCTCGGTCTCCCCTCTCCACACGTACATGTTCGCTCCTTTTTCGGCTAAAGCTGCTGCTACACTATCATCGGTCGAGAGCGGATTAGAACCAGTACCTGCAATCTCTGCACCTCCGGCTTGTAGAGTTCTGAGAAGAACCGATGTGGATGATTCGATGTGAAGAGCTGCTCCGATTGTGATCCCGTCAAACGGTTTTTCTTCGGAAAATCTTTCTCGAATTTTATTTAACACGGGCATGTGCTGTTTGGCCCATTTTATCTGTTTTTCACCTTCCGGTGCGAGATCTATGTCTTTTACGTCGTGTGGCATTCTAGTTTACCTCCTTTGCTAATCCTTCTCCATGTTTTTGAGATTTTTGGATAATCTTATCTTCATTTAGCGTCTTCACTTCCCCATTTTCCATAATAACATTTCCGTCGACTATCACGGTTTCCACGTCATTTCCGTTGCAACTGTAGACTAGTTGTGATTCGATATCGAATAACGGTTTTAGGTGAGGCTTTTCGAGGTCCACCATGATCATATCGGCCTTTTTTCCGGTTTCGATGGATCCGATTTCGTTTTCAAGCCCTAGCCCTTTAGCCCCATTTATAGTAGCCATCTCCAGAGCTTTTCTTGCTGGGACAACTGTTGGGTCCTTATTTTTCGCTTTATTTAGCAAAGCTGCAAACTTCATCTCTTCAAAGATGTCCAAAGA
Organism: Hadarchaeota archaeon (SeqCode); assembly: GCA_964554215.1. Classification (GTDB taxonomy): domain Archaea; phylum Hadarchaeota; class Hadarchaeia; order Hadarchaeales; family JAGGTB01; genus CAYLJV01. The sequence continues at coordinate 3,600 of CAZKND010000064.1, read as the reverse complement.
ATTATTTGAGGCCGCTCCATCAGTGCCGAGCCCGACAGGTATACCTTCCGACAAAAGATCTGGAATCGGAGCCACTCCCGAACCCAATTTCATGTTACTGACCGGGTTGTGGACCGGTTTGGTCCCGGTTTTTCGGATGATTTCGATCTCTTCTTCATCCAACCATGTGCAATGAGCCGCCAAAACCCCAGAATCTAGAAAATCGATAGAATCTAAAAATTTTACAGGCCTCTCCCCATGCATTTTCTTGACATCTTCGATCTCTTTCTCGTTCTCAGCTAGATGAATATGAATCCCCACATCATAGTCATCCGCCAGTTCCTTCACCCTTTCGAGGCATTCTTCGGAACAAGTGTAAGTTGAATGAGGGCCGAACATGGTCTTAACCCTATCATTTGCGTATCCCTCATAGTTCTCTACCAGTTTTTTCCCGACCTCTATTTCCTCCACCCTCTTCTCAGGATCGTTCTCTTCGATGATTCCGTAAGAAAGACTGGCTCGAATCCCTGACTCCTTCACGGCCTCGGCCACCTGGTCCATGAAAAAGTACTGGTCCGCGAAGCACGTAGTGCCAGATCTGATCATCTCCAGAGAACCTAACAAGGCCCCGACATAGACGTCGTCACTCTCCAGATTTGATTCCAAAGGCCAGATTTTATCTTGGAGCCATGTTTGAAGTTCTAGGTCGTCGGCTATACCTCTGAATAGAGTCATCGATAGGTGAGTGTGAGTGTTGATCAGTCCGGGCATCGTTACTTTCCCGGAACCATCGATAACTTTTTCGGCTTCCACCGTGATTTCTTCACCTATATCGCTGATTTCATTGTCCTCGATGGCAACATCTCCGCCTTTTATTATCTCTCTGCCCCCGTTCATAGTTAGGATGTCGGTGTTTTTGATCAGAATGTCTTTCATACGATATCCCAATAAATCTAAGAAGAGTTCATACCCTAAAAAATCAGCCTATTATTAATTTCCCAGGTCGTGTCTCTACGAATTATAAAAATCTTGTAAGTCTATAGTGTAATTAGAGGAAAAAGATGGGAGACGAATATTACGTAACCACTCCAATATATTACGTCAATGATAAGCCGCACATAGGCCATGCATACACTACGATAATAGCTGACATTTTGGCCAGATACAACAGGATTCGAGGAAAAGACGTTCTCTTCCTCACCGGAACGGACGAACACGGAGAGAAGATAAAGAGAGCAGCAGAAAAAGCGGGGAAAACACCCCAAGAGTTCGTCGACGAACTGGCCCCGACTTTCAAGAAGGCCTGGGAAAAGATAAACATTTCCTATGACCAATTTATCCGAACCACTGACGAAAAACACGAGGAAAAAGTCAAGAAGTTGGTGGAGAAGATTTACGATAATGGAGATATCTACGAGGGCAAATACGAAGGATGGTACTGTGTACCATGTGAGACCTTTTGGCCCGAGAGAAAGCTAGATGATGGAAACTGTCCTGAATGTGGTAGGTCGGTGGAGAAGAGAAGTCACGAGGCTTATTTCTTCAAACTGAGTGATTTTGAAGAAGAAGTATTGGATATTTATGAAAAAAATTCGGATTTTGTTCTCCCGATAGCTCGTAAAAATGAGATGACGAACAGGATAGAAGATGGTCTTGAAGACCTCAGTATAACGAGGAAAGATTTGGAATGGGCTGTAAGATTTCCAAAATCAGAAGATCACGGAATTTACGTATGGGTAGATGCGCTGACTAACTATATATCTGCAATTGATTACCCCAACGAAAAATTTGAAAAGTATTGGCCCGCCGATCATCATGTCATAGGGAAAGATATTACCTGGTTCCACACCGTTATTTGGCCCGCATTGCTCCTATCGGCAGATTTAGAAGTCCCTGAAAGCGTGATTGTGAACGGTTTTTGGACCCGGAATGGAGAGAAGATGTCCAAGAGCAAAGGGAATGTTGTAGACCCTATAGAGATGAGTGAAAAATATGGAGCGGACGCGTTCAGATACTTTTTGATCAGGCAGAAAACCATTGGAGAAGACGGCGATTTTTCTGAGGAAGATTTGATCACTAGGTACAACAACGAATTAGCGAACACTGTCGGCAACTTTATTCATAGAACTTTCACATTCATCCAGAATAATTTTGACAGTAAGATTCCTGAAGGTGAAAAAGACCCTGAATTAGCTTCTGAAATTGAAAATGAAGTAGACAACGTAGAAAAGTACTTGGAGCAAGCGGACGTCAACAAAGCTTTGAAGAGCATAATATCGCTTGCTAGAGAAGGAAATAATTATTTCCAAAAATCAGAACCGTGGAACGTCGAAAAGTCCGAGGCTGGAGAATATCTTTACAACTGCGTTAATCTGGTTGACACACTCGCGATTATGCTTTATCCATTCATCCCAGAGTCATCTGAGAAGTGTTTTGATATAATGAATGTGGACAAAGGGGACATAGATGACGCTAAAGGGTTCAGATTAGAATCAGGACATGAGATAAACAGTCCTGATATCCTTTTTGAGAAAATAGAAATAGAAGATGAAAAAGAAAAGGAGGAGGTGAGCAGAGAAATGATATCTTTTGATGAATTTCAGGATTTAGATATAAGAATAGGTAGTATTGAAGAAGTTGACGAAATAGAGGGTGCAGACAACCTATACAAGTTGAAGATAGATGTCGGTGACGAAATTAAGCAAAGTGCAGCTGGTCTAAAAAATTATTACTCACCTGATGATTTGGAAGGGAGGAAAGTTCCCGTATTGGTCAATCTGGAACCTTCCGAACTCATGGGGGTAAAAAGTGAATGTATGATTTTAGCTGCAACAAAAGACGATGATTCTCCTGTTTTGATGGATCCGGAAGAAGATGTGGAAACAGGTTCGAAGGTACAGTAGTGAGGCTAAATCAATCTTTTGATCTAGGGGCTAGATGATGAAGATAGATACTCATGTCCACACAGAATATTCTCCAGATTCAGAAACCTCTATAGAAGAAGCTATTGAGTCTGCTAAACTTTCTGGTTTGAGTGGAATAGCAATTACGGATCACAATACCGTAGATGGGGTTGAAGAAGCTCTTGAACTGGCAGATGGAGACGATTTTTTGATTATACCTGGAGTAGAAGTTTCGAGTAAGGATGGACATATTTTAGGATTAGGGATAGAAGAGGTTGTTCCTTCAAAACTCTCAGCAGAGGAAACAGTAGCCAGAATTCGGGAGAAAGGAGGTATAGCTATATCGGCTCACCCATTTAGTTTATCTTCAAAACCATTTTCACCTTTAAGATCCGATTTTGATGCTATAGAATCGTTCAATTCAAAAAGGTATATTGGTACTAGCATAGCAACTAGATATGCTAGGGGTAATGACTTGAGTCAAACCGGTGGATCTGATGCTCATTTTCCTGAAGAAATAGGTTTAGCTGGTATAGAAATTGAATGTAAACCTTTTGTAGGAGAGGTGATTGAAAAAATACGGGAGGGGAAGGCATCCGTTTTTGGGCGGTTCCTTCCCCTGACAGCCTATCTGCGGAGGGCTCTTAAGTAGGGTTTCTCCGCAAATTATACGTAATCAAGGTTAAGATTGATAGAGGATCCAGCCTTTTTCCGGCTG
>CAZKND010000063.1:5677-6180 GCA_964554215.1 Hadarchaeota archaeon (SeqCode) | reverse complement strand
TCATCCACGCCTATGAAGAACGGGATGGACACGTAGAGCGGGTCCTCGTCCTTTTTGAAAGCCCTGTCTCCTGCAAACATCTCCATGGATTCTCCCCGCTTGTCTAGAGGTCCGGTCTTCTCTCCGAATCCGTAAAAATGCTCGTCGGGCCTGATTTTTTTGAAAGTTTTGATAGAATCTTCATCTCGACAGTAGGAGAAACCTTTTTGGTCTTCTAGGAAGGGATTATCCTGATCTCCACCGTAAAATTTTAAATCGAATGGGTTTTTCGTGATTTCTAGAGTCATTTCCGGAGTTTTTATCAAAATCTCGTCTTCTTTCTCATCCAAAACGGGGTCTACAGGGTCGAAATCTTCCAATGATTTTTCCGTAGCATAAGAGTGATCCTTCTCAAACTCGTCTTCCGTAATCCTTATCCTGAAAACGTCTTCGAAAAAGGGGCTAATCTCGACCTTGCCGTGTTCATAGTTTAGAAAAAGCTTTCTATCCTCTTCTTCCAGCTC
>CAZKND010000063.1:0-5567 GCA_964554215.1 Hadarchaeota archaeon (SeqCode) | reverse complement strand
GTTATGTTTGAGGTTTGTCCCATATATAAATTAATTTGCTAAAAACGGTTATTTCAGCAATGAGACCCAAATCGGAACTACTTTTAACATTAACTCTCCTTTTTAGAAATGTGTCCGAACAAAAATTCAACAGTGGCTAAAAATGGTTAAAATATCCTCAAATTTTGAGAAAAAAATCGAAAAGGGAATCGAAAAAAGGATAAGCCCAAAAAAGGGCTCCAGTAGGAAACTGCTGGAAACAGGGGGGAGAAAATGTGTAACTTTGGACCCTAGTTGGTGTAAGCAGTGGGGGCTTGAAAAAGGGTCGAAAGTCCTAGTTTTTACGGACGAAAAAAATAGACTAATAATCACTCCTGCGACCGAAATTTGGAAAAACGAGATGGAGGAAAAATACGACCTTATAGAGAAAAAAATAGTTAACGTAGGTAACTCACTCGCGGTCACAATCCCGTCAAAAATATTAAAAGAAAAACTCAACTGGAAGGAAAAAAAACTCCTCAGATCAACCGACTACACCACAGTATACGAACCTTACGACCCGAAAAAACAGGACAAAATAAAGAGAGGGGATATAGAACCTGAAAAAGTCATCGTACCGAGTGAAAAATCCAAAAAACAGAGATATATCGCACTGACCATATTCACATTAGTTATAGTAGGAGCGATAGGAGGTACTTTCTTCCTACTTAGCTCCGGAGAAGCAAACCCATATTCCATAAACATGGGGGTAGATAGTACCCACGAAAACACTGTTTTAATAAAAGACGAACTACGGATATCGCCGGCCCTATTTCTGGACGAAAATACTGAAAGTTGGACATTTAAAAAGCCGGAAAACACCGGGGCAAGAGCTAACTGGGACAACTGGTACACTCACGGCACAGGCTCAACAGCAATAGGAGGTATAAAAGATAGTCCTGTATTCCTAAAACCAGGCCAGGAAATCTTAGGGGTTAGAAGAATAGACCTATCTGACATAGATACTCTGCTCGTCGATATTTATGGTCGTAGGATATTCCCAAACAGATCAGGCTCAATACTGGACGACTACCTGCCACAAGAAGTGATAATTGGCACAGATGTGAAATTCAGACGGAAAAACGAAAATTTCGAAGAGATAGGCTTCAAAATAGATGCATCTAGCTACGGAGAAAACGAATTAATCGCCATAAGGGTCCAAAACAATTGGGGAGGAATAGCTGTCACGCCTATACTAGCAATAGATGGTTTAAGATCTGAAGAACTCAAAAGCAAATCTGGAAAATTAGAAATCGATTGGCAAGAAGTAAAGTTGGATAGAGAATGGAGTGATATAGTCATAAACGCAGAAATTCCCGAAAACACGGAAGCTGAAATAAAAATTTTCTCAAGCAATAACGGGGTCACCACTCAAGGAGATAAAACGATCCAAATCGAAAATGGCTCCAAAAGTTACGACATATCCGAACTAAACGGAGATTATATCAAAGCGGAAATAAGCTTAAGAACAGAAAATATCAGAAAAACTCCAAAAATACATTCCCTAAAAATAGCCCCTTGAAATAACCTCTTTCATCCTAAATAAGCAAAAATATTACTCAAATTCAGCTCTTACCGATACAAAGAAAGGACCCCTTACATCGATCTTCTTGTTTTCATTAGTAATATACCGGCGAGCGGGCCTTTCTAGACGCAAATTAATATCGTTGAGAGAGTCTATCATCTTAACTCCAATATCTACCTCGTCTTCACCTTCTCCAGCTGCCTTTTCGATCTCTCTGGCAGCTAAATTTGAAAATGATTCGATATATGTAATACCCGTATCCACACCTTCGGACTTCGCTTCCTGCAAAAACTCATTACCCTCCCAACCCTCCGGAGGAATTCCCACGATATTACCATCATAAGTGAAAACACCGTTAAATCCAGCAGGTCCTACCAGCTGAGTATTTTCTTCCTCTTCAATGATATCAACTGAAACTTCTTTACCTTCAATTTTCCCCTCAAAAACTTCAAACTCGCAAGGACTAGGTTCATCTTTTTTCTGTTCAGCAGTCCTTTCTATCAAACTAGCTAGCTTCTCCCCCTCTTCCGTTTTCGGTTTCTCATCTATCTCAATCATTTGGGAAAGTTTTTCATCGGAAAAATCCAATTCCTCGTACTTATACGGATAAACAATCGACCTGATATCGTCCTCGCCGGATCTAAGCATTAATACCCGTTCAAGCCCGATACCCAGATTGAAAACGGGGAAAGGTATGTCGTAGTTCGCCAAAGAGACGGGACTATAAAATCCTGCATTCCCTACCTCAATCATATCCCCAGTTTCAGGATGTGAAACAAAAATCTCAAACTCGGAGTCTGGAGCATAGTACTTGGAAGTAGCGCTCTTTTCCACGCACTTTACTTCATCAAACCCAACCTCTTTTAGAATTTTCCGAGCAACACGCTCGCCATCTTCTAAACTCATTTCTTCCGCCATAATCACCATAGAAGCCGTCCAAGACCGGTACAAATGGGTCTCATCCAACTCCTGCTCCCTCCGATACTTCGGACCGACCGTGAAAAGTTGGATCGGAAGAGATTTCCTATCTAACATTTTATCCAAAATCGGGAACCAACCAGCTGTAGTATGGGACCTAAGGGTCATATTGGAAGGTACAGGCTCCAGATTCTTGAAATCTTCAAACATAGACAATATGTGAGAAGCTTCCTCCTCCTCCAAGCCAATTCTCTCAACCATCTCCTCAAGCAAATCATCAGCATCCACCTCCCCCTTCTTAAACTCTCTCAAAATCGTCTCCAATGTGGAAACATCATCAAAATCCGGAACCTCCTCCCTGATCTCTTCCAACTCCTCCTCACTAATACCTAAATCCGACCGATCCAAGCCTGCTAAGAAAAATATACGGTCCAATATGATAGGTGCTTCAGGGCCGTACTGTTTCTCAATCTCCTCCTTCTCTATAAGGGCCGGAACAACCTGCTCTTCAAAGCCAACTTCGGTGAAAACCTTTCTGAACTCCTGAACTAAATCGAACAATGGATGGCTAGACCCTCTATCCTCCAAAGAAAAGTACTCACCCGAGTCCTCCAACAGGTCACCTGACTCTCGCCAAGCCTCCTCATAATCCTCTTCGGATTTTTCCTTAAGGTCTTCAACATCAAACTTCATCAACATCAACCTCCTTCTCGGTATCTTTCAAAGCTTCCTCAAGCTTTCTCTCCCTCACAGCCCTGGTGACGTCTGCTCTCGTCTTTTCGAGACTTTTTCTAGCCCCATCACGTTTTCGCCTCATCCCTGATAGTATAGAATCCGGATAGTCAAACTGTTCCAGTTCATTAAACACTTTCTCCATCCTATCATGAATCTCTCTCGCTTCCTCAAGCTCATCATCCCTCAACAAATTCAAAACATGGCGCCTCAATTCACCGATGCTTTCCGCCATGGCCTGGGCAAAAGCCCTATAAGAAACGTTCAAATCATCCGGATCGGGAAAATCCTCGCCTTCAATCAGAGTCTTGGTGAGTACGGCTTCGGAAAATTCCCTATGAGCGGCCATCAAAGAACCATGATCGGAAAAATAAGGTGCTTCGCTAGTTATATCGTTTAAAGTTTCTATATCCTCTTTTATTTCTTCTAGTTTCCCTTCATAACCCTCTACATCCCCCCTGTGAAATGCCGCCATCGCACTAGAAGACTTTCTAATCGCTTTCCGAGAAACATCTAACAATTTTTCCCTGATCTCTTCCTGATTATCCAAATATTTCAGTATCTTGTCCGTTTCTTTTTCCATAATTATCAAGAAAAGTTAATCTGTCCATCCTCATAAGTGGTACGAGATAGAAAATCATTGACGGAACTCTTCAGTAGGTTTTATCTTGTTCGTCCTTCTATATCTGGACTTTTCTATGGCGTTCTTCTCTTCCAAATTATTCAGGAGCGCGCTCAACTTGGATTTCGAAAAATCCAACTCTTTCCTTAAATCATCCTGTCTAATCTCGCCCTCATCCATAACAATGCCCAAAACTTCCTCCTCATCATCGGACATCGCCATCATGGCGGTCTTGATACTCCTCTCTCTGACATATCTACCCACGAGCCAATAGAGAAAAACACCGACGATAACGGCAATGACAACAAGCAAGACTATCGCCAGACTAAACCTGCCAAAATCGACACCTGGCGTAGATCTAACTGTTAAGAAAAATATCACGCCCATGGCCCCTTGTAAAATCAGGACCAAAATGACGAATTTTACCATTTCTTCAAAATCCATCGTTTACATTTGGGTTAAATTTACGTAAATACTTTACTCTTCAAAAATAGTAAGGATGTGAAAAATAAGAACTTTTAAGACTTTATGAACGGTTTTAGAGGCTTATAGACCTTCATAAGGTGAAATAAAGATTAAAAATATTCTGAAATATGTCGAAAAAACGGTTTTTAGAGATTTCTTAAATAGGTTCCACCACATCAAACAAACTGAGATGATAGAAATGAAACCAAACAGACCAACTAATGAAAATAGATCTCCAAATTATCCAACTCAAAAAGATGAGAGGAGGTGAAAAAAATATGTCAAAACTAGATCAAAAAGGTGTAGCAGGATTAACCGTGGGAGTAGCTTTAATAGTAGTTATCGGAGTATCCCTCGCAACTCCTATAGCAGTTGACAGTGCAAACGTAGAAGCAGACCATTCCCTATACGGACTTGAAAGGGCCGGAGAATCGATAAAAGAAGTATTCTCAGGCGGGCAGGAACTAGACCTCAAAAGAGCCGAGGAGAGAAGATCTGAATACCTAAATATGGTCGAAAAAGGAAAAGCAGCAGCTTACCAAAACTTACTCGTAGAAGCAAATGACAGGCTTGACTCCGCAACGGAAAAGATAATCCAAAGCCCCGTAGACAACGAGAAACTTAGGAGAGCTAGAAAAGCAACCCGAAAACACCTCAACGTGCTGGAAAACGTTTACGAAAACGTACCTGACGAAGCCAAACCAGGAATTACTATAGCAATTGAACGAAGCGCAAAAGTGGGCGAAGTATTAGCAGACATCGAAGTAGGAAGAATTCAAACCCATGAAAACTTAGAAAAAGAAGTCCAAAACAACGCGCAAAAGGCCGAACAGAACCTGGAAAAGGTGAGAAATAGAATAAGAGATGTGGCTTCTGATAAAATTCCGGAAGTTGTTCAAAGAACAGAGATGAGATCAGCCGAACGAATCAGTGAAAGTATGAGAGAAATGGCTGAAAAGTATAAAAATAACCCGAAAGTCGCAGAAAACCAGATCGAATCGAAGTCTAGAATAGCTAACAGAATGATGACGAACGCAGCCAAACGAAGCAGAGACAATAAGATGCTCGAAAACGTCGAGAAAGCCCTAAACAAAAACATCTCAGTACTAGAAAACGTCAAAGAAAAAGTTCCAGAAGTCGCCAAACCGGCGATATCCCTAGCGATATCTCAAAGTTCACAAGTGCAAGGAAGAATCGCAGAAGTTCAAGGGCTCCAAAGAGGAAAGACAGAAGGTGAAGAACTAGACGAAAATGAGAGAAAAATGCTGAAAAAGGGAATAGAGAAAG
>CAZKND010000062.1:0-6385 GCA_964554215.1 Hadarchaeota archaeon (SeqCode) | reverse complement strand
AATCCTCTAACTTAACCATACTAATCAAACAACCTAGATAATCTTAAAATTACTCACTGAGATCGGAATCATCCATAGCTTTTGAAATTTCTTCTTCATCCATCTTAACAAACTCTTTGTCTTCAGCGTCAGCCTTAGCCATCTCAACCCTACCCGGGCCAAGATCTCCTTCAATCACCCTGCCTAATGCTTGCAATAGTAATTTTACCAGTTCATCCAAATCCATATCTTCATCATAATTATTCTCCAAAACTTCAGTCGCTTCCTCAGCACCGCCGCCTATAGCATGAGCCTTGTAAGCAGCAACCACTCCACTTGGATCGGTCTCAAAAAGATGAGGACCTCTCTCACCAACACCACCTATCAAAAACCTGGTACCGAAAGGACGCACTCCTCCATGCTGAGTATACATCTGCTTATTATCGCCTATAGTCTTAGCCAAACTCTCCACAGACACAGCTTCGTCATAGCGCATACGATTGACCTGTGCCTCAACTCGAGCCTGATCTATCAAAACCCTGGCATCGGCAATCAATCCAGAAGCAGCTGCACCAATGTGTCTGTCAATCTTGAATATTTTCTCAACAGAACCGTCCTCCACCAGTTCACTCGTGGTTCTTCTCTCAGCTGCCAATACCACACCTGAATCCGTTTTAGCTCCTAAAGCAGTATAGCCTCTTTTCACAGCTTCTTGAGCATATTGAACCTGAAACAGTTTACCATCTGGACTGAAAACTGTAATAGCCCTATCGTAACCTTTTCCACCTTGTGCAAAAGCCATATTATCTTACTCTCCTAAACAATAATTCATCTTTAGTTGCGTTAACCTATTTTCCAAGTAGCTTTAATAACCTTTTTGATAGCTTGACATTTGTCATAGGGCATTCTAATTGTTAAACCTATCAAAAAAATAAAAAAATGGAAGGGATGGGAACCGTCTGAACTTCGAACAAAAGAAGATCAACGATTCACGAAAAGGGTAAAATCTACTAAATCAGCCCCTAACTCCCTCTTCTGCTATTCTGAACTGTGAACTTTCAGGAGGTAGTTCCGGATGGTCTATCAACTTCGCTTTTCTCTTATTGTCCTTACTCTTCTTCAAATAAACCCTGATAGTCGACGCATGGCCTAAAACATGGCCTCCTATCGGTTTAGTTGGATCACCGAAAAACGAATTCGGATCGGACTGAACATGGTTTGTGACCACTACAGCAAGATTATGCCTTTCAGCAAGGTCATGCAAATCAGCGAGATGTTTTCCGAGTTTTTGTTGACGCTCCGCTAGCGCTCCACGACCCACATATTCAGTTCTAAAGTTAGACATCAGTCCATCCACTACCAATAGCTTAACTTCATTGCCATCAGCAATGTCCGAAATTTTCTCCACTAAAAGCATCTGATGATCAGTGGTCGAACCTCGAGCCACATGAATTTTTTCCAGAGTTTCCTGAGGGTCTTTTCCCAAACCCTTAGCCATGCTTTCTATCCTTTCAGGCCTGAACGTGTGCTCAGTATCAATGTAAACAACATGTGGGTCTTTGCCTTCTTCACCATTCAAGAACTGAGTATTAACACTCAGCTGATGAGAAATTTGCGTCTTACCTGTTCTAAATTCACCATAAAACTCTGTTATCCCTTGAGTTTCTACACCGCCTCCAAGCATTTCGTCTAAACTGTCACTCCCCGTAGAAATCTTTTCAACTTTTTCCCTTCGCTCCATGACGTCAGTTCCTAGCTCATAACCCATGCTTTCCGCATTCTCTTGCGCTTTCCTAATCAGCTTAGCCGCCTTGGATTCACCCATATCAGCTGCACTGGCTAGCTCAGGAGGGGTAGAAGTAGCTATGCTTTTCAAATCATCGTATCCGGAATCAAATAGTTTTTCTTCAGTTGCTGTTCCAACTCCCTTCAATTCAGATGGATTAGTCATTTTCTCACCTCTTTTTTTATTATATGTTTTTGATATCCGAGGGCCGGGATTTTAGGAGGCTGGTGTTCTCTCTTTCTCCCGGCCTCGGTCACCACATGGGTATGACCTATTTAAATTAAAGTGGGTTTTCGAGGGGGGTAAGTGAAAGTAAAAGCTCTGTAGAATTAGTCATAGAATCTTTCAAGGGTCTCAATAAGTTCCTTCTTAGAAACAGGGTCTATCAAGACCTCGCGCCCTTCATGGGTATAGAATATGCTCGGCTCCACATCTTTATCGCTATACGCCTCATTCAAAACGTGATAATACGCACTCAGTTGCTTCACATACTCCTCTTCATTCTCCCTGTTCCGATCCGTTTTGTAATCTACAACTTTAACAAAATCTTCAGTTTCATTTATCAGATCAATAGATCCATTCAAAGTAACTTTCCTACTCTCCAACTCTAACGGGAGTAAGCAATCCTTCTCGGAGAAAAGTTCTCCCTCCAAAGACTTCAGAAAGTTTTCCAAATTCTCTTCATCTGCATTGCCGGGCTCAACATCTTTACCCTTTACAAAAGACTCACCGAACTGATGAACCTTAGTTCCATACTCGATTCCTTCGCCTTCACCCTCTATGCCTGACATCAAAGAATGAACGGAAAGCTTAAGCGGTGATGAACTGAAATCCTCACCTATCTCAAACTTCGGAGGCACCTCCTTCTCCTCTACTTCTACTTTTTCTAACTCCGGCTCCACCTGCTCAGCTTCAATATCCAAATCCTCAAAAAACATGCTCGGCCTCTCCATTCCCGAAGTCAAAAACAGATAACGCTTAGCCCTCGTCATAGCTACATACATCAACCTTCTCTCCTCATCATAATCCCCCGTCAAGCACTTGGAAAGCAATTCAGTCCTCCAGTTATCGTAAACATAAGGAAGATTTTCATCGCTATACTCCTTTTTCTGCCTCAACCCGATCGGATCCTCGTAATCAATAACGGAAAAATTACCAGTAGTGCTGGGAAAACGGTCCCGATTAATATCAGAGATAAAGACAATAGGATGCTCTAAACCTTTTTCAGCATGAATAGTCCTGACCTTAACCAAATTCTTCTCAGAAGCATTATCGACCTTGTAACTCTTCCCATTCTCAATATTATCCTCAATAAACTGGATTATCCGACCTAAATTCATATAAGAACTGCTGAAAACGGACTGAAGAACCTCCAATATCTTATCAGAGAAAGAATTACTTATACCGTACTTATTGAAAACTTTCCTAGCTACGGAAGTAATATCCTCCTCAATTCTCAACTCCTCAAGAAACCTCTCCATATTTTCCGGATAATCTTCATTTTCCAAACAAGTCTCAACCTCATCAAGAGTATACCCGGCGTTCTCCAAAATAACAGACCAGCCCCTCTTAGAATCCTCATAATCCAAAAGTCTAAGCCAAGCCAAAAGGATCTTAGCAGAATCGGTCTTGAAAATCTCCGTCCCACCCTCATAAACCAACGGCACTCCAAACTCTCTAGCCTTCTGCTGCAAATTCAGACCAAATTTGGACCTTCTAACCAAAACCACAATATCCTCATAATCCGGAATTTTCCAATCATCCCCATCCTCAATTCTATAATCGGAATTTCCAACTATCTCCTCAATCTTCTCCAAAATCATCAGCTTCTCTTCCTCACTCTTAAGAGCACTAACCTGAGTAGGTTCCTGATAATCAAGAGCCGAATCGAGCGATGTTATATCCTTTTCTATACTCCTAACATCCACCTCCTCATTCTGTTTACCCCTCAAAGTCAAACCCTGCTCAGAAAAATCTAAAATCTTCTGAGTGGACCTATAATTTTTCTTCAAAGGAATCTTCTCCACATCCTCAACTGGATACTCCACACGAGCAGCATCTGAATTAAGTTCCTCCTTGTAATCACTTATCCGCTCTTCAAAATTCCGAATATTTCTAACATCCGCGTACTGGAAAGAATAAATACTCTGTTTCCAATCCCCAACAGCACAAATATTATTCGTTTCGGATAATAGCAAAGCCAACTTGAACTGGATTTCACTAGTATCTTGAAACTCGTCAATCATCAAATATTCAAAGCTGAATTTCTCCCTCAAATCCTCATCTTCATAAACAAGAATATAGGCAAACATCATGAGAAAATTGAAATTCAGATAATTTCTCCCTAATGAATAACGGATATATTCAAAATACAGATCTCGAACAAATTCTACAAGCTCAGACCTATCCTCGAAAAAAGCCTCTTCCGCAAAATTCTCAGAAATTTTTTTACTCCCCCAACCGCCTCTAATTTCTTCCCTCTCAGGCGCCCCCTCAATAAAGCACTTATCGCCATAGCTAATCAAACGTGACCTAAGATCCGATTGTTTATCACCATCATTTTTCGGTTCATTCGCTTCCTCAAACAGTTCTTCAAACTTCTCAAAATTTCCCTCCAAATAGTCCTTACTTCGCTTAAACCAGCCCTCTCTTGTCGGGAAAATTCCTTTCGAAGCAAGCGTCTTCAATAAATGTAACAAATTTTTAGAGTCGAATATTATTCGATAAAAATCCTTATATTCCGGATTATCCTCAACAAACCGGTCGAAAAATCTTCCAAACTCTTGCTCTTCCAAAACCTCATTCTCCATAATATCCGTAGAAGAAGAAATCCTTTCATCTAACCCCAACAATTTAGGAGCTTCAAATCCTCTCTCGTCAACTATCCTCTTACAAAGACTATGAAAAGTCTGAATAGGAGCATCATTGACCTGAGTAGGGGAGTAACCCTCGGACAAATTAATCACTTTCTCCTTCATCTCTTCCGCTGCATTCTCCGTGAAAGTAACCAGCAAAAGGTCTTCAAGTTCAACATCCTTCTTCTCAAGAATATTAACATACCTTCGAGTGACTGTGAATGTCTTGCCAGTGCCCGCACCAGCATCTATCAAGTATATGCCATCAGTGCTATCTATCAGTTTTTGTTGCTGAGAATTAGGTTCCAAATTCATCACCTAAAATTAAATCCTGGTTATCTAAATCCTCTATATCGGCATCACCAACAGGGAATCCCTCTTCTTTATACCGATTCAGATTTTCGATTTGTTCTTCCAGAAAATCTTCAAACTTGTCCAAATCTTCTTCGAAATAATTTTCTTTCCTGAACCTCATCATCTTTTTCAGAGCACTCTGACAACCTCTCTTGACATATTTATGGTTTCCAATAGACTTCTTAGAAAATTCAATGAAATCATTGGCAAATTCTGACCCTAACAACTCATCCCTTTCATATGTCTGAGGCATTTCATTATCTCGGAAGAATCTACAATAATTCTCAAATCCTAGCCTTTCAAGTGTCTTTCTGCGATTATTCGACTCTGCAACATCTCCGATAATATCATTAAAGGTTTCTTCTCTCAGTAACTGTTCCTCAAATCTTCTCGGGTAATACGTTATGGTCACAATGTTGTCTTCCAAATCAGAGCCGCCTGAAATCTTTTCCTCTATGTTCTCCATGAAATGGTAAAAGGTGAATTTCAACTTCGAATCTGGCCGAACTTTTCTGTGGTGGGCAAGGTAAAGTATAGCCTGAAAATTAGGTTCATCTTCAAACAGATCGACATTAGAACTCTTAACTATACTTCTCTGGCTATTTTTCCTTCCACTTTTGTAATCCACTAACTGATCAGGTGATTTTATCAAATCAACCTTTCCCTTTGCACCTATACCTGAATTCTCAAACCATGCCTCAGTAATAGGATTATCTAACTCCTTCTGGAACTTCTGAGAAAATGTATTCTTGCTATCCCTTCTCCCATAACCCTCTAACTCCGTTTGCTCATACCCTCTCCTATCTAAATACTCTAAAATATTCTCAATGCCTAAACGAAACTCCACCTCCAACTTATCCAAAGTGTAATCTTCCACAAGAGGACTAATCTCTTCAACCATTATCTGCACAAAGGACTCAATACCCTCATCCTCAACGAATTCCGGATGATTAACATAAAACTCAGCAAAATCATGGAACAAAATTCCCTTCTTGAGATAACTTTTCTCCTCCTGAGTTACTAATTTTGAAAAAAAGTATTGCTTCGGAGACTGAACCAAACTGTTCAAACTTGACTGACTGACAACATTCTCAGTTTCTACACCGACATCCATATCCTCCTTTTCAAAACATCTGGCCCCCATCTCCTCATTCTGCCAATACTCCTCATTAGGAAGGTCTGAAAAGGACTCAAAATCCTCAGATATAACCTCGTTCAAATAAAGACACGGATTGATAGTACTTCCCATAAAGTCATTTCTGACCATATAATACCGTTTCTGACCGTTTTGCAAAAGTAGCTGGAAGTTTTTCAGCTTTCTAGAATTAAAATCATCATTATCTATCCACGGCCTTTCAGAAGGCGATTGAACCCAAGAAGAATCCATTCCCAAATAAAAAATAACGGAACG
>CAZKND010000061.1:0-6637 GCA_964554215.1 Hadarchaeota archaeon (SeqCode) | reverse complement strand
ATCCCTGTCCTCAAGAATCTCCTTGAAACTCTCTCTGTCCATTCCTGAAATTTCGGCTGCTTTTCCTAGTGATACTTTTCCATCTTTGAACATCTCCACAGCAATATCTGTTCTGTATTCCGGATATCTCTCTTTTAACATTCGGAGTGCGGTCTTAACGACATCACTTTCACTCGTGAAATGACCTGCACGAACTAAGCTATTTATCTCTTCCTTAATTCTATTCGAAAGATTGAAAGTTGATTTTGGACACATAAATCATCACCACACCATCAAACATACAACGATTTTTCAGAACTATATCTCGGATGTTTCTTTTTCCAGATCTTTGACGGAGTAGTCAGATTTGTACCCTGACTCAACAAGGAATTTCTCCATCCCCCACAGAGTTGTTTCAGCTTCCTCTGCTGCTTTATCCAAAGTTATCTGACCTTTTTTATACTTCTCTGCTGCTATTTCCTTTCTCATTTCCTCATAACCTTTTCGAAGAAGCTTCCTCACAAGAGCACTCCTATCTATACTTTCTTCTTCACTCAACTCATCAAGCTTTTTTAATAGCTTTTCGTCCATCCTTATCCCAACAGCTTTGGACATCTTATACCCCCATTTGTAATACTTTGTCGATTACCGTATTTGAAAACCACCCTATATCTCTTAAAATATCCAAACTGTGGCAAAATTTTTCCTTATTATCATCATCTATTCTCTTAAAATCACGAAAAGAAAAACAGATAAAGTATGAGTATTAGACTTCCACTTTCTCTTTAGAACTGGACAGGATCGGCTTTATCATCGACATCACTGTTTCGCTCGCATCCAGTATCTCTATTTCTACGGGTTTTCCGTCTTCAGAACAATGATATATTATCGAATCCGCTTGCTCACCATAATCCGGGCTTTCATCAGAAATTGTCATAGTTAGAGTGTCAGTTTCCGGATCATAACTATATTCCATACCTCTCCCACCCGAATCTAGGTGAATATTACACAAGTATTTTCCTCTTTCTCGAAAATTATTCTCAGAACATGACGATTCATTCTTTTCTGAGCTATCTTCTCTCTATATACATACTATCTTTGGTCATTTTTCTAGATATTTCATATTCATAAACCATACTTTCGAACGTTTCGAGAATCATCCGGTTTGTTTTGAATTTTCGCCTGGTAAGAAAATTTATTAATTTGACAGGAAAAGTGAGTCTGCGAGGTTTTTAATTTGGAGGAAGAGTTGAGTGAGTTCAAGAGGATTAATTTTCGAGCTCCGGATTTTAAAAGTTCCATCGTAGGGATAATCGTTCTAGGAATTATCTTTAGCTTCTTAGGCACCTATTTCGATTTTCTAAATGTTTTCGACAGTTTTCTAGATTCTTGGGTGTTCAGCTCCGTTTTGTTCATCGTCCCGGCTCTATTTTACGGTTCTATCCTAGACATCACTTCTAAGAGGTCGGATGCTCGCAGGACTTATCTCATGTCCTTGATAAACATGTCTATCCTGTTCTTAGGTCTTGTTCTGAGCGTTTATTCCGAGATAGGTTTCTTATTCTTGATAGGGGTAATGCTTTCCCATAACGTGATCGGGTATGCGGGAAGCAATGCTTCTATCGGAGTCTTACCAATCCTCTGCCCTTTCATCTATTTCGGACCGGTCTTCGCCGCTCTCCACTATACCGGAATCTTCATCTTCGCTCTACCTCAAGTTTTGGCGTTTCTAGGGTTGGGTTTAGGAACTTTCTTGATCGTTTATTTTGTCGAAAAACTGTTCAAGACCGTGGTTCCGGTCTCTGCTGTGGAACTTTTCTCCAATTTTTTGAACAAGAACGAGATGAGTCTGGATATCGGCAAGGATTCGGACGTCCTTTTGAACAATCTGGTCTTGAAAAACAGTGAGAAGCTGATCTTCACCATCCCGTGGATCCATCCCGGTCCTTTGCGAGATATCGGAGGCGGAGGTATCAGTGGAAAGTTGATCGAAAGTATAAACGAAGATCTGGGAGAAGATACCGGAGGGTTTTTCTGGCACAATCCTTCTTTCCACGATGTCGACCCTTGCGATCCTGAGATCTCTGAAGATGTTTTGGACGAGTGTTCTTTTGAAGACGTGGAGTATCATGACGAGTGCACTAAACTTTTGGAGAACGACGATTTGGAGATCAAACTTTACGGTCAGAGAATCGGCGAGAACTATCTGATATTCCTCAAGGTCAAAGGGGCTGATGATTATGATAATTCCATATTCAGAGCTGTCAGGGAAAAGTCCGGAAAAAATGTAGCTTTCGTCGACACGCACCAGCTCCAACCCGGTAAACAGGGAGCTCTTTTGTCGAGATATGAGGAAAGAAGTGAAAAAATCATAGAAGAATGTCTATCGTTTTTGGAAGAGTTGGAGGAAGCTGAAGAGTATGAGTTGAAAGCAGGGTTCGAGATATCGGAGGGGAAGGATAAGATGGCGCTGGTTGAGGAGATCGGAGAGGAAAAGTTCCTGATCCTTGGTATGGATCGTAACGGTCTGCCTGACTGGTTGAGGGATGATTTGGAAAAGTTCGATGAGGATTATGATAAGGTCGTTTCTCTAACCACGGATTCTCATCAGACTATAGAGTTTTTGGAGGAGAGTGACGCTTCCGAAGCTCCGAGTATGGAACTGGTTGAAAGTGCTGAGGAGGGTCTAGAAAAGGTTCGGATAGGTTTGACGGAGAAATGGCTTGAAGATGTCAGGCTCATGGATCAAGATTTTCACAAGTTCTTCACCGGAGTTGCTTACTCGGTACTTTCCTTCCCCGTATTGCTCGCTTTGATTTACATCATCTACCTCTTTGCTTTAATCTAACGTTCTGATTCTTTTCAGAACTCTAAATTCTAAAATATAGTTGGACGAATTCTCCAGTAGAGATAAAATCTCATGAAAAGTATATCGCTTTAGAGTCTATTTTCCTTTGCTACAGTCTCGACGCCTTGAACTACTGTTTCTAAGTCTTCTTCGTCGAGGTGAGGATGTACTGGCAATGAAAGTATCCTGTTTGATACGTCTTCAACGGTCGGCAATGATTTATCCCCGTATTTTTCTTGGAAAACCGGTTGTTTGTGGAGTGGTCTTGGATAGTGAACCGCTGCGCCCACGTTTTCATTATCTAAGTATTCTACGAATTCATCCCGGGTGCAATCTAAAACTTCGAAGTCTAGAAGGATTGTGTATTGATGATAAGAATGCCTAATCTCGTCTTTCACTAATGGTGGGATTATCCCTTCAATTTCTTTCAATCTGTTCGTTAAGTAATCTGCGTTCTCTCTTCTTTTTTCGGTGAATTCATCCAGTTTTTCGAGTTGTTTAAGCCCAATGGCAGCTTCAACGTCTGTCATCCTATAGTTCAGACCTATCGATGGGTGATAATATTTATCTGTCTGACCGTGTTCTCTTAGGAGTCTTATCTTTTCGTTCAGTTCTGTATCGTTGGTCGTGATCATTCCACCTTCTCCCGTGGTCATGTTTTTGGTGGGGTAGAATGAGTAACAGACTAGGTCGTCGAAACTTCCGATGTCTTTTCCTTTGTACTTTGTATTGTGTGCTTGTGCTGCGTCCCAAACTATATCCAGATTATTATCTTCGGCGAACTCTTGAATTTCTTCGACATTGCAAGCGTTTCCGAACAAGTGTACAGGTGTGATAACTTCGGTATCATCGGTGATCTGTTCTTTCGCACTTTCCACATCCAAGGTAAATGTTCTTGGGTTCAGATCGCAAAATATCGGATCTCCGTCAGTGAGTGAAACCATGCTAGCGGTCGATATATGGCTAAAAGACGGGATGAGGACATCGTCCCCCTCCTCAAGAAGAGCGAGATAAGCGAGATGAAGTGCTGCTGTGCCGGAACTGACTGCTATGGCGTGTTTTGCTCCGACTTTTTCGGCGAAATTTTTTTCAAATTTTTCGGTTTTCGGTCCTTGTCTAAGAAAGCCGGATTCTAGAACTTCGACGGCTTCGTCGATCTCGTCCTGTGAGAGGACTACGTCGGCTATCGGAACATAATCTGAGCTCAATTTTTTCCTCCTGAGTTTTATTGGTTTGTCCTTATCTTAAATTTTTCGGGATTAAAGACGTATTGTAATCCGTTTTATCTGATCGATTCTATGATTTTTAGAGTATCTACTGATTCTTCGATAGAGTTTAGTGATGGTTTTTCTTCGTTTTCTATGCTTTCGATGAAGTGTTTGAGTTCTTTTTCGAAGAGGTCAACTCGTTCGTATTCAAAAAAGTTGTTCCCTTGGTTGTAAACGCCTCTAGGTTCTTTACAGTAGACGATTGTGGGGAAGTAATCCAAGATCGAGGTCCAGATGGATCCATTATCCCCATGGATTTCAACGTAGTTCATATAAGAGGGGGTGATGAGGTCGCTTTGGCAAAGCACTTTAGCATCTTTAGAGGTGTCCATGCGAAGTACTGTAAAGTCTTCAGCGTCTGCACTCATCTCTTCTCCATCTATTTCTCTTTTATCCAGAATGGTCTCAGTGGAAAGGTTTTGAGCTTTTTCTACTCCGTCAAAGTACCAAATAATGAGGTTAAGCATGTGAACTAGCATTTCGTTTATAGCCCCTCCACCTTCCTCCTCTTTATGTTTCCAAGCTCGGTGCGAACCTCTTCCTCCGACTCTGAAGATAGCGTAGTACGGATCTCCTATTATCCTGTCTTCAAGAACCTCTTTCACTTTTTCGAAAGCCGGATGGAAACGGTACAGATAACCTGACATCACAACCTTGTTCGATTCTTTAGACTTCTTTTCGATCTTCTTAGCTTCCTCTAAGCTGTTCGTGAGCGGTTTTTCACAAAAAACGTGTTTGTCGTTTTCGAGAGCCTTAATAATCACTTCAGAATGATGAGGTGTAGGTACGCAAACGTCTATAGCATCGTAATTTTCTGCTTCAAAAAGTTCATCTGGGTTTGAAACATAATCCACTTGATATTCTTCAGCTAGTTTTTTGGCTTTGTCTTCGACCATGTCCGATACGGTGACGTCCGCTTCATCTATCTTTTTGTATCCGGTCAAGTGTCTTTCCGCTATTTTTCCGCAACCTATTATTCCAACTTTCATAGAAACTCCTTCGATAGATTATTTTTTTAATGAACTTATATCGATTAGGGTCTGTTCTTCTCTTCTAAATCTTCCGGTAATTCGGTTATCTTGGCTGGATTCCCTTTCGCCATGCTTTTCGGAGGTATGTCTTTTGTAACTACACTTCCTGCTCCAATCATAGAGCCTTTACCTATTTTTACATCGGGTAGAATAACTGCCTTTGACCCTACAGTCACATCGTCTTCTAAAGTAGGACCTTTTGGTTCGTACTCGTCTCGTTTGCGAAGAGGATATTTATCGTTAGTAAGTGTAGCTCCTGGACCCATGAAAACTCTATCTCCTATTTGGGTTTGGGTCGGAACGTAAGCGTTTGTCTCCAATTTTACCTCGTTTCCGATCCGGACATTCCCTTCAATTACAACATTCGTACCCACAAGGACATCCTTTCCAATTTTCGTATTTTCTCTAATCAGAGCATTATGGCCTGTGGATAAACCGTTGCCTATCTGTACGTTTGCATAGATAATTGTGCCTCTTCGGATAGTTGCGTTATCCCCTATTCTTGCTTCTTTACAATCTTCAGTATATTTTAGACCTACCTTTACGTTTTCTTGGATTTCTGAGTTCTTTCCAATTTTTGCATGCATTTGCTTCCCCATTTTATAGATATTGGGTGTATTGTTTAAGACTCCTTTTAATATCCCATTTAGAATAGATTTTTTTTGGACTCGGCGTTTTCGTGGTTTTTTTATTTCGTGGAAAAGTTCCAGTCATGTTTTAGTTCTTCGGACATCAGGGAAAGGTGATATTCTCTTATTCCATCTTTGCTCATTGCTTCTTCAAGGACTGAATTCATATGGTTATGGTCTCTGAATGCTCCACGCATATGGAGGTTGTGTGCTCCGGTGACTTTCCAGATAGAGAAAAATTCATCGTATTTTTTGAGCTCTTTTCCAATCTCT
This sequence comes from Hadarchaeota archaeon (SeqCode), assembly GCA_964554215.1. Classification (GTDB taxonomy): domain Archaea; phylum Hadarchaeota; class Hadarchaeia; order Hadarchaeales; family JAGGTB01; genus CAYLJV01. The sequence goes on along the minus strand of CAZKND010000061.1, from coordinate 609 downwards.
TCAAGTTTTTGTGGATCCACCTGTACACCGATTGTAGCAAGTAGGGAGTAGCCTATCTCGTGTGGGTCTACTTCAATTGTAAAACGGTTGATAATGTTTTCTTCTTTTAGTTTTGTTACTCTATTTTTTGCTGCGACATCGGATATCCCTAGTTCTTCGCCTAGTTTTTTGTAGGATTTTCGTGAGTCTTCTTTGAAGGCTTCAAGTATTTTTTCGTTTTTCGTGTTCATATTGTGCCTATATTTATTTTTCTTAGTTTTTTGGTTATATTTGTTAGTTATTCTAACCATATAACCTCTCTCTTTAGTTAATCAAATATAAATAATAACTAAAGTTTGTTAAACAAAATAATAAAGACACAAAAGGTTTATATTTCTAACCTCCTAAATGTAAATCAAATAAACACAAAAAAGGAGGTCGAAAATATAGACTACAAAATCTTAGGAGTTATCGTAGTAATAGCAGCAATAGGAATAGGCGTCGGAATCCAATCAATGTCCGACTCCGGAGAAGAAGCCGACATAGAATATGGAGGCCAATATTACCCTGGAGAATTTTTGTTAAAAGGAACACCTGAAATTTGGGAGAATTACGGTGTTAAAGTAAATC
>CAZKND010000060.1:2652-6788 GCA_964554215.1 Hadarchaeota archaeon (SeqCode) | reverse complement strand
GGTGAAGAACTAGACGAAAATGAGAGAAAAATGCTGAAAAAGGGAATAGAGAAAGCCAAAAAAGCAACTAAACAGTTGAGAAAACAGGTCAGAGAAAACATAGAAGAAGCAGACGAGGAAGAAAAAGAAAACAAAGCAAGAGAAGCATCTCGAAATATAGAGATGAAAACCGCCAAAGAACTCCAAAAAATGGCGAAAGGAACTATAGAAAATGAAAACAATTATCGAGCCGGTGCAAAAATGTTAGGAATGGCAGGGAAGAGACTAAAATCTGCAGCGAAAGAATCCATAGACAATAAAGGCCTGAACAGAGCTATAAAAGCATCGCAAAAACACGAAGCCATCCTAGAAAACCTCGAAAACAAAGTCCCGGAACAAGCTCGAGAAGCCATACAGAATGCATTAAAGAATAGTCAGAGACACAGAGAACAGCTGGAAAATCTAAGGGGGCAATTAGGTCCTAAAGGCAGGATAGAAGACGTACCTTCGGAAAACCTACCTCCAATGTTCAAAGGTAGAAGAGAAAGAGAACAGGATGAAACAGAAGAAAATCAGGAAAAAGGACCTCAAGGACCTCCAGTGAACTAAGAAAAATGAAAACAATCAAAGGGCTAAAAGCTAAAAATCTCTCCCTTTCTTCTATTTTTTTATTTTTAATGCTGGAAGATAACACATTCAAATTTTGAAAAGAACTTAAATCAATCTCTTTTTAAAAGAGTCACTCTACTTGGTTCAAACTCATCTTCAATATCATAACTACTCTTTTCCTCGATCTGTCTAGAAAATTCTTTGATTTGGGAATGAACCGGCATATAATCGGTTCCTAACCTAGAACGAGAATGACCAACCGCTACATATCCTTTAGGCTCGACATAATCCGGTTGAGCCTTCTCTATGAGTTTCGCATAACCTCCAGGATCTTTCATATTCAGATCCTCCACAAGGGTTAATCGTAAAACCTTGATACAGTCAAGTTCGGACAGTAAATCCAAGGTTTCATTTAACTTTTCCCAAGCTCCCTCGACCAAGGGCTTACAAGTTTCATTATAGGTCTCCTCATCAGGAGCCACGACGGACACATATAACTGAGCCGGTTCCTTCATGCTCTCAACCCTTTCCGGATGAAGACCGTTCGTAACCACGAAAGGGGTTATATCTCTAGAATAACACTCCCCCACCAACCCACTCAACCGAGGATACAGAGTAGGTTCACCATCCAACGAAATCGCAGCCAAGTTCGGATCCTGAGCCTCCCTCCACTTTTCCAAATTGACCTCCGGATTTCCCTTAAAACCGCTCAATAACTCCCTCTGAGCCTCAATCGACTCCGATAAAACCTCAGAAGGATCGTCAACGGGCCCCTCCCAATTCGGTGAGTTAAGTTTATTGTCCCTCCAACAGAAAGCACACTTGTTATCACAAAACGGTAAACTGGGAGACATCTGCAGACAACGATGGCTTTTTATCCCATGTATGTCTCCATAAAACTTCTGCTTATAACAAAATCCTTCATCTAACAAGCTTTTCTTAGTCCATCTACAAACTTTAACAGCTGAATGTTCATTGTCTCCAACGAATCTATAACCTCCCTCCACCAACTTGTCCTTTGCATCTTCATTTAATCCGGAAATACTCATCTCACTCCTCTCAAAACTATTTCTTTTAAAAATAAATAAAAAATAAAGAAATCAAAAATATTTTCTAGGCATCTACGTCAAGGTCCAACTCTTCAGCCAACTCTTTGTACCTATTTCTCACTGTGACTTCTGTAACTCCTGCGGTCTCTGCAACTTCTCTCTGAGTCCTTCTCTCACCTGATATTATACTTGCAAGATAAATAGCCGCTGCTGCTGTTCCAGAAGGTCCTTTACCTGAGGTAAGCTTCTCTTCTTGAGCCTTTTTGATTATATCAATAGCTTCTATCCTGACTTCCCCAGAAATATCCAAATCACTTCCAAACCTCGCAACATAGTTCGACGGATCTGTAGGTGGAAGATGTATGTTCAACTCACGGGTGATGAATCTGTAACTTCTACCTATCTCCTTCTTGTCAACATGGCTAACCTCTGCAATTTCCTCCAAGGTCCTAGGAATCTGAGTCTTTCTGCAAGCCGCATAAAGCGTAGCGGAAACGACACCTTCTATAGACCGACCTCGGATAAGATTTTCTTCAACGGCTTCACGGTAAATCTTTGAAGTGATCTCCCGTACCTTCTTAGGCAAACCCAATTGAGAAGACATCCGATCCATCTCTCCAAGGGCCAAAGTAAGGTTTCTGTCCGAAGAACCGGAGACTCGAGCTCTCTTGTGCCACTTTCTCAGTCTTTGCATCTGCGATCTTTTCTTCGGAGAAAGGTTTTTGCCACGGCCGTCTCGATTTCGCCAGTCTATCTTCGTCGATAGGCCCTTATCATGAATAGTATAGGTCATCGGCGCCCCTCCTCGACTTCTCTCTTCACGCTGCTCTTGGTCGAAAGCACGCCATTCTGGACCTCGGTCTTTGATCCCTTCTTTAATTATACAACCACAATTCTCACAGATCAAAATGTTTCTCTGATAATCTCTCACTACTGATTTTTTATTGCACTGCTCACATTCTCTATCAGTTTTTTCCTTTTTCTTACCATCTTCACCTGTGCTCTTTTCCTTTGTTTCAGCCATTCTGTCACCTTTTACTCATCTTAAGTGATGTTTACAAGTATTATAATGAAAAATAGGAAGGTTTTTAAATCCTTTGTGAAACGTCCCTAATAAAAAGATAATCGGGGGAAAATGTTCTTTCGAAGAGTTTTTTTAAGTTTCCAAATATTAAAGAGGAGAGGCTAAATATCGAAACGGAACAAACAGAAGGTAGAATAAATCAAACAGAACAATTAAAACAATTTTTCAGGAGAAGGAACCAAGATGGAAGAAAAAGAGAATAGATTGGCTATTCTAGCCCTAATATTTTCAATAGCATTATTAACCGTATCTATCTTAGCATTCGAAACTAATCGGAGCACTTCTATATTTTCCGTTATCGCAGCTCTCTCAGTTGGAATCACTCTCATCTCCAGAATGAATAAATCCAATTCTCCAGATGAAGGAAAAAGCAAAGTTCAATCATTCAAAACACAACTCAAAACATTTTTAAAAGGATTATCAATGGGCCTAGCCGACATAATCCCAGGAATCTCAGGAGGAACGGTAGCACTCATCGAAGGGATATATGAAAGATTAATATCCGCAATAAAATCAATCAACCTAGAATTCATACTCTACGCTCTAGAAACACCGATAGATAGAGAAAAATGGACAAAAGCAAAAAAACGTTTCCTCGATATAGATTTCAAATTCCTAATACCTCTCGGAATAGGAATGATCACAGCCTTCCTAGCAGCGGCAAGAGGAATAAATTTCTTAATAAATGAATTTACAGTGCAAATTTATTCATTCTTCTTCGTCCTAATCCTACTATCAGCGGGAATAATATACAGAAGAGTGCAAGAAATAAACCTCAAAACATTCATTCCAGGAATATTTGGATTTTTATTCGCCATAATCTTCCTTGGCCTAGAAGGAGGTAATATCCCCAATACTCTACCTATAATTTTCGTGACCGGTTTCTTAGCAATATCCACCATGATACTACCCGGGATATCGGGGTCTTTCGTCGTGCTGTTCTTGGGACAATACGAATACATGTTGAACGCTCTAAGCTCAATAAGCACCCACGGACTGGATGTCGCCACATTCATACTAGGAGGAATAGTCAGCCTGCTATCCTTCTCCAGAGTCCTTAACCACCTACTAAAGAACTATTACTCTCATACAATCTTCTTTTTAGCGGGGCTAATGCTAGGTGGCCTTAGACTTCCAGCAGAAAAAATAATCGGAACGGAAGGACTATTAAACCAACCTCTAACAATCATCACATCAATCATAGCAGGAGCAATAGGAGTGCTTATTATAGCTGTAGCCGAAAGTCAAAGAGAAGAAGATGGAGAAGAAACTATAGAAGCTCCTTTTTAGATGATAGGATGCAAATTAGGAAGAATAACCCTCACGAGAAACTCGCTCAGAGCGGACAAAACTAGCCAGACCTTCTATATCTTTAACCGCCTTCCTCACCACATTTTTCAGTTTCTCCCTCTGCA
>CAZKND010000060.1:0-2552 GCA_964554215.1 Hadarchaeota archaeon (SeqCode) | reverse complement strand
CCTTCTATATCTTTAACCGCCTTCCTCACCACATTTTTCAGTTTCTCCCTCTGCACAGAGAGAACTTCCACCCCTAACATCTCCAAATGCTCCTTACAAAAATCAGCCAAATCTTCACCAGTCCTATCAAAATCGGTCAAAATAATGACCTCCTCACATTCGGACAGATCCTCCAGAGAGTTCAAAGAAGTCTTACCACCTTTAGGTACCTGATAGACAGGCCCAGTCACCTCCAATTCTCTTAAGGATTTCTCATCGCTCTCACCTTCAACTATGATGGCTACACCCTCGGAGGAAAGTTCCCTTATCTCCTCCAGTGCCATTTGAAGATTTTCAAAAGCTTCAGAATCCAGCAAAGGCATGATAATCATTAATCCAATTAGGACAGTGGTCAAACGAAAGTATAACTGAACCAAATAAAAAGATAACCATGGCTTTAAAAGTAAATCCACTGGAATCAATAGATAATTATTGAGACTCCAACATATTCACTAAACCACAAAAATTTTTAGAAGAGAACCCACCATAATCCTTGGAGATTTAATGGATCCTGTATGTCTAAACTGGCACGACATCGAAAAATCCGTCGAAGCCCTTTCCATAAAACTCAGAGAAGAATACGACCCTGACACGATCGTAGGTATAGCTCGGGGAGGGCTAATTCCCGCAGTGAGAATTTCTCACCTCTTAAACGACCTACTCATGAGAGTAGTGCATGTCAAATACTACGAAGATGTCAACGAAACAAGGGAAGAACCCGAAATATTCTGGTCAGACGTTCAAGAATTCGAAGGTAAAGTACTAATCGTGGACGACGTGGCAGATACAGGTACCACCTTAGAAGTGGTATTGGACCATCTGGAAGACAAGGTCGACGACGAACTAAAAGTCGCCACATTAGCCTACAAACCATCTTCAAAAATAGAACCTGACTATTACATCTATGAGACTGAAAAATGGATAGTTTTCCCCTGGGAAGAGGCCCCCGTCAAACGAAAAGTCAAAAATAAAGAGATATAGCTCAAAAACCGATTCTTTTCTAAAAATCACGTCTAATACGGTTCAGACTTCCAGCCTAATCCAAATGCTAGACGGTTAGTAGCCAAATGGATAAGGGGAGTCACCACCACCAAAACCACTATAATTCTCCACTCGGGTAGCCAAACAGGAGAAGTTACCAGAAGAGCTCCTAAAATCAAGTCCAACTGGTCCACTCCTAAAACTGGAGCTCCTCTCTGAATATTAGATCTACGTTTGAAAAAGCTCGCCACCAAATCTCCCAAAAGAGCTCCTAAAGAAAGCAGAACAGGGACCAACCAGGTCCATGATACAGTTTGGGGTAACAAGATAAATTCACCGCCATAATAAGTCCAAATAATTATCTGAATTATACCGAAAAATCCGCCGACAATCCAACCAAAAAGAAATCCTTCTACAGTCTTTCCATCACCTAAAATCCTATTCCCATCAGAAAGCTTCCTGCCACCATCAATTGGAAAACGCCCCCCCGAAACCACAGGTGCCGCATTTGCAAAATAAGCTGGTAAAATAAACCAAATCGCTCGAATTATTATTTCTAAAACTTCCTCCAAATTACCCCTCAGCTTACACCTTTTTGACTAAAACAATACTTCTTATAACTCTTCAGCAAATCATCAATCAACTAACATCATTTTCCTCGGTATCTCCCCACAAATACTCAAAATACTCCTCTGCGAACTTAGTCAACCCCACCTCTTCCGACCAAATAGCAAAAATACCTCCCTCGCTCTGCAAAACCAAAAGGGTTTCCTTACCATCAACAATAATACCTCCTCCAAACAGAGGGTCTCTTACCTTCACATTGATGTCCCCCTCTGAATCAATCTTTTCTAAAAACTCATTCTCCTCACTAGTCAAAATCTTGACATCGACATCTTTAGTTTCTAAAATTGGGATAGATTCCTTCAACTGAGAAAATCTATTAGAAAAATAAGGCATAGATATCAAAATTTCCATCTCGGCAGAATCAACCATCTCCTTAATCCGGCTTAGAATCTCCTTAGTACCTCTTATTGTCCAAACATCCGGCTTTTCCATCCCGCCATCCTCCTCAAAAAGAGGTTCCAACTCTTGACGAATGGTCTCGCTCGCCTCTTTAAGCTTTTCTTCTTTCTTAATCCTATGGAGACGAACCACTTCTGAAGGTGACTTAGCTCTATATCGAGTCGGGCGCCCGGATTGGCTCTCTATCCAACCCCTATTCTCAAGCTTTGAAAGTACATCATAAATCCTAGAATGAGGAACTCCGGAAAAATCACTCAGATCACTCGCAGTTGTAGGGCCGGACTCCACTAAGCCTGTGTAAACTTTTGCTTCATACTCCGTAAGACCCAAATCCATTAGCACATTTTTCGCTTTTTCCGTAGCCATCATATCTCCAAGACCGAGCTTTCATACTTTGAATAGTTCAAAAATACTTTTATATTCACCCCTATGAGTAGTAAACGGTAAACATGAGTGAAGTTAAAGAAGAAGTCGAATCAGTATGTCCCGAATGCTACAGGAAAGAA
>CAZKND010000059.1:0-6980 GCA_964554215.1 Hadarchaeota archaeon (SeqCode) | reverse complement strand
AATTGGGATGAAGAATTGGAGAAGGTGGATTATCTAGTGGAAGAGTTTCTCAAGATAGAGGGGAATAAGATACTGAGCGAGATGCCTAGGAAACATACTGCTGTTAAGGTTGATACGAGAGAATCTTTCGATAAAATAGCGAAGGATCATGATCGACGAGGTTATTTCTTTTATGATGAGTTGAAAGAAAGGGGAATAATCGGTATATCTCCAGGAGCAACTAGAACTTGGAAAATGAACTCGTTTGGTTTGACTTGGGATCAAATTGAGCATTTAGCCGAGGCTTTCAAAGATATAGCTCGAAAATACGATTTGCCCGTAGAAGACTAATTTTGAGTGCAGGTTTCACTCTTTATTCTTTATGAGTTCGTAACATTCTCGAACGCTGGTATGTCCGACATCTCCACCAGCACCTTCCCCTCCTACAGAATCTCCCGTCAGGTAAAGATTTTCAATACCTTCAATCTCGTTTCCAGGTCTCTTGTACTGGTGCTGCTCGGTATTGACTTCGACTCCATCAACCATCTCCAAGAAGAGAGGTCTTTCGTGTTCGATTTTTTCCTCTATATCGGGAAAAGTTTCGACTATTTTCTCTCTAAACTCGTCGTGCAACTCCTGGGCTTTTTCTTTATCTTCCATGTCTTCGACGTTGGTTGCTCTGAAGAAATGCATAATAGATTTGTTTCCCGGAGCTATATCCGAGTTTTCCAGATTTGAAGGTATGAATCCGAATGCTAACGGTTCTTCGAAAAAGAAGAAGTCTTTATCGGTTACGGGTTCCGAGAGGCAAAAGTCGATTGAGACTCCTGCAGTGGGTCTTAGATTTTTACATTTCTCAACGAAAGAGTCCTCACATAAGTCCTCGTCTAAAATGCTGAACAGTTTCTGAACCGGAACGGTGTTGATAACATCTATCGTTTCCCCCTCTGTTTTGACGCCTACAGCTTTCGAATCTTCCACCTTTATCTCCTCCACCTTCTCGTTCAGGCGGATCTCACCACCTTCCTCCTCTATCTTTTCTTTGAATTTGGAAAATATCGTGGTCCATCCTCCCTTTGGATAGTATATACTCCCTTTATTGGCGATCCTTCGGGTATTATGTAATAACTCTCCGGCAGATGCTCTTTCGGTGAATGGACAAACTTGAACTCCTGAACAGGCAATGGTCAAGTAACGTTTCAAGTCAGGATGGATGTCTTCCTGGTCGAACCACTCTTCCAGCGAAACATCGTATAGCTCTTTAATCTCCTCCAAGTCTTTGAGTTTCAAAATGTTGATCATGAACTTTATCGTCTTGAAAAACGGGACAAGATCACTTTTCAGAACCTGTAATCCGCCTGAAGGGTAGAGTGTTTTTCCACCGTCTTCCTTTATCACCCAGAAGTCTCCAGGTTCAATAAAATCTATAGGTTTTCCAACTTCATTCAGGGATTCCGCAAGCGCACTATTAGGTCCGAAACGGATTGGATGGGCTCCATAATCTAGCTTAAAACCATCCAGATTATTTACTCGTGCTCTTCCACCTATATCGTTTGTTTTTTCCAATACGAGGACTTTTCCATGTTGAGAAAGCAGTGCACCTATGTGCATTCCGGCGATTCCTGCTCCGATTATGATATAGTCAAATTTTTCGGTCATAGAAGAAACCATCTAGCTTATTTAAGTAGTTATCAAAAGGAACTTAAATATTTTGAAGAGTGGTGGAAAAAGTTAGGATTTTTTATCTTTGGATTTTCTTTTTACTATAAGGTGTTAGTTTGACCGATATTTCAGATAGGGAGAAAACTAGGTACGACCGACAGATGATGATTAGTGATTGGGGGGAAGAAGGACAGGAGAAAATCAAAGATACGAAAGCTATGATAGCGGGCGTTGGAGGTTTAGGTGCTCCTGTTTCCATTTACCTTGCTGCTGCAGGAATCGGAGAATTGAAGATCATTGACAATGACCAAGTGGAGTTAAGCAATCTGAATAGGCAAGTTTTGTATGATGAAGGAGATATCGGTGAGAGAAAGGCTCCATCAGCAGCCAACTCATTGAGAGAAATTAATTCGGATATCAAGATTACCCCTGTTGATGAAAAGATTACTGAGGATTCTATAGATAGACTTGCTGAGGATTGTGATGTTATAGTGGATTGTATGGATAATTATTCCGGGAGGTATATCCTTAACGAGTTCGTTTGGGAAAAGAAGATTCCTTTATTCCATGCGGCTGTTGAAGGCATGACCGGTCAAGCCACGACTATTGTCCCTTCAGAGACACCTTGCTTAAAATGTGTATTTCCAGAATCACCTCCTTCGTCCAAATTCCCTGTGCTCGGAGCTACTCCCGGTCTCTTGGGGAGTATACAAGCACATGAGGTTGTGAAATACATAGTAGGGATTGATGGTCTTCTTAAGAACGAACTTTTAATCGTGAAAAATGGGACTGATTTTGAAAAGATTCCGATCGAGAAGAGCGAAAGTTGTGAGATATGTGGAGACAAGTAGTTGAAATTTGAGAAGATAGGGAAAGATAAAAAGCTGAAAAAATAAAAGACGAGAAGACTTATCGACTATGAAGATTGCCGGGATGGCCGAGTGGCTTTAGGCGGCGGGTTGCAGACCCGCTTACGCCGGTTCAAATCCGGCTCCCGGCTTCATCCTTACATTTTACAGCTTTTCCAATGTTTTTTTCATAAAATCAGGAAGGTCTTCTGGACGTCTTGAAGTGATTATATTTTCGTCGACCACTACAGATTTATCGAAAAATTTTGCACCTGCATTTTTCAAGTCGTCTTTTAGGGATGGATAACTTGTTGCTTTTTTATCTTCTAAAATACCGGCGCTGATTAACAGTTGAGGGCCGTGACAAATTGCGGATATGACTTTGTCGTCCTCATCGAATTTTTCAACTATTTTTGTTACTTCTGGAGCTTCTAATCTTAAGTGTTCTGGAGACCGTCCCCCTGGAATAACTAATAAATCGTATTCTGCTATCTTTGTGTCCTTTATCTTTAGTTCGGCTTCTATCTCCGTTTCGTGTTTTCCCTCGATATTTTTTCCATCCGGTGTAGCCACTTCTACGTCTACCCCCTCTTCTTCCAGACGATATTTAGGATAGGTTAGCTCGATATCTTCAAATCTGTCCGTAGAAACAATTAGAGCTTTCATAAAATTCACCTCCAAATGGTAATTTCTCTAGGTAGATAGAAAAATTTTACCTTTTTAGAAACTGGAGTCAGTTTAGTGTTTAGTATCATCAAATTTACAGGTTCTAAGTCCAGTACGGGTTCTCCAAATCTTCGTAGGCAGCCATGGCGGCTTTCGCACCTTCTGCGCTTGCGACAATGACCTGTTTGGGTTCTCCGGTGATGTCTCCTGCTGCGTAAATTCGAGGAACGTTGGTCCTTTGCTTTTCGTCGGTTTTTATGAATCCTCTCTCGTCCAGTTCTACTCCTAGTTTGTCGGCTAGTTCCGTTTCTGGTACTTCCCCTATGGCTATAAACACTCCATCAGTCTCTAGGGTCCGTTCTGAACCGTCCTCACTGTTCTTCAGAAGAACTTCCTCTACTCTATCTTCTCCTCTGATTTCTTCCACGGTGGAATTCCAAATTACCTCTCCACCCTTATCCAAGAACGATTCCTGAAGTGCTTTTTCAGCTCTCAGTTCGTCTCTTCGATGAACAACTTTTACGTCTACTCCCAGATCCGAAAGATGGGAAGCATCGGCTAAAGCTCCGTTTCCCCCTCCAACGACGATAACGGATTTGTCCTTGTAGAAGAAACCATCGCAGGTGGCGCAATATGATACACCGTTTCCTGAAAATTCTTCCTCCCCTGGTACTCCCAATTTTCTGTATTCAGTCCCTGTGGCAAGTATCAGTGCTCCAGCGCTGTATTCTCCCTCTTTGGTTTCAACTTCAACTGAATCGTTCATCGATATTTCTTGAACAGGCTCGATCTCATTAATATCTGCGTACTTTGATGCGTGATCCTTCATTTTCTCCGCCAGCTCCATCCCTTGAATGTTTTCAACCGCTGGGTAGTTATCTATTTCAGGCGCATCGGACATGTTTCCGCCGACGGCTTCGCCCTCCAGAATTAGAGTTTCTAGACCTCCTCTACCGCCATAAATTCCAGCTGACATACCAGCAGGTCCACCTCCAACGACAATCAAATCATACTCAGTCTCACTCAAAAATATCACCTTGTGAATAATCTACTTTAGTTAAATTAATAAATCTTATTTCTAAGTTCATTTTCTACATTTTTCGTTTGCTGACTTTCCATCTACCGTCTGACTTTTGGACGATGATACCTTCCGCTTCCAAGCGGCTGAAGGCCATTAAGCAAAGACCCATCTCGTTTGATTTTTGATAGGTTTCTGACATGGAGTTTAAGCTTGAGGGTCCTTCTTCTAGCAATTTATTTACCATGTTTGTCATTATTTCCAGAACCCTGTTTTCTCTTTCTTGCTTATTCATGATTTTTCACTCCTAGACATCTGAATTAGATTTCTTTTTTCCAATATGGTATATTTCTCACAGCTTTATTTTCTGTTCCATAAGGATGGAAAAATTCTCCGTTTTCTCCGAATGCTTCTCCGTGATCGGAAGTAACCACGATTTTTCCTTCTAATTGATTGGTCAGGGTTTTCACTTCTTTTAGCACTTTCTTCAGATTGTTTTCGTAGAGACCTTTTAGTTCTTCCTTAGTGTTATTTCTCCAGAGGTATTCCTCTATATTCGCACTTTTTCTATTCAGATTCTTTCTAAAGTTCCAATAGTTTTCTCTTCCTAATGTTCTCTCTAATCGTTCCCCTAGGAAGTTAGAAAATTTATGTATGAGGCTATTTCCGTTCCCATTGATTCCGTTAAAGCGCATTTTAACTTTTTTTGGAATATCTAATGGTAGATATGGATAATGGGGTTGTAAGTAGTGTATTATCAATTTTTGGTTTTCTAGATTTTTCGCTGTTTTGAGACCTGCTTTCGTGACTTCTTCTGGGGGGATTGTTTCTTTGTCTTCGTCCCATCCGCTTTTCCATACATCTATTATTTTTCCAAATTTTTCGCTGGGATCAAAGCCATTCCAAGAAGTGGTGGAGTTGACCCATGGGTTTCCGCTTACGTAAGTTATGTTGGGATAATTTTCCTCAAAGATGTTCTTTAGCCAATGGGTGGTGCAGTGTCCTCCGATTCCTTTTTCAAGTTTTCCGCCGTTCAAGTAGTCTTTGTAGTATTTTTTGAAGCTGTCATATCTGCATGCATCTAAAATAATTGCGATGTCCCATTCTTTTTCCGTTAATTGAAGCATTTCCATATTGGTCCCGAGTGTTTGAATAATCATTTATTAGATAAGAATTTATTTCTAATTCGAAAGTAAAATTATCGAGGAATAAATACTTTGCAGAGGGAAAAGTTTTGACTGATGTTGAATTACTAGACGAATCGGATTTTCCATTAGAGGCATATATCTACGATGAAACTGAGGCTGAAAATTTTGAGATATCGGAGATCTCGAGATATTTGAAAGGTAAAGGTTTGTTTGAAAATGTAAAGATTGAGGATTCTTTTCTGGAAAAATATAGTGATGATGTTGATAGGCTTTCGAAAGACTTAGCCAAGACAAGAATAAAAAATCTTGAAAAATCTGAAAGAGATTTTGATATTGATGATTCCCATCAAGATTTCGAGAGGAAGCGGATAAAAGGTGAATCAACTGGTAAGAATACTGTTCTATATGATGGGTTTACCATGAAGAATGTTTTTTCCAGGTTAATTCCGAACGAAAAAAAGACTGATTCTGTTCTGCATTTGGTTTTTACGGATAGGTTTTTTGCCACTTGGAAACCTGCCACGAAAAGATATCATGCGAGAGTGAGTGTTTATGGTTTACCTTCGATAGTTTCGACGACTGGCATTGTGGATGCTCCAGCTCGACCTAGAGGTTTCTATGAGTTGGATCAAATTGAGAGGGGGGATGAGGAGGTTGTTGTAAGGAATAGATTAGAGGAGTATGAGGGTGATTTTGTTTACTATGGGGATGAGAGGCTTAGTGAAATTATGAAGGGTTATGCTATGCAAGCAGTTTTCTATCAGGTGTCGACCGGGCCATTCTGTAGGGATAAGAGTTGCAGATTATATAATCCTCATTTGCAGAAGAATATCTTGAAGGCGCAATTGTCTGATCCAGAATTTTGTGAAGAGCATCAAAATACTCTTGAGAGAATGCAGGATTTGAGCTAGATACTCTAAATGAGCTGTTTGATTTTATTTAGAATATTATTTCCGAATCACAAGTTATATAAAGGTATTCGAATATTTGAATATGATGAGGTGTTAAAAAATGGGAGAATGTGAAATATGTGGTAGTGAAGGAAGTAGATTAGAAGTGAATCACGAAAAACACGGCAAAATCATGGTATGTAGAGACTGTTGGAAAGACATTGTCAACAAAGGAAAGAAAGTTTACAAAGGAACTGGTTCTGGTGGGGGCAGTTCGGGTGGATGTCCAACCTGTAATATTTAGAGGTGATTAATAATGGAATCAAACGAACCGGTCGAATTGACGGGTGAAAAATTAGAGTCAGCGATAGAGGAGAACTCCGTAGTTGTTGTAGATTTCTATGCTGATTGGTGTGCTCCATGTAAACAAATGGAACCAATAATGGAAGCTGTAGCTGAAGAGATGAGCGATAAAGCGTTTGTTGGAAAGGTAAACGTAGACGAAGAAAGAGAAGCAGCTACTAGCTATCAGGTTTCAAGTATCCCAGCTATCCTATTCTTCAAAGATGGGGAACTGGAAGAAAGAACTGTTGGAGCGAAGACTAAAGAAACTTTGAAGGAAAAGATAGAAGATCTAGCGGATTAGAGGTTTTATAGTGGATAATTTAGTAATTGGCAAGATAATAACCCATCTTACCTTTTTTATTTTTAATTTTACAACTGAAAATAATTAAAAACCATATTTGGAATAATAGAGGTCATGATATAA
>CAZKND010000058.1:0-6999 GCA_964554215.1 Hadarchaeota archaeon (SeqCode) | reverse complement strand
TCCACATCAAAAAATAATTCGACTAAAAAAAGAAACAATGGACGACCTTTCCAAGAAACTATTCGAAACTCAGAAAGACCGTCTATTCGCAAAACAAAAAGTCATTTTATCTATTCTACTATCTCAACATTCACAGCTTTTGGACCTTTGTCTCCTTCTTCGGACTCAAATTCTACTACGTCTTCCTCTTCGAGAGATTCTGATTCTACATCGCTGCGATGAACAAATAGATCTTCATCGCCTTCTTCAGGTTCAATAAAGCCGTAGTTTTTTCTTTCGTCAAAAAACTTTACAGTTCCTCTCATGTGCTAACACCTCCTACGTAAAAATTTATAAACATCAGCTCGAAACTCCTAAAAACATTCTAAAACAGGCTCCAAATTTTATCCTTTTCAATACTACTCTATTCTCAAATATATATCATTATTTCTACTTTTATATCCTTTACATTAATTTCTCATAAATTCTCTAAATAATATTCAATAATTCTCTCAAATCTGTTAACTTATCTTTGGCCTCATGCTCATTCTCTCTATCAATGACAAAAGAATCAATACCCACCTTCTCAGGAATCTCGTAATCATAATAGTTATCATCCCCCACATGTATCAATTCAGAAGTATCAACGGCTAAGTCTTCACATATACGAACATAAACATCTTCACTACTCTTAATCTCCCCAAAATCCGAAGGGCAGGAATAAACCTGAGAGAAAAAATCATCTATACCTCCCAATTGGATATCTATGAAAATACGAGGAGAATTAGTTATAACTACCAAATCCAAAAGTTCTGATAGCGAGTCCAAAACTTCCAAAGCATCATCAAAATATTCAACTTCCCCATCTATCTCCTCCACGATCCCTCTCGGATCTACATTCAAATCAAATCTTTCAAACCAGTAGGAAGGGCGATACCATCTTATATCTTCCGGACCAACTTCGTCATATGCCCGCTTAACTTTCCTAAGACTCTCCTGGAATCCTAATCCGTGAACATTTGAATACATTCTTGGAACTGCCTCAAACCAAAAACTCTCAACAAAACTGTCCTTCACCAAAGTGCCGTCAAGGTCAAAAGAAATTACCTTTACAGTCATAATCAACCTTATCAATTGATTAAAGAGCAAAAATAAAAATCTAAAACATCAATCAAAGCCTTCCTCACACTCAACACCTTGTGAAGTATTTATTAAGAAAAAAACAAGTTATTGAAGAAGAGGCTCAATTGAAATGATTCAAAACACAATTTTAGCTATGCCCTTTGGGGACCTAACGCCTACGAATATAATCATTTGGCTGATTATAATTGTAGGTCTATCAGTCCTTTGGATGGTCTTCATGCCTCAAATCATGGGGCTTCAAGCAAAATTCGCCATTAGAGGAGCGAAAAAGTCTCTAGAAAAGCTAGAAGATTGGTCCGAAGACTCTAAGAAAACAGCTCTAAAGAAGATAAGTCAATTCGGACGGACAAGAAGAGATGTAGAAGATGATTTTGAAGAATTTCTCGAATTTTTCACAATAGAACCAGTCTCAACTGACCCTAACGGCGTTTTGGATAGGCTCGAACATGTTCTTGACGTAAGAAAAAAGAGATTCGAAGAAGCCGTTGAAAGATTCGCACCAGAAGCAGATTCAGAAGAAGCTGCCGATATAGAAATGGTTTTGCAAGGTGCCTTAGCAAATTATACTATTTACAAAACGATCAGGCATTACATCAAAGTTTCGGAGAAAACCAACAGCATGCAACTCGCGCAAATGCTGCAAATGATGCTTCCTATGTTGGAAAAACAAGCTAAAGCTTACAACACTGCAACGAATGCTTTTGCCGACCAGAAGATAATTGGGGACGGAGTTGGCCCGATGATAGCTTCAAAACTTATCGAAGAGGAGGATACCGAAGAAGAAATAGAAAATACAGTTTTCGCAAAGACAGAAATCGAAGGTAGAAGAGCCTATGTTGTCAAAGCGAAAGGACCCGGAGGTAGAGTTGGGAAACCTGGAGAATTGATCAAAGAGTTATCTAAGAATAGAAAACTAGATAGAATTTTCATGTTAGATGCAGGTTTAAAACTTGAAGGTGAAGAGAGTGGCAAGGTGGTTGAAGGAGTTGGAGCCGCTATTGGTGGACCTCCAACCGAGAAACATAAAATAGAAGAGTTGGCAACTAGAAGGAACATTCCTGTAGACGCTCTCGTAGTAAAGGAAGGCTTAGAAGAGGCAATTACACCAATGACAAAGGAAGTGGCTGAAGCTTCTGACGAAGCCATTAGTAAACTAAAGAGAGCTATTCGAAAAAGAACGGAAAAGGACGATGTAATCTTCGTCGCGGGTATTGGAAATACAATAGGCGTATCACAGAACCCTGAAGATATTCAGGATGAGTTCCCAGAAGCTGAAATTGAAGAAGATGAAATCGAATCATTCATCCCACTACCCGGAATGGGAAGCAGTAGCTTTTCTAAACCAGGTAGAAACACTCTAGACCCAAAAAAGTATTAAAGCAGAAGAAAGACAAACCGGTGGAAAGATGAGACAATATAAACATATCGATGATGTACAAGACCTAATGTGGAAGCACGACCAAGTCAGAGATATAGGTATTATTGCCCATATCGATCATGGAAAAACAACTCTGACTGACAGCCTAGTGGCAGACTCAGGAATAATATCAGAAGAACATGCAGGTGAACAGCTCTTTACAGATTATATGGATGAAGAACAAGAGAGAGGAATCACAATTCAGACAGCCGCCGTTAGTCTCGCACATGAATACGAAGGAGATGAATATTTAATCAACCTTCTTGATACACCCGGCCATGTCGACTTTAGTGGAGATGTTACCAGAGCCCTAAGAGCTATAGACGGAGCTATTGTCGTCATCGACGCAGTAGAGGGAGTAATGGTGCAAACCGAAACAGTTCTAAGACAAGCAATCAGAGAACACGTACACCCTATCCTTTACATAAACAAAGTAGACCGTTTGATAGACGAGTTAAAACTCTCACCGGAAGATATGCAAGAAGAATTCAAAGGTATTATTCAAAAATTCAATCAGCTATTAAACAAATACGCTTCAGACGAACTCGCCCAAAGGTGGAAAGTTAGTGTTGAAGACGGATCAGTCGCTTTCGGTTCCGCCACTGAGAAATGGGCTCTCTCAATAAATCAAATGCAGAAGAAAGGAATCACTTTCGGAGACATTATTGAAGCACATGAAAACGATAAAACAGAAGAATTGACAGAAGACAGCCCTCTAGATGACGTAATTCTAGATATGGTTGTAAATCACCTCCCCAATCCTGATGAAGCACAACAGGAGAGGATAGGAGAAATTTGGAGAGGAGACGTAGAAAGCAAACAGGGCAAAGCAATGACACAATCAGACATCGACGGTCCACTTTGCATGATTGTAACAGATGTTATTGTAGATGATCAAGCAGGTGTAGTATCAACCGGAAGAATATTTTCAGGATCACTAGAAGTGGGAGAGGAAGTCTATCTAACCAACGCGAGAAAAGATGCCAGAGTCCAACAAGTAGGAGTATACATGGGTCCCGACCGAGTCATGGTCGACGAAGCACCAGCAGGTAATCTAGCAGCAGTTATCGGAATGGAAGATGCTATGGTCGGAGAAACTATAGTCAGTCGAGAAATAGAAGATCCTGAAGGGTTTGAAGAACTACAATACGTCAGTGAACCTGTCGTTACGATAGCGGTCGAACCAAAAGACTACAAAGACCTACCTGACCTAATTAGCGAAATGAGAAGAATATCCCGAGAGGATCCAAATGTCGAAGTTACCATTGACGAGGAAACAGGAGAATACCTCATATCCGGAATGGGTGAACTACATCTTCAAATCGTGCAACATGAAATTGAGGATTCAGGATTAGAAATAGAAACCAGTGAACCGCTGGTCGTATACCGAGAAACCGTAAAAGGAGAAGGCGGTCCAATAGAAGGAGTCTCACCTAATCATCATAACCGACTAAAATTTGCAGTCGAACCTCTCGAGCCAGAAGTAACTAAAGCACTGGACGAAGGTGAAATCTTCGAAAAACAAGACAAAAATCCAAGAGCGAAAAAGCTACGGGAATGCGGATGGGATTCAAGAGCCGCCAAAAATGTAATCGCGATAGAAGGACAAAACATCCTCGTAAACGATACGAAAGGAATACAGTACCTTCGAGAGATTGAAGAATACATGGGAGACGCTTTCCAAAACGCCATGGAAGAAGGCCCCCTCATGAACGAACCATCAAGAGGAGTCAAAGTAAAACTTACAAACGCAAAACTCCATGAAGATACTATTCACAGAGGACCAGCTCAGATTATGCCTGCCACAAGAAAGGCTATACAAGCAGCAATGTTGGAAGCAGAACCAACAGTTTTGGAACCTTTGCTCAAAGTAGAAGTAAGGACGCCACAGGAGTTCCTCGGAAATGTTACTCAATCTATCAAGGGTAGAAGAGGAAAGGTCAAATCTATCGACTCGGAAGAGAATTTGGCAATTGTGGATTCATCAATACCAGTTTCAGAATCATTTGGACTATCAGCAGATTTGCGTTCGGCCACTGAAGGAAGAGCTCTTTGGGGATCTGAATTTTCAAAGTTCGAAGAAGTCCCACAAAGTCTACAAGAAGAAGCTATCAGAGAAACCCGAGAAAGGAAAGGCTTGAAACCTGAACCACCTGAGCCTGGCGATGTAATGGATTAAATTTTTTTCTCTTCTGAAAAAGTATTAGCTAATTTAGCGAATTGTTCAGGAGTTACTTTCTCCGGTCGTTTACCCTGAATATCTTCAGGAATATTATCGTCGATAAAAGTTCTTTTCTCTTTATTTGAAAATTCTAAATCTTGAAAAATTTGATCAAACGAATTGTAGAGGCCGTTTCGAAGTTTTTTTCGCCTATGCTGAAAAACTCCCCTTACCATTTTGCGAAAGATATCTTGCTCCTTAATTTCATAAGAAGGGGCGGATGGTGTAACTCGAACTATACTTGAACTGACTTCAGGTTGCGGGAAAAATTTTTCAGGACTAACTTCTTCCAATAACTCTATATCATAGTGAAGAGAGAGATTGACAGATAATCTACTATACTCAGAAGTTCCTGGCTCAGCAAACATTCGCTCGGCAAACTCTTTTTGATACATCAATATACCCAAATCGAAGTCTCTTTTAGCCAATTGAAATGATATTGGGGAGGAAATGGAATATGGTAAATTTGATACGACTTTGTCGAAACTCGGAAGTTCTATTTCTAAAGCATCTCCCTGAATAATTTCTAACTCACTTTCACAAAATCTCTCTCTCAAAACTTCAACTAATCTTTCATCCTTCTCCACAGCATAAATTGACCCTTCAGTATTCAACAGGTATTTTGTTAAATTTCCCAGACCAGCCCCAATTTCTAAAATATTCTCACCGGAATCTATATCGGCGTAATCGATTATTCTTTTCAGCACATTTTCATCTATTAGATGTGACTGATCTTTTTCCTTTCTGAGTTTTATCCCATGTTTCTTCGCAAAATTTTTCGTTTCTTCTCTCATCATGCCATTCATTCTAATACCTCTTTACAAAATAGGGTGTTGGGGTTCAATTGGATTCTGAAAAATTCGAAGAAAAAAGGAACAAACTTTTCGAAAAAATTCGGAAAATCGACAAGCTGAACGATGATTTGAAAGAAGAAATTGAGCATATTTACGGAAAAAGAGGGAAAAAAGCCATTAAAGTAGTGGAGAATGGAGGAATCGAAAGAAGAGGCGGAAAGTGGTACGTTGAAGGGAGTGAAGAAGAATATGAGGTTGTTAAAAAATTCTGTTCTTGTAAGGATTATGTATTGAACATCACCACAGGCAAAACAGATGTGGATATGTGTTATCATGCTCTAGCTAAAAATATCTACAAGCTTTTGAACAATATTAGCGATTAATCTTCTAATCCTGCTTTAGGACAATATTCTTCTACGGGACAGCTCTCACATTTTGGATTCCTTGCTTTGCAATATTTTCTTCCCAACTCAATTAGAAGAATGTGAGCTTTACCAAGTTTACTATCATCGAGTATAGACTCAACCGATTCTTTCACTTCTTCATGGTCTTTTTCCTCACCTACCAGTCCTAACCTCTTGGTGGTCCTGTGGACATGGGTATCCACAGGTAGAACATCGAAACCACCTGAAAACAACAATACACAGTCGGCAGTCTTAGGGCCGACTCCTGGAATTTCTAGTAAATGTTCCCTAGCTTTTTCTCCTCCTTTTTCCAATATTTTCTCTAACTCTCCATCGTATTTTTCCTCGACTATCTCCCCTATTTTTTTCAAGGTTTTTGATTTTGAGTTGTATAGACCTGCAGGCTTGATTTTTTTCTTTAAATCTTCTATATCAGCATCGGCATAATCACTAGGGGTTTGATATTTTTCGCTGAGATTATCATATGCTTTCGAAGTGTTGCTTCGGTTAGTATTTTGTGAAAGAACAGTTCTCACTAAGGTGGGGAAAGGTTTTCCAATCTCTGGCAATTCTTCTTGAAACTCGGATTCTAATTTGTCAATTATGGTCTCGGCTCTATCCTCCAAGGGGATATTTTTATAAAATTTTTCTCTCATTAAATCACTAACATGTCAGTGGAATCATTCGTTTTAGTATTTTTGATTCTTGGTTCTCCAGCTCTAGGATTGGAATCTCTTTTAATTGGATCCAAAGGAGGTTTCAAGAATTTTGATGGAAACAGTCGAACTCTTTTATTTTCCACTCTTTCAGGGATAATAATAGTTGGAGTTCCAATCGCCGTAATTTATTCACTGGGACTAAACATGCTATACATAATCATATCCTCCCTAATTATGACTTTCTGTATCGGAGGAATATTCTCATTATTTTTACCGAAAAATCAAAACAATATTTCCCCTAGAGACAATGAAACAGAGGGAGAAATAGAAGAAATGTTAAAAAACAGAGGACTGAATTCATTAATGAAAGATACTAAATCAA
>CAZKND010000057.1:0-7209 GCA_964554215.1 Hadarchaeota archaeon (SeqCode) | reverse complement strand
AGCCTGAGATGTACCAGACATCCACCGATACCCAGAATTATCCAATCTGTCCGTAGACAAAACCGGATAACCAGGAGCCATGACATCAGGTTTCACCCTGTTATCTTCTGTCCATCCTCTCGAACTAAAAACAGCAGTTCTATCTGGATCAGAATAAAAATTACTATCAGCTAATTCCGGATAGAAAGTTTCTGTTGCCCCAGCCGTAATTACATTTTTAGCATTCGCCGGACTTGCAGTAGTCTGATAATCCGGAAAGCCTGAAGAATAACCAGAATTCCCCGCTGCAACAGTTATCACCATCGGTCCTTCATTGGCTGTATTCCGAACATTGTTATCAAAAACGCTATCTTTTAAATCATACCCTCCATCAGAATACTGATCAATATCACCCCACGAATTATTATGAATATAAGCGTTTCCATTTTCCCTAGCTATTGAAATTATCTTACTATAGTTATCCCTATTATTCTCCATCAAAGCCCCCTCTTCATCAAAAATACGAACCGAATAAAGATCTGAATTGTAAGCCAATCCCTGAGCTGCAAAATAATTCTCTACCTGCAAACCCAGATCATCCGTAGTCGTATTGGTTCCTTCATACGTATCACCAGCAACTATACCAGCTACATGAGTTCCATGGTTATCACCGTCTTGCCAGTTTGTATTATCAGAAGAGAAACTATAACCTCCCACAACCCTATTTTGAAAATCTACATGGTCAGGATTGATACCAGTATCTGCAACCGCCACAGTGATATTGTCCCCATCAAAACCTAAATGATTAACATGCGCACCAAAATTTTCTTCACCATCAAAACCTCTCCACGCATCGTGAGTATTGTCATCGGGCTCCCAAACCCATGCCCCTCCCCCTATTATCTGGGAGGACATCTCTCCCATCAGTTTGGACTCATGATATTTTGAAATAAAATAAACTTTAGGATTTTTAGCTAATTCTTCTAATTTTGACCTATTTTCAATATTTCTAACATTTATTTCACCATCTACCCATTGAACTACAACTTTCCCAGTCTCTAATCCCTCAGATAATTTAAACTCGGGTTGATAGATACCAACCCAATCAACAAAATAGAGGTCTTCAACATCCTTAGCTTGTGAAGGGGTCATAACAACTTCATAAGCTGACTTCGGTTGAGCATTCTTGAGGTCGATACCCATATCCTTCAGTTGGTTCAACCAAGCGGAATTTATAGGGCCAATAAAATCAACAAGATAGAGACCTTCTTGGTTCTCTTTATAATTTTCTATCTTCAAATCTTCATCTGGGAAGGGAAGACCTTCTGTAGTATTAAAAGTATGACCTTTGACATTAATCTGGTTCCTATCTTCTAGCTTATCTATTTCGTATTTTTCACCCAGTTCTCGAATTCCAGTCTCGGACAATTTTATCAATGTATACTTCCCATACTGATCAACAATCTTATCTTGCAAATTCAAATGTTGATACATCCCTGTATCCAGGTTGAAATTCTTAATGAGAACGACCTCTCCATCCATCTCATTCAATGACAGCGTGCTTTCTCCACCGGTTTCCGAACTTGAAGATTCCACAGGTGCAGCCGCAAAAACTGAGACTATGAGGATTGAAACAATTAATATGGTGAGGAGTGAGACCTCATTACCATTCAATCTATCGGAGAAATTGCTGATACTTACGCCTCCATAAAAATGATTTGAATAAATCTTTTTAATTATATCGATTTTGAAACAGGCTAAAAAGAATAAAGTTTCTAGATATCATATTACCTTTTTCCAAACTATTGCTAAGAAAATCGTCGCTACAATAATCGCAGCTGATACATATACCAAGAGCCCTTCGGAAAAATCCTGATTAACACTCACAGAAAAACTAGTAGTTGCTTCTTCACCCATTACATTAACCGAAACTTGATAATTCCCCTCTTCAACTCTTGAAGATTCGAACTCAAACCTATAGTTATCACCCGGGTCCAGCTCCACTAGCGGAATATAACTCTCCTCTTCATTCTCGACATAGAAGTAAATTCCAAATGACTGTTCTGTCTCTCCATCGTTTTTTACTAGTCCTGAAACAGTAACTGATTTCCCAGATTCCACAACCTTTGGTTTAACCGATAAATTTTCTATTTCGACCATTTCAACCTGCGAGGATTCCTCTACAAGGAAATTATCGGTTTGGGAATGATCCCCCATTTCAACACGAATATTATAGTAACCGTTTTTTTCTCGAGAAATGATAAAATCAAAAACTTTCGACTCCCCACCACTCAACTCAATCATCTTATAGTTTTCAACCTCGTTTTCCACATAGAGGGCCAAAACCTGTTCTTCCAAAACATCTCCTACATTTTTTACTTTACCAGTTATCTCCACATTTTCACCCCTCCGAACAATTTTTGGGTTGACTTCCAAATCAGTGATTTCAAAACTACCATCTTCCAATATTTTTCTAATCCTAAACTCACCTACTACTTCTTCATCCCCCACCTCCAATCGAACATCGTAACTCTTTTCCTGACTCTTAGAAACGTCAAAACTCAAAGTCTTGGACTGGTTTCCCGATAGCTCTATACTCTCCGAAATCTCAATATCATCATCGACGTAAAGAGTAGCCTCCTTATCTAATGTTTCGTCAGTCAAATTCTTGACCTCGGCCGAAACTGAAACTGATTCTCCCGGCTCCGCGAGTTTAGGTGTGATATCCAAAGCTTTCACCTTCAAAGGATAACCCTCAACATCTTGACCCACAACGAACTCTGGTTCCAGATAAGCCCTATCGTAAGACCACTGCATGTTCTCCCATACATATCTATTCTCCCTCTTCAAATCCACCGTATCCTCACCAACCAACATCAAAACCTCCTTATCCTGAGGCTTATTTTTCCAACTCCAAGTAATAACCGGTTGAACCTGATCTCTATCATCCTGTGAAGAATCAGCAGTTATTTGAGTTTTCCACGTATATTCTTCGGAGTGTTCAACTCTCAATTGCATAAAGCTTTCAAAATCCTCCTCTATAGACCAAGCGAAAAAAGGAGAAGGTGGATATGGAGGATCTATAAAATTGTCAGGCTGTTCAGCCATTCCAATTACAATGTTATCCGGTGTCGGAGAACCAGTACCATTATCACGAACGTTCAAATTCACTTCCCAATCTTCACTCGCTGCAATAGAACCAGGTGTAAATATCCCTAAAGAAAAAACTAAAAAAAATCCGAACAACAAGACCCACTTCATTCTTTTTCGCAATAGCTCACACCATATACAAAATCGCGCCAGAATGATTAAAACTTTCGAAATGAGAACTTAAAATATCAAAATATAGCGACGAGAATAACGGACCTCTAACAATCAAAATTACCGTATAACATGACAAAACTAAACGAGACCTAGAGAGTCACAAATCATCAAGGAAAAGACGCCGGGGCTGGGATTCGAACCCAGGAAGCGCGTTCGCGCAACCGGCTTAGCAAGCCGGCGCCGTAACCAGACTGGGCCACCCCGGCACATAAAGTGGCGAACGAGCCCCTTTTCGGGACCCTTCCCTATTGCCAGACACCCGGCCGCTGGCTCGACCTCGCGACCCCACAAGCGCCGACAGACCTGTCTACGGATGCGGACTTCCGTCCCTGACCGGATTCAACAGGCTAAGGCGGTTGGCCTCAACCCTGCGGCCGAGGTCCCGCCACCTGTAGCCCTGTGGGACGAGGTGTCAATGCTGCGCGCCAGGCCGGCCGATAGTTCCAGATCCCTATCGAGGCTTCGGCCCGACATATAGCGGCTTTTCGGAGTGGGGACCGCTAACTCCCGACCTAGTTCGCCGGTTTGTTATATTTTCTACTAAGAAATAAGAGTTTGTTCTTTTCTTTTTATACCCAATTGCTTGAGAAGATCACAAGAGCGGCACCGGTCTTCCGTAGCTGGTTCTCCACATATCTCACATTCTTGAAGTTCAAAGTCAGACTTTTCCTTTGGAAGTTGATCTCTCAATTTATCATTCATCCGAAGAATCTTGTGCTTGGTCGTAGGGTGGTTGGATTCCATCATGTTTACAAAATCTCGAACCTCGCTCCTCATCCCGCCTACGTGGGGACATTCATCCATATGAGGATTATAACCTTCCAACATAGCATATATTCCTATCTCCTTCTCTTTAATCCGTCTCAAAGGTTTTATCCGAGGTACAAATCCTTCCTTCCCCTCCGTTCTCGGCTCTAATCTTTTGAGCCTGTTTAGGTCCCCTCTTACGTAGTTGAGCATTATTGTCTGCACAACATCATCCAAATTGTGACCGATTGCCAACTTATCCGCGTCAAGTTCTCTAGCCGCCTGATTTAGAAGCTCTCTCCTCAATATCCCGCAAAGCGTGCACGGGTCCGGACCGTCTTTCTCCTCGGAGATTTCGGAAAGTTCGTCGAGAGATTTTCCAAAAACGTCTTTGAACCTTATCGTCACTTGTCTGATACCTAAATCCTCTGCATGTTCTTCCACGATTCCCAGACTTTCATCTCGATATCCCTCTATTCCTTCATCGATCGTCAAAGAAACTATATCAATGTCCTTGTATTGGGAATAGTCATGCAACAACCTGAGAGTCGATAAACTGTCAGTTCCTCCAGAAACACCTACAGCCACCTTATCACCTGGCTGTAACATGTCCCATTTATTCACTGTCTCTCTGAATCTTTTCTCAATATTTTCCACAAAGCAACGGTCGCAACGGTGAACTCCGGATCTTTCTTCAAAATAGACCGCTCTTCTACCGCAAAATGAGCACTCCTCCACCTAACCACCCGAAACGATCGGTATTACCATAATATTATCCCCCTCTTCCACCTTCTCTTCCTTAGACACTATCTTTTCATTCCGCTTGACAACGACTTCTTCCGAATTTTTCCCAATATTATCAAGTAAATCCTTAATCCTAGTCTCCCCATCCAACTCAAGAGATCGAGACTCTCCCTTCCCAACTTGTTCAACATCAACTTTTTCTACCATCTTATCTAAACCACGTCTTATCTAGTTATTTCCAACCATATCTAAAAAGTAAGGGAAAGTGAATTCTTCAAGCCAAATAATTCCAAACTGAAAAATCACTTCAAAATAAATAGAAAAATTTGAATAATCTGTCTCTCAAACAGTATTAGTGAATCAAATGGAAGATAAAATTCCTAAAATCGTAGAAAAATTTTACGAAGACCTGCCCAAGTTCCCCGACGGCCGAATAAATTATTCAGATGCAGACAAAGCAGCAACCACCGTCGTATTTCTGAGACATGAAGACGAAATCTTATTGCTAAAAAGGAGTGAAGAAGTGAAACACCGAAAAAACAAATGGGGAGTAGTTGCCGGGTTTTTAGATGAATTAAAACCACTGATCGAAAAATCCTTCGAAGAGGTCAAAGAAGAAACCGGCGTTGAAAAAGACCTAATATCCTCTATAGAAATTGGTGAAACCTACAAATTTGACCGAGAAGAAACAACATTCATCTCACATCCAATATTAATGAAACTCGAAACCAAGCCAGAAATCAAAATCAGTTGGGAACATACCGAATACAAATGGGTAAAAATTGGTGAAGCCGAGGAATATCTACCAGAATATGCAAAAAAAGAGTTGAAAACGTTACTTTCCAAAGACTAAAAATTTTAATCTCACTCAGCTGCTTTTCTAAAGCGTTCCACGACAAACTCATCTTCAAGAGCAGTCAAAAAGTTCCCTGCCCTAGGACCATGTTCCTCACCCAAAAGGGCCAAATATATCGACTGAAACACTTCCACAGGTTCCATATCTTTCTCTTCCGACAGTTCGAATATCCTATCATGGATTTCGAGCGGGCCATAATTCTTGTTTTCCAATTCTTCCGCCAGTTCTGATAAGCACGACTTCTGCTTTTCTGAAAGTTTGTTTTTGATATCACCGGTCAGTTCTTCTAGGACTTCTAATTTTTCGGACTCCGGAGCATAATTTTCCACCCAACTTCCAGCTCTCACTAACCTTTTCCTCGCCAATTTCTCTTCCCAATCTTCTAAGTCTTCAAGAACTCCTTTTTTCTTCAAAATTTCTAAGGCATGGTCTTCGTCTCGAGCGACCTGAATCATTATCGTGGCCAGTCTTATTGGAATCCTCTGGGGTTTTTTATCATATGTTTTGTCGGTCTGTGATAGTTCGTAAATTCTTTTCTTCTGTTCCTGCATGCTTTCCGGAACGTCCTGCTTTTCACCATAGTAAAATGATTCTAAATCGGTGTATTCTTGGTATAACTGGAGTAATGGAATTCTAGGATCGAAATCCACAGCCTTCATGGCTTTGCTCCTAAATAATAGGTATCTCAAAAGTTCAGGTTCCGCAACTTCCAACCATTGTTTTAAAGTGAAGACTTGCCCTTTCGAAGAAGACATCGGTTCTCCCTTTAGACTAAACCATTCGTAAGGAATCGGTTCTGGAGGTTCAATACCGTAAACATCCTTCGCTATTTCTTTTCCAGTGTCATAACTACCACCATCAGCTGCATGGTCCTTACCGAAAGGTTCGCAGGTCACACCGAGTTTATGCCATCGAGCAGGCCATTCAACTCTCCAAGTGAGTTTTCCCTCCCCTTTCGTATAGTCTGCTTTACCCTCATGACCACATCCTTCAACATAATCGGCTCCTTCACATCTATAATGCACATAACCCTCTTCCCAGTCGAAAGCTTCAGTCGTAGCTATCTTCCCACAGTTTTCACAGATAGGATCGTAAGGAATCCAATCATCTGAAAGAGGTTCTGAACGGTACTGGTCTAAAATTTTCTTAATCTGTTCCGTGTTTTTCAGTGCGGTTTCTATCTCCTCAACTAATTTCCCACCTCTATACATCTCTGAAGAGTGGTAAATCTCAGGTTCGATGCCGAAATTTGGAAGGGCATCTAAAAAGGGCTCACTGAAATAATCTACAAAACTATCATGATCTTCATCAGGTGCAGGAATTTCGCAATAAGGCTTTCCTAGATATTTTTCATATTCCTCCTCTGAAAGAGGGTGAGGTACCCTTCTCATAGGATCGATATCATCGGCGTACCAAACCGTTCTGGCCTCCATATCGCGCTCTTCTAAGGCTTTCGCCACTGCGTCCGCTATGAACACGTCCTTAGAATGACCTATATGGATATGCCCCGATATCGATATTCCGCTCGCCACTGTTTGCGGCTCCGACCTTTCCGTTAA
>CAZKND010000056.1:0-7807 GCA_964554215.1 Hadarchaeota archaeon (SeqCode) | reverse complement strand
AAACAATAGTTCAAGTTGAGAACCATGAAAGCATTTTCGAGAGATGATCGTGGAGGAACTACCTTAGGTGTTTTGATAGGCTTCATTCTAATGATAGTTTTAGGATCATTCCCCATATTTGGCCCTTTAGTTGCTGGTTTTGCTGCAGGTGCTTTGACCAAGCAGGGAACTGGTAAGGGTGCGTTGATGGGATTTTTGAGCGGTATAATGGGTGCCATCATCGTTGCAATATTGATGGGAGTAGCCGGTGGTCTTTTGGGTTTTTCTGTTGGGATGATTGGACTTGGGTCAATGATGAGTTTGACTAGTGGGATGATCATGATTTTACTGAGTCTTAATTCGGCGATCTTTGGGTTGATAGGTGGTCTAATCGGTGTAGCAGTTGCAGGTGAATAAAAATCCA
This sequence comes from Hadarchaeota archaeon (SeqCode), assembly GCA_964554215.1. GTDB lineage: Archaea > Hadarchaeota > Hadarchaeia > Hadarchaeales > JAGGTB01 > CAYLJV01. The sequence goes on along the minus strand of CAZKND010000056.1, from coordinate 7,404 downwards.
GTATTATTGAAAAATTATGAATTTTATTTTTTGCTTGTAGGTTTAAAATAAGATTTTTAGAAAAGGAATAGATGGGCCCGGTGGGGTTCGAACCCACGACCTCCCGGTTATCAGCCGAGCGCTCTTCCACTAAGCTACGGGCCCTCTGCTTACGGTTTTTTTCTTATTCAGGTTTAAAAATTCGACTTATCTTTTTTCTGTTTTCGGACTTTTCTATTAATTATTTAGTTTGACTTTCTCTTGTGAATCGATTGTTTTTAGTGGTGGACCCACCGGGATTTGAACCCGGGGCTTTCGCCTTGCGAAGGCGACGCTCTGCCAAGCTGAGCTACGGGCCCTTTTCAATTGGCATTGATTTTTTGGGCATTTTTATCTTTCCTCGTTATGAGTCTGGGCTACTTTTATTCAGTCGCATATGAAATGAATATATAGAAGTCTTTAAGGAGGTGATTTGTTTGACTGGAGAACATGAAGGTAGAGAAAATCTTTCGGGCGAGACCAAGGATTTTGAAAGGGCTCGACAGTCCTTGATTGAAGAGTTGGAAGCTATCAACTGGTATCAGGAGAGAGTCGAGAACACTGATGACGAAGATCTCAAAGAGATTCTGGAACACAACCGTGATGAGGAAAAAGAGCATGTTGCTATGCTGGTAGAATGGTTGCAGGAGAATGACGAAGTTCAGAAAGAGATGTTTGAGGACCACGACTAGAAGATTGAGAAAATGAAATCTTTCTTTTCTTTTTTCCTTTTATTTTTGAAAGAATTCTAATTTGAATATATTTTAAACCCTGTTTGACAAGATATTTCATTCAGAGAAACCAATCTAATAACATGACCGAGATAATAACCTTAGGTTGCGGAGGTGGAAGGCATCAGACCGTCGATCAGACCTTCAAAACCGGCGGATTTCGAATACACGATGAGGATACAAAACTTCATGTAGACCCGGGTCCTGGAGCAATTCTACTTACCAACAAGTTTGGGTTAGATCCTGAAAAACTGGACGCAGTTCTTGTATCTCACGCTCATCCGGACCATTATACCGATGCAGAGGTGCTCATAGGAGCGATGAAGAATAGTTCCGGAGAAAATGGGAAGATAATTGGGAGTGGATCAGTGCTGGAAGGTCAGGAAGGGGACAATCCGGTTATATCCAACTACCACAAGGAACAGGTTCGAGAGTCGATCGTGCTGAAGTCTGGCGAAACAGATTCGGTGGAGGATGTTCAGGTTGAAGCGACGCCGGCGAAACATACAGACCCCACCACGATAGGTTTCAAAATCAAGACGAGGAATCACAAGATAGGATACACATCGGACACGGAACTTTTCGATGAGCTCTATGACAAATTTTCAGATGTTGACATTTTGATTGGGAATGTTACTAGACCGTGGAATAAGAGGATAGATCATCATTTATGTTCTGAAGATTTTTCCCAAATGTTGGGTGAAATAAAACCCGATTTGGGGATAATGATCCATTTTGGAATGTTGTTTCTAAGAAATGCTCCAAAAGATGAAAAGGCTAGAATAGAGGATAAGACTGGAGTCAGGACTATCCCTGGTTTTGCAGGGACTAAGATAAGTATCAGCGACAATATCAAGGTTCGAGGAATGAGAGAAGAGGAGAGCTATCAAAAGTTTTACTGAACTTGGAGTAGTTTTGACTAGTGGATTTTGTGAATCATTAGTTCTTAAAGGAAGAAAATCTACAATTAATCAGAGAAATAAGTTCAGAACGAATTAATTCATCTAACAGGTTTTCTAAATGAGTGAAAAAATAAAAGAACCAACTCTTGAAACTTCGCGGGAAGAGAGATATGACGCTTATATAATAGAGGTTGGACTCCCGAAGAGGTTCGCAGATGACATCGGTGAGGCATTGGTAAGGGAATCTGGAAAAATGAACACTGAATTGGGGGAAAACCACCTATATCTAAAACTGACCGAGGACCAAACCTTTTCCATGTTAGACAGTCTAGACCTCGACCCGTTCAAACCCGAACTACCGATAATCCTAGTTTTAGATAGACACCCTTCAGAGGTCAAATCAGGAGACAAAGAAGTGATGATAAAATTAGGAGCTCTCGAAAGAGATCAAGACGTCAAAATTGTTCTAGAAGGGATACAGACACTACTTGAAGAAGACGGATTCATGACCGATTTGACATCTTCCCAAAGAAAGGACAAACTCAACGAGGAGTTTGAAGATATAGAAGGGATTGTAGTTACTTTGACCTCGAAAGCATTGACGTGAAAGGTATTTATTCGTTTTTTGGTGTAAAATTAGGTTTTTAAAACAAGGATGCTATTCTAGGTATATTCAGAATTATATTGATTACCAGTTGTCCCAGTAAAACTCCGGTATTTCATCTTTTAGATATTTTTTTACCATTCTTTTTTTGTGACGATTTATGGATACGCAACTTTTTCCTTTGTGATATTCGATGAATCCGTCTTTATGAAGTTCGTCCAGTAAACTTTCTAGATTACCTCTAGCATGTTTTGGAACTCCGCTGTAAACTTTTTCTTTGGGTGTGTATCTTTCTCCCACTTTTCTTCGCATAACCATTTTGGCGAGCATATTCTTTTTCTTCTGCTCGTCAGTATATTTGCCCATTGTATCACATTTGAAACAATAATTGTGTCATTGAGAAAAATTTTTTTAAGTTTGTCATTACATATGTTGCTATTAGAAGGGTTAAAAGAGGCGAATGAGAGTTGGCTTTAGAATTAGTTTTGGATAAACCTTTGGCAATGTTAATAGAATTCCTTTTGGAAAATCCCGTTATGGATTATTCAAAAACGGATCTAGCTGAAGAAACAGGCTTATCTCGAAGTACTCTTTATAGGAAATGGGATATTTTGGAACAACTTTCGATTGTCAAAAGAAGCAGGAAATATCAAAATACGCAGCTTTACAAACTCGATGAGGACTCGGCGATTGTGAATGAACTAGGAAGGTTGAAAAGCACATTAGAGGAAGAGGTTGGAGTAGAGAGAAAAGAAGATATAAAAACGGTTGCTTGATGTTCAAGTTCAGAGTAGTTCTTCGGTTTTTATTTAAGTTGTATCCCCAATCGATTTTTCAAAAAGTAAGAAGGAACGGTTAGCTGAAGGTCTGAGACCTATCGGGTAAGAATATTGAAGAATACTTAGGGATAAGCTAAAAATCAAATAGATGGTTGTCAAAACTAAGTTTGAAAATATTTTTTATAGGTATAGAAATCATGGAATAAGAGGAAGGATAAAATGGATATGTCGAAATCATACGAGCCAGAAGAAGTCGAAGAGAAGTGGCAGGAAAAGTGGGACGAATGGAATATTTCCAAATTTGACTCAGATTCAGATAAGCCCGTATTCTCAATTGACACTCCTCCAAGATATGCTTCTGGCGATTTGCATATGGGGCATGCTAAAAATTACTTGGAATTTGAAATGATTGCTAGAGCTAAGAGATTGCTTGGTTATAACGTGTATTTCCCCGTTGGTTATGATGATAATGGTTTACCTACTGAAAGGTATGTGGAGGAGGAATTAGGAATAAGTAAAGAGGATGTAGGGCGAGAAGAATTTACGAAGGAATGTAAGTCTGCAGCGAAAAAGTTGGAAGACCAGATGACGGAGATTTTCGACCGAATAGGTATGTCTTGGGATTGGGATACATTTTACCGCACAATCAATGATAGGAGCATGAAGATAGCTCAAAAATCTTTCTTAGAACTTTACGATGACGATGAAATATATCGGAAAGACGAACCGACGTTATGGTGTCCTTATCATGAAACCAGCCTAGCTCAAGCTACTGTTGAAGACAAAGAAAGACACACTATATTGAATTATCTCTACTTTGAGACCAAAGATGGGGAAAAAATAGAAATAGCTACTACTCGACCGGAGTTACTTCCCTCTTGTGTCGCAGTTTTCGTAAATCCTGACGATGAGAGGTATGAGGACTTGATTGGAGAGGAGGTTAAAGTTCCTATTTTTGATTATGAAGTTCCTGTTATGGAATCGGAGGAGGTCGACCCTGAATTTGGATCAGGTATAGTTATGATTTGTACATTTGGTGACAGCACTGATGTTGAAATCTGGAGAGAGTATGATTTACCGCTAAGAATCTCTATCAACGAGAAGGGAGAGATGAATGAACTTGCAGGAAAATACGAAGGTTTGAGCATAAAAGAAGCTCGTGATCAAATAGTTTCAGACTTGAAAGATGATGGAACCATTTTCGACCAAGAAGATTTGCAGCAATCAGTTGGAGTTTGTTGGAGATGTGAGACACCTGTAGAGTTCGTTCCAACAAAACAGTGGTTTGTCAACACTTTGGAACACAAGGACGAACTGATAGAGAAAGGTGAAGAGGTGGATTGGTATCCAGATTATTACGAGAATAGGTACAAGGATTGGGTTGAGAATCTAAAGTGGGATTGGTGCATTTCTCGACAAAGAGCCTATGGAATTCCATTCCCTATCTGGTATTGTGAAGAATGTGATAGTATTGTGACACCGGATGAGGATGAACTGCCTGTAGATCCTCGCACCGAAGATAGAAAATGTCCAGAATGTGGTTCTGAGGAAGTAACTCCGGAAGAGGACGTGATGGACACCTGGATGACCTCTTCTTTGACGCCTCAAATAGCGACTCGATGGGGTGAAGATGATGAATTTTTCGAAGAACTGTTCCCGATGAGTTTGAGACCTCAGTCTCATGACATAATCCGAACTTGGGCTTTTTACACCATTCTGAAATCCTACTTACACCATGATGAGAAGCCATGGGAAGATGCAATGATTTCGGGCTACGTTTACTCTGAAGATGGAGTAGGCATGAGTAGTAGTAAAGGAACCGGAGTCAGCCCTGTAAACATAATAGAAGAGCATGGAACCGACGTTTTGAGGTATTGGTCCGCCGGTGCAGGCACAGGAGAAGATATCGTCTACCAAGAAAAAGACGTTATTAGAGGGAACAAGGTTTTGAGAAAGATTTGGAATGCTTCCAGATTTGTGGGAATGCATATAGAAGATTTTGATCCTTCTGGCGAGCCCGAATTGGAGATGATAGACAAATGGATCCTCACAAAGGTTGACGAGGTCAGTAAGGAATGCAAGGAATATTATGAAAATTATGAAGTGAGCAAAGTAAGAAGAAAAATAGAGAACTTCTTCAAAAATGTATTTTGTGACAATTATTTGGAGATGGTCAAACATAGACTATACGAAGCGGACGAATATGGTGAGGAAAGTAAAAGAGCTGCTCAATACACGCTTTATAAGGGTTTGCTTACTAGTTTGAAGATTTTCGCTCCAATAATACCTCATATAACCGAAGAGATTTATCAAAAACTGTTTAGAGACACTGAAGAAGTAAAGAGCTTACATCTGAACGAATGGACAGGAATAGAACAAAAACATGTTGATGAAGAGTCCGAATCCTTAGGAGATTTAGCCGAAGAGTTCATTGAAGAGGTTCGAAGATGGAAGTCCGAAAAAGGAATACCCTTGAGCGAAGAAGTGGAAGAAGTTAAAATGAGCGAAGATTCCGAAGGGAAAGAAAGGATAGAAAAGATGGAATCATTGGTTAAGGGTGCTATTAATATTCAAAATGTCAAGTTTGAAGATGTAGAAGACCCTGAAGAATATATAGAGCTAGACGATGGTTCTATAAAAATAAATGAAATTGTCCGTGGAGAGTAAATCGAAGGTATCTTTTGCTATTTTTTGGAATAATTTACAGTTTTATTCGGTGGGAACAATCTCGGTCCCCTGATGTTCGTTATCCTCTATTACTTCTCGTAGATTTTCGATTTCTTCCGCTCCCAGAACCAGAGTTCTAATTTTAGCTTGAGACAGTATCTCTGCAGCCAGTGGGTCTATAACCGCTGTCAATCCAGGTTCAAAATCCATTTGAGACATTAGTTTGGACAATTCTTTGTCTTCAATTTCGTGTATTTTTTCGGCGTCTTCGTTCTCGTGGGGATCTTCGGTGTAAATCCCGTCTACGTCGGTAAAGTATATAAGCAAATCCGAGTCGCTCGTGTTTGCTAACTCTGCAGCTACAGCATCCGTTGTATGTCCTGGCTGAGTTCCACCCATTACAGGTATCTTGTTTCTGAGAATACTTTGTATTGCTTTCTCAAAACTTTCGGGAGGTTCTTCTTCGGCAATCTCTCCAATCGCCGAGATTAGTAGTTTTGCGTTTAATCTCGTTGCTTGTATTCCGATTTGGTCCAACTTTTTATGAGGGATTCCAAGCTCTTTTCCCACTTTAATGTATTTTCTCGCTGTTTGACCCCCGCCCGTAGTAACTAGTATCTCATGATCTCCATGCAGTTCCTTCAATGCTTCCGAAATCTTCCGAACTGTTTCCACACTTATATTTTCAGGGTTGAATGTTGATCCACCAAAGCAGATTGATATTCTCATTTTTTCTCCATGACTCCTTTCGAGCCCTATATTATAAACGTTTAACTGGGAAGAAAAGATAACCGGCGGATAGTATGTCAGAATCGAGTAGAGATGAATACCAATACAAAAAATTGTTAGACGAGTTGGAAGGGATTAGAGGTAGAAATACGGAACTGATAACCGTATATATCCCACCAAATTTTGACATCAATGTAGTCATCAGTCAACTGAGAGAAGAGGAAGGAACAGCTGAAAATATAAAATCGAAAAGCACTCGGAAAAACGTGACCTCGGCCCTCAGACGGATAATCAACTTCCTTCAGAAATATTCTCAGAAAAACGGAAGCGAATCACCTGAAAATGGAATGGCAGTTTTCAGTGGAGACGTGAGCGATCAAGAAGGTAAGACCGACATCAAACTGTATTGGGTAGAGCCCCCAGAGCCGATAGAGTCCAGGATTTACAGGTGTGACCAAGAATTCCTTCTAGAACCCCTCAAAGAAGCGATAGCGACAGGTGAAAAGGTTGGTTTGATCGTGGTTGATTCGAAAGAAGCGACCGTAGCCACCCTCAAAGGAAAACATCTGGATATAGCTTCTAATCTGACCTCGAGCGTATGGGGTAAGCACAGCAAAGGAGGTCAATCAGCTCAAAGATTCGAAAGATTGAGGGAGAAAGCACTCGAACAGTTCTTGAACAGAGTTGGGGAATTAGCGAATAGAGAGTTTGCCGCCGATGAGGAGCTGAGATTGATAATAGTTGGAGGGCCAGGGCCCAATAAGAACAAGTTTTTGAAAGGAGACTATCTGAAAAATGACGTTCAAGATAAAATAGAAGCAGTTTACGACCTCGGATACTCCAGCGAACAAGGAATTAAAGAACTCATAAACAAAGCAGAGGACGTTTTAGAAGATTTAGACGTCATGAGGGAGAAGTCTCTGGTCAAAGAGTTCCTCACCGGTGTAGTTTCGGACGAAGCCATGGTGACCTAC
>CAZKND010000055.1:0-8070 GCA_964554215.1 Hadarchaeota archaeon (SeqCode) | reverse complement strand
CCACTGCAAACATATAAATAAAGAACATTCCTAAATTTATCAAGCCACGCAGCGCGATGATTGAATAAATAAAATGAAGGAGGTGCTGATTGTGGCAGAAACACCACTATATGTAAGATTTGAAGTTTCAAGGGAACTGGCGGACCGACTATATGAGATTGTTGAGACCGCTAAGGATACAGGTGAAGTCTGTAAAGGAACAAATGAAGTAACGAAAGAGGTAGAGAGAGGTAACGCCGAATTAGTAGTAATGGCGAAGGATGTAGAACCTCCTGAGATTCTCGCCTACCTTCCTCCTTTGTGCGAGGAGAAGGATACAGTTTATGGATATGTTCCTGAGAAAAGAGAGCTTGGATCTGCTGCTGGGATTGATGTTTCGGCAGCTTCCGTTGCTGTAGTTGATCCTGGAGAAGCGGAGGACGAATTGGAGTCGGTTACCGGAGAACTTGAAGAATTAAAAGAAGAAACTGAATAATAAAGAAAATGAAGGGAATCCAAGATGCCCGAGGAAGAAAATAGCATACCAGCTGAAGTAATAGAAATTAGAGGCAGGACTGGAGCCACCGGAGAGATTATGCAGGTTAAAGGCAGAATATTAGAAGGTAATGACAAGGGAAGGATAATTACGAGAAACGTGAAAGGTCCTGTTAGAGAAGGAGATACTCTGATGCTCAGAGAAGTTGAAAGGGAAGCACAAGAGATAAGGGAGCCGTAAATATGCCTTCTTCAAAGAGTTGTTCATTCTGTGGTGAGAATATATCTCCTGGAAAAGGGAAAATGTATGTTAAGAATGATGGGACAGTTTTGTATTTTTGCTCCGGTAAGTGTGAGAAGAATATGTTGGACTTGGGAAGGAAGCCCGAAGATGTAGAGTGGACGGAGAAGAGCTAGATTTTCTATTTATTTAGTTAGTTGAGATTTGAAATTTATAGGTCGGATTTTTTGTTCTAACTGTTTTCAAGGAATACCTTTATAAAATCATTAATTTGTGTATTTTTTGGATAAGATGGAGAAAAAGATAAGACAACCTATAATATCTGTACTAGGACATGTGGACCACGGGAAGACTCTTCTCTTGGACAGTATAAGAGGGTCTACCGTAACCGACAGAGAGGCAGGAGCGATTACCCAGCACATTGGAGCAACCGAGATCCCTGTTCCTCAAGTGGAAAAGATATGTGGTAGATTTCTCGATAAATTTACAGATGAAAGTATAGAGCTACCTGGATTGTTGTTTATAGATACTCCTGGCCATGAGGCTTTTGCTAATTTGAGGAGTAGAGGCGGTTCATTGGCTGATTTGGCTATTTTGGTTGTGGACATAACAGAGGGATTTAAGCCTCAGACTGAAGAATCTATAAATTATTTGAAAGAAGATGAGACTCCATTCGTAGTTGCAGCTAATAAGGTGGATTTGCTTTCCGGTTGGAAGCCTCGTGATGATGTTTGTTTCCTGGATTCATTTTCAGATCAGAGCGATAGGGTTAGACAAGAACTGGAAGAGAAACTTTATGAGTTAATCGGGGAGTTGGATGATTATGGTTTTTCTTCGGAAAGGTTTGATCGGGTTCAAGATTTTAAGAATGAGGTAGGGATTGTTCCTACGAGTGCTAAAACGGGTGAGGGAATAGCAGAGTTGTTGGCTATTCTTTCCGGATTGGCTCAGAGATATATGGGTGATGAGTTGAGTGTAGAAGCTTCTGGTCCAGCAAGAGGGACTGTTCTTGAAATAAAAGAGGAAAAGGGGTTAGGTAAGACTTTGGATGCTATCATTTTTGACGGTGAGATTTCAGCTCAGGATGAGATAGCGGTTGGAGGACTTGACAAGGTGATGTTGACTAATGTTAGAGCGCTCTTACAGCCAAAACCTCTTGATGAGATTAGAGATCCGCAAGAAAGGTTTAGGAATGTGGATAAGGTTAGTGCTGCTGCGGGACTTAAGATTGTGGCTCCGGATATTGAGGAAGCCGTGGCGGGAGCCCCTGTTTGGAAAATAGAGGAAGATGATGATGTGGATGAAGTATGTGAGCTTGTAAAGGAGAGACTTGAGAGTGTTAGAATGGAGAAGGAGAAGGATGGAGTAGTGGTGAAGGCGGATACTTTGGGTTCTTTGGAAGCTTTGGAAAATCAGCTGCAGTCTAATGATATTCCGATCAGAAGGGCAGATATCGGAGATGTTTCTCGACAGGATATTATTGAGGCGGAATCGGTAGGGGAAGATGAACCGTTGCTTGGTGTAGTCCTAGCTTTTAATGTTGGTATACATTCTCACGCAGAAAAAGAAGCGGAAAAGAAGGGTTTGAAGATATTGGAAAATGATGTGATTTATCGACTCATAGAAGAATATGAGGAATGGAAGGAAGAAGAAAGAGAGAGGATGAAGGCGGAAAAGCTTGAAGGACTTTGTCGACCGGGAAAAGTTTCTATTAAGCCCGGTTATATCTTTAGAAATAATAATCCGGCTATAGTTGGAGTGGATGTTTTGGCGGGAATAGTGAAACCTGATTTTCCTTTGATGAATAAGGAGGGGGAGAAGGTAGGTGTTGTTAAAGAGATTCAAAAGAAGAAAGAGAGCGTTTCCGAGGCTGAGGTAGGGGATGAATTGGCGCTTTCCATTAAGGGCCCCACTGTTGGTAGACAGATTGATGAAGGGGACGTTTTATATGTTGATATTCCAAGTGAGGACATGATTGAACTTAAAGAACTATCGGACATAATTTCTGAAGATGAGAAGAGAGCTATGGAAGAAATTATATCCATTAAAGAAGAAAATAATCCAAGTTATGGGGTGATGTGAAATGTCAAGAATAGTGGTTTCGGACCCGGATACCGGAAAGGCCTATCAGATAGAACCAGATGAGTCGGATTTTTCTAAATTGGTAGGCAAGCAGATTGGCGAACAGATAGACGGAGATGATATCGGACTTCCCGGTTACAAACTAAAGATAAAGGGAGGTTCTGATGAAGAAGGATTTCCCATGAGAGGCGATGTCCAGGGAGAAGGAAGAACTAAGCCGTTGCTTAGAGACGGATCTGGATATAATCCTAAAAAAGATGGAGAGAGACGTCGGAAAACTGTTAGAGGAAAGAAAGTTTCGTCAAATAATGGCCAGCTTAACGTTGTGGTTGAAGAATCCGGTGAAAAATCTATCGAAAACATTTTGGGTTTAGAAACTGATGAAGAAGCAGAGGATACAGAGGAAGAGAGCGAAGACAACTGAAATGCTAATCCTAAAAGGGGATTGAAAGAATAATGAGACCGACAGAATCCGGGGGAAAGTTTGAAGGTTTGAAAGAGGAATTGAAGGATAGAACTATTCTGATTGTTGTTATAGTTGTCGTGATCTGTGTTGCTGTAGCGTCTGTCTATGCGATTATGTATTTTGATATATTTTCTAACTCCTACTTTAAGACCTTAGAATTGGAAGATGAGGAGATTTCTTCAGGTGAAATGACAACTTTGAGAGTGGAGTTGGTTAATCCAACTGAGAAGACTTACGAAGATTTGTCTGTGGAGTTATCCACTAGGTATCCAAAGTTGACTATTTCTCGGGGTGGAGATGCTGAGGAGGAGAATGGTGAGTTTGTGATTAGACACAATTTTCCGGGGGACTCTGTCTACTATCCGGGTGATACTTCTCCGATTCGCCATTTTGAAATAGAGGGAGAGCTTTATCCAGGTTTGAATTATTTAGAATCGGATATAGAGGTAAGAGTATATGCGGATGGAGAAGAGGTGGAATCTGAGGTTTTGGAATTGGCTGTTACCTCTTGAACATTTATTCGGCTTTGAGCATTTTTTTCCTACTACTTTTATATTTCGGATTAAAAATTGAATAGAAGAGTGAAGTAAAATGACAATTCCTCATTTGAATTTAGGAATGATAGGTCATGTCGACCATGGAAAGACTACTTTGACGGAGGCACTCTCTGGTACGTGGACTGATAGACATAGTGAAGAGCTTCGTAGAGGAGTTACGATCAGGTTGGGATATGCTGATACAGTATTCAAGAAGTGTAAGAATTGTGATACCTATACTACTGAGGATAAATGTTCCGAATGTGGTGGTGAAGCTGAAGATATCTGTAAAGTTTCTTTTGTGGATGCTCCGGGACATGAAACTTTGATGGCTACTATGCTTTCTGGGGCTGCCATAATGGATGGAGCTGTTTTAGTGATTGCTGCGGATGAGCCATGTCCACAGCCTCAAACTAAAGAACATCTTAAAGGATTGGAGATAATTGGTGTGGAAAACGTAGTAATTGTTCAAAATAAAATAGATCTTGTTTCTAGAGAGCAGGTTGAAGAGAACTATCAGCAGATAAAAGAGTTTTTGAGCGGAACTAAAGCAGAAGACGCGCCGATAATTCCGGTTTCGGCAGTTCATGGAGCGAATGTAGACAAAGTGATTGAATCAGTTTATGAGGAAGTACCAGTACCCGATAGGGATTTGTCCGAAAATCCTCGTATGCATGTGGCTAGGTCCTTTGATGTTAATAAACCGGGTATGGACCCTGAAGAATTGACTGGTGGTATTGTTGGAGGTACTCTGTCCAGGGGTAAATGGAAAGTTGGGGAGAAGATAGAGATTAGACCTGGTGAAAAAGTTGAAAGGGAAGGAAAATCTTTCTGGGAGCCTTTGACTTCGGAGGTAGAAACTCTTAGACAGGGAAATGAGAATGTTGAAGAGGCAACACCTGGTGGGTTAATTGGTGTTGGAACTAAGTTTGATCCTTCTTATACAAAGTCCGATAATTTGGCCGGTTCGGTAGCGGGTAAGCCTGGGACACTCCCTGAGCCCGTCCATGAGATTGAGATTGAGGCGCATTTGTTAGATAAGGTGATAGGTATGGATGAAGAGAAAGATGTGAAACCTTTGAAGACGAATGAACCTTTGATGTTGAATATAGGGACTGCTACGAGTGTTGGGACTGTTACAAGTGCCCGTGGAAATGAGGCAGAGATTAAATTGAAACTTCCAGTTTGTGTTGAAGAAGGCAATAGAGCAGCGATAAGTCGACGAATTAAGGGTAGATGGAGATTGATTGGCCACGGAATTATTGAATAAATATGAGATATTTTTTAAAGGATTTTTATGGAAGATTTGGCGGTTATTCTAGATGCTAACTTTTTATTAATACCCGGAGTTCACGGGGTTGACATTTCAAGTGAGTTAGAAAGAATTTTGGATGTAAAATATGAACTTGTGATACCAGAAGTTGTGATTGGAGAATTGAGACATCTCAAAAAGGATGGTGATCCTTCGGAGAAAAAAGCTGCAAGTATAGCTTTAGATTTGTTTGATGATGTTAAAACAGTAAAATCTGAGAAGCCTGCGGATGAGGAAATACTTAGATTAGCTAGTGAGATGGATTCTGCGGTTGGAACTAATGATAAGAATTTAAAAAAACAATTGAGAGACCGAGGTATACCCGTAATATATTTACGGCAAAAATCCCATTTATGTGTTGACGGAATAGTATGATAATTAGGAGATAAAGATGTTAGGTGCTGTTTCTGACTTCATCCTAAGTGAGGGTTTCGCTATAACAGCGGGAGCTGTGGCTATACTTTTTGCAATAATATTAGCCGTTTGGATAATGAAGCAATCAGAGGGTAAGAAGGAGGTTAGTGATCTTTCAAATAAAATATACAAAGGGGCAATGACGTTTTTAAATAATGAATATAAGCCTTTGTCTGTATTTGTAGTTATAGTCACTTTGGTTCTTCTTACTCTGTCAGAAGCATGGTTGGATGCAGTAACTGCTATTCCATGGCAAGCAGCCCCGGCTTTTGTTGGTGGGGCCGTTGTATCTGCATTAGCAGGGAATATAGGAATGAGAATAGCTACAAAGTCTAATGCAAGAGCTGCGGTGGGGGCGGACGAATCGATGGGGCGAGGGCTTAGGATTGCTTTTTCGAGTGGGGGCGTTATGGGGATGATGGTGGTAGGTTTAGCTTTGATTGGTTTGACTGTCATCTTTCTGTTAGATCTTGGAACGGGTGTTTTGGTAGGCTTTGGATTTGGAGCGAGTTCTATAGCCCTTTTTGCTAGGGTTGCAGGTGGTATATATACAAAATCTGCGGATATGGGAGCGGATTTGGTGGGTAAAGTAGAAGAGAAGATTCCTGAAGACGATCCTAGAAATCCTGCTGCTATTGCGGATAATGTTGGTGATAATGTTGGTGATGTGGCGGGGATGGGGGCTGATTTGTTTGAGTCTTATGCCGGTTCGATAATTTCAGCAATTGCTTTGGGCTCTTTGGGTGCATTTAAAGCGATAGGATTTACTTCGGACCAGGCTATGCTTTATCCTTTGCTGCTTGCAGCGATAGGTATTTTTGCTTCGATTATAGCTACGTTCTTTGTCAGAACTGGTGATAATCCGGATTTAGGAGATTTGCATAATGCTCTCAATAAGGGTACTTTTGGTGCGGCTGGGATTATGATAATATTCAGTGCTATTCTTACTCATTATTACTTAGGGACTTGGAATCCGTTTTTTGTAGTGGTAGTTGGCCTATTGGCAGGTATTTCGATAGGATTAGCATGTGAATACTACACTGAAAGTAGATTTAACCCTACGAAATCAGTTGCAGAATCTTCGAAAAGTGGACATGCAACTAATATTGTCACAGGGTTTTCAGTCGGTTTGAAAAGTACATTAATACCTGTTATCTCCATTGCAGTTGCGATTTGGATTTCTTATTGGCTGGTTGGGTTATATGGTATTCCGATAGCAGCTGTTGGAATGTTGAGTACTTTAGGTATAACTTTAGCTACAGACACTTATGGGCCTGTAAATGATAATGCTGCTGGCATAGCAGAAATGGGAGAGATGGGTCAAGATGTAAGGGAGAAGGCGGAAAAATTGGATGCTGTTGGGAATACTACGGCTGCTATAGGCAAAGGTTTTGCAATTGGATCTGCTGCTTTAACTGCAGTTGCTCTATTCGTGTCTTTCACTGAAGGATTTGGGGGGTCAGGCTTGGAACTTTCCCTGATCAATCCGCCAGTATTTGTGGGTTTGTTGATTGGGGCGCTTTTGACGTTTTTCTTTTCAGCCCTTACGATGTCCTCTGTTGGTAAAGCGGCTTCTTTGATGGTGGAGGAGGTTAGGCGTCAATTTAGCGAAATGCCCGGTATTTTGGAAGGAGATGTTGAACCGGATTATGAGAAATGTATTAAGATAAGCACTGACGCTGGAATAAAGTATATGGTGGTGCCGGGAGCTATGGCAATTATTGTTCCGCTTGTGGTTGGTCTCATAAATCCTGCTGCGTTGGGTGGTCTTTTGGCTGGAGCGATTGGAACAGGTTTGTTGTTGGCTATAACTTTGTCTAACTCGGGTGGTTCTTGGGATAATGCTAAGAAATACATCGAAGAAGGTAATTTCGGTGGTAAAGGTAGTGAAGCTCATGCAGCTTCGGTGACGGGAGATACTGTTGGAGATCCGTTCAAAGATACTTCAGGGCCTGCGCTTAATATTTTGATTAAGCTTATGGCGATGGTTTCGCTGTTGTTCGTTCCTATACTTTAAGTAATGGACCTGATTTCCGGATTTTTATCTATTGAATTTTTACGTTACAGCACTTTCCAGTATATGTAACTAAAAATCAAACGAAAGTAGAGGATTAAGGTAATAGATTTTTCTTCAGATTCTATTTCCGATCTATAAGAACGGAATTGTTGGTTACACTAAATTCTTCTCCAGTTATGTGTCCCACTGAACCTAGTTTTTCCAGATTAATTCGATTGTCTTTGATAGCGTTTTCTTTTGCCGATATATTTACCACTTTGCCGACTAGAAGCTGATGATCCCCAGTTTTGAGGTCTTTTTCATATACGCATTCTATATTGACGGGTGCTTCTTTTATGCTTGGAGATTTTACATTTCCTGATTCTGATTCTGTCAGTTCGACTTCTTTGAATTCACTGATATCGCTTTCCACTGAGATTTCCGATTTTATTCCCTCTCTCATCCAATTTTTAGTCAAAGGAGCTACTACGAAATCCCCTGATTTTTCAGCGTTTTGAATTGTATCTTTTCCTTTCCCCACGGATATTC
>CAZKND010000054.1:0-8425 GCA_964554215.1 Hadarchaeota archaeon (SeqCode) | reverse complement strand
TAAAACACTTCAAGAAGCCCAATTAGAAGTATAAAAAGAGCTCCGCTCAGATCCAGAGTACAAATCCGATATTAAAACTCCTCAGGTGATCTCCCAACTAACATTAGTGTTCCTAACTGGATAACCAATCCTCATGAAAAAATAAAAGAAAAAGAAAGCCCTTTTATTTGTTTTTGTTTTTTAATTTATAGCCTGAGTAAGCCATTACCGCACCTAAGGCGCTTATTATTGCTAAAAAACCGATGTATGGAGCCCAAACATTTAATAATGATGTATTGAGTGTTGTACCCCCTATGATGGTGTCGCTGGTTGAAGTTGTTCCTATTGCAAAATAAGAAAAACCCGGAGTCTGTGCTCTGTATCTATAATCTGTGTCTGTTTCACCAATCCTTTCAGTTTCTAATTCAACCCATTCCCCATCATGATATCTCCTCAACACTATGTCACTTGGTTCTGCGTCAACGTCATCAATCCATGTCTTGTTTACAGTGAAAGTTATATTAGCTGATACATCACCAACATCTATAGTTGAGTTTGTTATATTTAGAGACATATTTACGTATTGGTAGATATTGCTGTTGCTAACTTCTGGAACACCATCAATATCAATAGAGGATCCAAGATCCCTAATTAATTCAACGACTTGACTAGAATATGTCTCCGACACATCCACCGACAAAATCACACCAACATATTGTGTTTGATATTTTGTTGGAGCTTGGAGCGTTGGGTAACTATCAGTTGTTTCCCAAATGTCATTGAAATCTAAAAGACTCATATTAGTTTCTGCAGCATCTCCAGTCATTTCAGAAGTCGTGAGACCAAAGACATTAGAACTGGTGCCACCTTTATCTTTGATTCCAGTGGTTTGACCAGTTTCCTCAGTATCCCAGTAGGAATCATATACACCCACACCATCGTGGAATCCTACTAGTCCCCCACTATCGGAAGAAGAAGAGGTTTCGGTTGCTGTGACGTTTCCTGCAGCATAAGTTTTATTTACTGTTCCTCTGTTTCTTCCAATTAGTCCTCCTACTCTGGTGAGACCGGTGACATTTGCTGTTGAGTAACAGTTCTTTACAACAGCATAATCAGCGTTGTATCCGATTAATCCTCCTACATTGATGCGGCCGGTGACATTTGCTGTTGAGTAACAATTCTTTACAACAGCATGATAACTGTTGAATCCGATTAAGCCACCTACTATATCAAATTCAGCGGTAACTTCTCCCGTCACAGAGGAGTTCACAACAGCCGCAACATCAATGCTGTATTCACCAGCAAGTCCTCCCACATAGCTAGAGCCGGTTATGTTCACATCTTTTAGAGAAACATTAGCTACAGTCCCATCCAAAACCCCAAACAAACCCACTTTATTCGTAGGGCGGTTGATGTATAAGTCCGTAATGTTGTAGCCATTTCCATCAAAACTACCTGTAAACTTAGTGATGGAATCTCCAATTGGATCAAATCCATTGCCCTCGTTCCATCCACTGGTTCCCGAAGCATCTACATCATCCACTAAAACGTAATGTGCAGTTAAGTCACTAGACATATTCTGTAATTGCGTTACATTCCCTATCTGATAAGGGTCTTCACTAGTGCCATCACCACCCTCAAAAGCTTTTACTGTTCCTGTTGCACAGGTCAGCAAAGCTAAAGAAAGAGAAATCACTAATAAAATATCTAATAAGAATTTCTTGTTTTTATTTCTCATCATAATGTAATCCTTCTCTATTATATTATCTAAAAAGGACTTATTTAATTTAGGGAGTAAGAAAAAAAATAATTCATTTATTAATTTATTTAACTGCAATTTTTAGGGAATAAGTATTTATTTCTATTTAAGTGCCGTTTCTTTGGAACTTTTAGGGTTCTAACCTAACGGTAAGAATCCAAAAAAGTTCTAGGGAAACAGGGAAATGTTATTTTGTTTCTATAAATAGATGAATGTGGTTTTATTTATTTTGGTTTTTTGGTTTTGGTTAAGTGTTTTATACCTCTATTTTTGTTTTTATTAATCCTGTATCGATATTAATACAAAAATAATATAGATAAATTAATTATCTTGCTCTGAATGGGTTAAAAACCATACTAAGAGTGGTTATAGTTTTTATAGTCAATTCTACTATAATCCATCAACAGTTTATGATAAAACAATAAATGCAACAGAAATTTACAATGACAAACCCACAATACCCGAATCTGAATAGGATTGGTGGAATCAAACTATAAGGAAATAAAGGAGTCTGTAAATAGATAATAAGATAAAAAATTTATTTCTTTTTGAGGAATAGGCCACCACTTTGATAACTGAAATCTATATGATCTCCTTTTTTCCAGCTTAGGCCTTCTACCATGTCTTTTGGAAGGATTATTTGGTAGGATTCATCCGGTTTTTGTTGTAGTTTACGGGTTCCCATTTTTGTCACCACCTAAATATATATAGATTTTGATATATAAATTCCTTGTTTTTGGTGTGAAAAAGAAAAAAGAGGCTAAAAAGAATTGAACCCTCTTTCTCTATAGGTTCTAAAGGGGATTCGAACCCTTGACGACCCGGTTATGAGCCGAGCGATAGCTTTGAATCCACGGTACTCTAAATGTGCCCACTTTCCTCCATTATAAAGTAATTCTAAGCTTTTAATGAATAAATCTTACGGTAAAAGGGAAAATACCTTGCACTTAAATCTAAGTAATAAAAGGAAATGACAAGGTAGAGGAAAATTATCCCCTCTTCTTTTCAATTTTCAAGTAACCGGATAACCGGAACTATTCCCTCTATCATCGAGTTAAAAAGCTTTTACTTACTAAACTCCCCCATGAGAATTGGAGAAAAAATTATTCATGATGAATCGAAGCTTTCACCAAAACACGTTCCCAGTGAACTAAAAAACAGAGAAAAAGAAATGAAGAAAATTAAGGAAGAGGTTGTTCCAGTCAGTAAAAGGTCGAGACCAGTCATGGTTTACGGAGAAACTGGTACTGGAAAAACTGTAGCTGTAAAGAAGCTGCTAAACGAATTAGAAGACGAAACCACAGCGCACACGGTTTACATTGACTGTTGGGAATACAGGACAAAAACAGCAATACTAAACACAACCCTCATTGACTTAGGGATCCCTGTACCAAGGAAGGGGAAGCCGGTTGATGTTTTATATGAGAAGCTGGAGAACCAAGTGGAAAGAAAGAACCTTGTACTTGTACTAGACGAATTTGATTTACAGGAAGTCAAGAGAAGCGACATACTCTACACCCTCGGAGAACTCGTAGGAAAAGGACTAAACCTAATCCTAATCACTTGCGAGAAAGACTTCCTGAAAGAACTGGACATGAAGGTTAGAACGAGATTAGCTCCACTAGAGGTTGAATTCACAAACTACAACAAGGAAGAACTAACAGAAATCCTAGAAAACAGAACCAAAGAAGCGTTGAAGCCGAATACTTTTCCCAAAGAGTCTATACTAGAGGTTTCAGAAATTGCATCAAAGTTTAGAGGCAATTGCAAACTAGCATTAGCCCTTTTAGAGGTCGCAGCACGTCTCGCTGAAAGAAAAAACAAAAACACAGTCACTCCAAAATTAGTTAAAGAAGCGGCAGAGAAATTCGATCTCTGCTTTAAAGGTGATAAAAAGTGACTGAACTTGAGCCACTTCCAGTGATTTTCGCCGTCATAGTAATCTCACTAGCAATTACCTCCATCAACGTAAATTCCCCAATCACCAGACTAAAAATAGGAGAAATCGCCCTACTCTTCCTCGTACTATTTTTCCATTCCTTATTGAAGAGCGACATCGATGAATTGAGAAAAAAAATCGAGGACAAGGTAGTAGATGAATAATGTAACAGCACCAGGCACGGGAGAGACAATAGAAAGCTTATTGGTTTTAATACAAAAAACTGTAGAGAAGGCTAGTGAATGGTTAACAAAGTTCTTTGAGGGGATAATAGGTGTTTCTCTTCCCGAGGAAGTTGAAACTTCTTTAGGCATCCTTTTGGTTCTCACAGTTTTTCTCGCAGGAGCAGAGTTCTCAAGAAAAATTCTCTGGTTCGTAGTAGCTGTGGGATGGTTTCTGTTGTCTCTAAAAATAGCTGTTATGGCTTTGAATATAGGGTGATGTGGAACGAAAAAGAAAGAAGAAGATGAGTTAGATTTTGGTGAGTTGGGAGCTGTAAAGACTTTGAGGGCATTATCGGATTCGGTTATAGTTCATGAGCCAACCAAGGACTGGGCACTACCAAAAGACCACGATATTTATGATCATGTTAAGATGGCGAGGTTAACTCAAAACATGGAAACACCATTAGACAAAAGGATTAGTAAATCGAGTTGGCCGGAAGCCCTTGTCTATTTGTCTTCTGCTGCTATGGACAGCAAATCAGTTGGTCCTGAACTTACAAAGACCTATAAGTATTCATTTAGGAAATATATTGAGAGTTGGACGCCGATGGATTTTAAGGACCAGCCCGAGCCATTAAGCGAGGACCCAGAGCTAAATGATTATGAATTAAATAAACTCAACGATTTAAGGAACAAAATAAAGAAAGACAGAGACAGGTGGTTCATTGAGAACCGCTACGATGACTTGGGAATTGAAACCGTTCCTAAGTCGTTTTGGTTGAGCGAAGAAGAGATTAATGAAAGAGAGAGCAAATTGGATGAGTATAGTCAATCAGTTTTAGAGGACTATTGAATTATCCCTTTCTCATTGTCAAATAAAGTGCTTTAGAATGGCTTAATGAGTCTTTTTATTTGGTCTCTAATCATATCTATGTCGACTTGCAGTAGGTTGGCCGCGGAATTGAAAAGCTGGCCTTCTATGCTGTCCTCAAACTTTTCTAAATCCCGGTTTAGGATTATTTCCCTGATACCGTCTCTTATTTCTTTATAGGGCTTGATGTACCACAGAATAGCGTAAAGATCGGCGAGATCTTTCACTTTTTTATGGCCCTTTTCTCTATTTGGAAGTGACTTGACCTTCATTGCCCCTAATAATTCTGGGGTGGGTAAGGAAATATCCTTAGAAACATCCCAATCAACCTCCTTCTTTAGGGGGAAAGAATGTTTTCCGTTGAATACATGCCTAAGCATAGTCTCTGCGGGAGGTTGAAAACCAAAAGCTTCCTTAAAGTTGGCAAGGTCAAATGTATCAGGTAAAAAATCAATAAACATATCGAATATCTCGTGCATTGGCCGATTCTTAGCCTTCTCAGGTGTCAGAGGCTTTCCAGTCTCTCGATGAAACTGCTTCTTGAACCCAAACCTAGTTCTAATGTACCCCATATCCTCTAACTTCTGTATTGTTTTGCCAGCAGCCTCATCTTTAAGTTCATTAGGTTCCCAATCTGGGTCGACATGTACCCCAAGGTCAATGTCCCTTGAACCTATATATTCATGCCTCTCTTCCTCCTTGAAACCCTTATTAACATGCAGGTGTACGGCCCATCCACCAATTAAGCATATTGGTGGTTCACATTCTTTCAAAACCTCTTTTAAGTCTCTTTTCGACAATTTAACGATTTTGTCCGTGTAGTATTGTCTAACCATGGTCTTCTCCGTGGAATTTATCTATTAGTTTTCTAGCCGCCTCCTTGCATGGACCTTCCTCTTCAAGGAGGTCCAGGATAAGTTGAGGTGTGGAAACGATGTTATAGCCTTCTATTTCTTCCTGTTTATAGAAGACATGTTGATCCGTTGCCCTCAATCTAGTGTTTCCCCCTCCAAGCGAGCCACGTTCTTTAATTAGTTGGATCCAGTCCTCAATTTCTTCTTCCTTTACATAGAAGTCTGTTGTGGAGGGAAACAGCAGTCCCTGCTTCAGGTTTTCTGCTTGATAAGTAGTGAGTGCATACCCTAATTCAATGTTTTCCAAGAGCTGCATGGGTTTTTGTAGAGCTACAGTCAATTGATTTGGGCTGATGCGAATGTTTTTCCATTCTCTGTAAAGCCCACTGGGGTTTATTACTTCTGTGTCCTTGAGCAGATCTTTTTCTTGAAGGCGTTCCGTGTACTCTCGACACCAAGGCTCCGAGACATCGGCCAGTTTAGCAACCCGATACTTAGTTATATCCCCTTCTGGGTGATTGAGGAGCACTCTTATTATTCGCTCTTTCTTGAATCCACGCTCTCGCTCCGGTTTCTCAAGCAACATAATACATAGGTAAACCCATGACTTTATAAACTTAACCTATGCATAACTAGAACCAATTCCTTAAATACTTAACCTACGTATAAGATGCCCTCCTTCTCGCTTGTTGTTAAAAATAACTATTATTTAATCTTTAAATATCAGTTTTTCTAATTCTTAAACGGAAAATATTGAAATTTAGGCCAATTGAGGATTTGGTGACTGAGTTCTGGTTGCCGGCGCCCGGCTTCCGGTTCTCAATTACTGAATCCCTCTTGGTTTTACGTAGCATCCACAAGGTCATATATATGGACGAGAGGGATATCCACAAACAGAAAAAGAAAACTGAGAAAACAGTCAGAAGAATAGAAAACAGCGAAGAAATCAGCTAGGAAAATGCCGAGTTGATAAAGAAGTTCAATCAACATCTAAAGACTGTGAGGTCTGTAAAAATCGACAGAAGACATTTCTATCTGAGCAGGGTCTCTAAGATAGCGAAATGGGTCAACAAATCCTTCAAAGAGATGGAAAGAGAGGACGTGAAGAAAATACAGGTAAGGATAGAGGAAGACGAAGACTACACCGAATGGACCAAACACGACAACCTGCTAGCCCTCAAAAAATTCTTCAAATGGCTACACAAAGACAAACTCGAAAACTACACATGGAAAAGCCAGACCTATCCCAAGATAGTTAGAGACATCGACACATCAGTTGGAAAAGACGCATACAGGCTACCAAAAAACCTCCCCGAAAAACAGGAGGTCAAGGAAATGGTGAAGAAATGCAAAAACTCAAGAGACAAAGCCATCTTGATAGCATTATACGACGGGGGCTTCAGAGTCGGAGAATTCTTAAACATAAAGGTTGGACACCTGAAACAAATGGAAAAGGCCATATCCGTGGTGGTTCACGGAAAAACTGGCTCAAGAAATGTGTTGATGCCGATAGCTGAACCCTACCTTAATCAGTGGCTTGAAAACCATCCAGCTCCCAAAGACGAAAACTACTTGTGGGTTAACATAAGCAACCGCAACTACGGAGACCCCTTATCCTACCAGAGACAAAAAAAAATCAATGAAGTGCAACTATGCGACCGATATGGCTGGGTATACGGCTCTGATATGCCTCGAGTCTACATAAAGAAAAGTGGAAAAAGAACCAACAACGCCGTACTCAAGGCACACGGCAAAGAGATTGAAGAAGACAAAAGCAAAAAAGACATTAAGCTCTGGGTCGAACATCGGGACATCGCGGAGGAGAAAACTCAGGATTATAGAAAGGCGGTAAGCTGATTTTTCTCCTTTAAAATTGGGCAAAAAACTACTGTTTAAATCCTCAAACTGAGAGTCAGACTGAGACAATTCGTTATAATTAATTATCAGATGAATTAATTATACGAGGTGAATTTAAATCCACAATCCTCTACAGGCAGCGTAAAAACAAAATAAAGAACTTGAATCAATCATTTTTCGAAAATAAGAAAATCTGCATTCCAAGAATAGTTCCTAACGTTAATCCAGCTATAGAACCAGTGCTAAATCCACTAACATACGAAAAATTATGTGTCCATGCTGTCAACAGCCCTAGCCCTATACCTACGAGAGTTCCCCACCCCATACCAAACACGATCACCATCCTTTCGTCTTTGCCGATCCAGTGTCGTTCCAAACTCAATCCAGTGACACCGCCAACGATTATCCCCGCTGCAACTCCATTTGTTATACCAACGATTATGCTTATATCTGCTATTAATGCTGTGAGTATACCAAGCCCCGCACCCATTCCAATGCCAACTCCAAATCCTAAAGTTCCTGAGGTATTTTCTTCACTCATTAAAACACCACTAATTTAGAATAACAACCAAGCTGATAGAAGTCCTAAAAGAATGCCGTGTGTGAAGGTTTCAAAATATAACTCCGGTAAAACTTTTTTGTCTAAATATTTTTCCTTCAGATAAACAAATCCTTCTATATTATGAGAAAACGGATTCGCACTAGCCAGATCTGCGTATATAATCATTATACCGGCTAAAAAAGCAAATCTTAAAATAAAAGAAATATCGCCTAACGGGTCCAAGATCGGCAGGAGGATAACAGCCATTAAAAAGCCTCTTACTAATTGTGCAGGGAAAAAATATTTTTCAACATGGGAACTCTCCTCCTCATTCGACATATCCCTAGTAAAATCAATTAACCGGGCTTTTTCTCTATACAACTCTCCACTAAATTTCAAAGCTATAGCGCCAGCCACTACATAAGCAATGGTATGGATAACCATAAAACCGACAACAAAAA
>CAZKND010000053.1:0-8450 GCA_964554215.1 Hadarchaeota archaeon (SeqCode) | reverse complement strand
CTCAATTAAAAACCGTGATGGACCGTACCAGATCTCTAATGGCCAGAGATGAAAATGCTCTAAAGGGGAAGATAGGAACAGGTATAGCAATAGGAGGCGACAGAATGGGAGGACAAGAAATTGCCCTAAGTCAAATACACAACTTTTACGTTTTGAACGGAATAATCCCCGTCAGCGGTGGCCCATTCGGAGCAAATTTGGGTTCCACATACTGGAGTAAAGACAGTAAAGAGGGTGTAAAAAAAGATAAAGAGGGTGCAAAAACCCTTGAAAAAACAATTAATAGGTTTATGGAATTTTTAGATATGTATGTCTGAAACAAAGATAGCTTGGGGTATAACCGGAGCAGGAGACAAAATTTTAGAAATTAAAGAGATATTTGAAGATTTGAACACTAAAGAAAATCTAGAATTTCACGTATTTGTTTCAAAATCCGGAGAGAAAGTATTAGAAATGTATCAAATCAAAGATGAATTAAAAGAATCTTTTGACCAATTCTCAATTGAGAAGAGTTCCAACGTTCCATTTCTAGCAGGAGGCTTACAAACTGGAGAATATGACGGATTGATTATAGCGCCCGCATCGTCTAATTCTATTGCAAAAATATCCAACGGTATAGGGGATACACTTCTTACAAACTCAGCGATAATGGCTATGAAATCACTTAATCCTGTATTCGTTTTACCTACGGATTATAAAGCTGGCACTCACGAAACAGAACTTCCCAATGGTGATAAAATAGAAGTTCGTGTTAGAGAAGAAGATGTAAAGAATGTTGAAAAAATCGAAAAGATGGATAATATTCAAGTCATAGAAGAACCTGAAAAAATAAAGAATTCTGTGAAAAAAATTCAAAAATGAATATCACAATATGACTGAAAACCCTAAAATACTCATTATTCTCAATTGATTTACTTAGACTATACTAACAGAGTTTGAAAAAAACTTATCAAACAAGGACTCGAAATAATAGTTGAATATTAACGACTTGGAAAGGAGGTGGACTTATGTCTAAAAAACCTGTAGTGGATGAAGATTTATGTACTGGTT
The DNA here is from genome assembly GCA_964554215.1 of Hadarchaeota archaeon (SeqCode). GTDB lineage: Archaea > Hadarchaeota > Hadarchaeia > Hadarchaeales > JAGGTB01 > CAYLJV01. The sequence goes on along the minus strand of CAZKND010000053.1, from coordinate 7,400 downwards.
GCGGAGTGTGTACTAGTATGGCTCCCAACGTTTTCGAGATGAATGACGAAGGAGTATCTGAAGTAGTTGACCCAGAAGGAGCTGACGAAGGAACAATCGAATCAGCAATCAGCAGTTGTCCAGTTGACGCCATTAGTTGGGAGGAATAAAAGTATATACCTTCCTAAAATCTCTTTTTTTATTATTTTTTATTCTAATTCGATGCCTCCTGTTTTATTTTCTAAAGAAATTCAACGGAATAAAATCGATCCATAACCCGGACGGAATTAAAAAGTTATCAATTAATTGAGAGAACATTAGTTTGTGAATCAAATGAAGAACCCAAAAGAAAAATGGAACAAAAGGTACAAAGAAGGCAATCATCATGACATCGAAGACCCCTCAAATCTGCTAAAAAGATGGATATCACGCATACCTACTGGAAAAGCCATCGACATAGGGTGCGGTAATGGTAGAAACGCTATATTTTTATCAACTAAAGGGTACGAAGTAGATGCTATAGATTTTTCCGAAGAAGCATTGAAAATAGCGAGAGAAAAAGCTCAAGAAAAAAATCTCAAAATAAATTGGATAAAAAAAGATATCCAAGAACATAATTTTCCTAAAGGAAAATACGACTTAGTAGTAATGTCGTTTTTCAATCCCTTAGAAAAATTGGCCGAAATAAAAAATTCATTGAATGAAGGTGGCCATATCTTATTTGAAAACCACATAAAAACAGAGAAAAGAGAAGTGAAAGGACCTGATAAGGATTCCAAATATAGGTTCGATCCTAATGAAGTTTTAGAAAAATTTGATGATCTTCAAATATTGTTTTATGAAGAGGGAATTGAAAGATTTGGGAAAGGGAAAAAATCGGCGATAAGTAGGATAGTGGCAAAAAATTCAAATAACTTTGAAAAAGACTTACCAGAGATTGGAGAACATAGAAAGGAGATATAATGGAAGAAATCAGTCTAGAAACAGACCAAAAAAATGAATTCATAAATATCACCCCTAAAATCAAAGAAATAATCAGAGAATCAGAAATAGAAAACGGCGTCTGCCATATATGCTCCCCACATACAACTGCAGCAATAACCATAAACGAAGGGGCCGATCCAGATGTTAGAACCGACCTCACAGATTCACTAAACGAACTTGTACCTGATATAGAGTTCAAACATGAAGAAGGAAACTCTGACGCTCACCTAAAATGTTCACTTGTAAAAAAAAAAGAAAAAGTTCTCTTACAAGACGGAGAATTAAAATTAGGTAAATGGCAAAAGATTTATTTTTGCGAGTTCGACGGGCCTCGTTCTCGAAAGTTCCACGTGAAAATAATGGAAAGATGAGCTAGAATCCGAAATATATTCTTCCTAATCCTTTTTGATGGGATATGAAGAGCAAAATTGACTTATTTCACACTCTTCACACTTTGGATTTTGAGATTGGCAAATCTCTCTGCCATGCTTAATAAGTAGATTCGATAACTCGTACCATCTATCTTTCTCTAACTTCTCCATCAAGTCTTTCTCTATTTTATCTCTATTTTCATGGTCTGTCAGACCAATCCTTTTAGATAGTCTTTTCACGTGGGTGTCTACTGGAATTCCTTGATTCTTTCCGAAATATTCTGACAATACGATATTTGCGGTTTTTCGACCGACTCCGGGAAGTTCTGTCAACTCTTCAATGTTTTTAGGCATTTCCGAAGAGTATTCGTCAACCAAAATTTTACAACTTTCCTTTATCCATTTAGCTTTGTTCCGATAATAACCGGAGGAATAAATTAGATTTTCCAATTCTTCTCTATCAATTTGGACGAAATCTTCAGCAGTTTTGTATTTTTGGAAGAGTTCGGAAACAATTTCGTTGACTCTCTGATCTGTTGTTTGAGCTGATAAGATCGTAGCTATTAATAACTGGACGGGATTTTCATAATTAAGACTCGTACCGTTAGTTTTTGAATATTTTTCTTTCAGAATCTCTAGGACTTTCTCTATATGATCATCATCCATTTTCAATCATCTAGATTGTTCAAGTTATATTCTCTAATCTTTTCGGTAGCATCCGTTCCATTAATACGTCTATTCAGTTAGAAAAGACTATTGATTAGCTAGGGGGCAGCTAAAAAAGGTATTAATCACATTATCTATTTGAGTGATTAGGATGAGTGATCTGATCAACTTGAACGAAGTGGAAGATGGGGAAAAAATCGAAACCGTTCTAGCTGTAAAAGATAAACAAGGAGTTCAAACTTATCAAAATGGAGAGTTCTTCACACTGAAATTGGGAAATAAAACCGGAGAGATCAATGCAAAATATTGGGGAAAGGGAGATGGGGAAGCTCAAAAGTTACATGATAAATTTTCCGTCGGCGATATAGTAAAAGTGAAAGGTAAAGTGGGAGATTACCAAGGACAGTCCGAAATTGCTTTAGACCCGGGAAGCGGCCATTACATCAAGGAAGCTGTCCCAGGAAAATATGATTCTGAAGATTTTATTAAAACAATAGAAAACAACCCTGAACATCTATTCAGTGAAATAAGTAAGAAAATCAGAAATATGGATAACAAGTATCTCAAAAAGTTATGTATGAAATTCTACGGCGACAAAGAGATAGCTCCAGAACTAAAGAAACTGCCTGCTGCTAAAAGTTATCACCATAACAAGATAGGTGGATATATCGAACATATTCATGAAACCACGGAACTTGCTGAAACATTTTGCAGCCAATACGATGTCATAGATAGAGAATTATTGCTGACTGGCGTATTCCTTCACGACATTGGTAAAATCCAAGAATATGAATACGAAACCGGTATAGACTTCACTGATGATGGTCGTCTATTAGGCCACATTCCGATTGGGGATCAGATGATAACTGGGGCCATGGAAGAAATAGAAGATTTCCCCGAGGATCTAGCCAGAAAGGTCAGACACCTAATCCTAAGCCACCACGGTCAAAAAGAGTGGGGATCTGCCGTAGAACCCAGGATAAAAGAAGCAATAATACTGCATGAAATAGAATATTTGGACTCAAAAGTCAGCAAAGTAATCGAAACTTTCAAAAAACATTCAGAATCCGAAGAAAACGGAGTTTTTGCTCCAGAACTAAATCAGTATATCTATCTTCGTTAAATCCCTATTCCTAACTTATAATTGCAACGTAAAATAAAAAAACCATTTAAGTCAGGCCTCTTTCTTATTTTGTGGTATTATGTCAGAAGAAGAAAAAGAATCTTCGGAAGAGACCAAATCTCGAGAAGAAAAGATGAAGGAAATGAAAGAAAAAGTAAAGGAAATGTACGGAAATAAAGGCGGCGAAGGACAAAGTCCTCCCGGCCCAAGAGGAATGGGTCAAGCCTCTTTGATGAATCGGATGGCAAGTATGCAAGGAGGATCTAAGGGTGGACGTGAAACAAAAGCGTTGATAAGATCGATGAATGAACTAAGAACAGAAACTAAAGAGATGAAGAAATACCTAAAAGAGATTCTAGAGATTCTAAAAGAAAAAGAATGAAGAACTAATTTCCGTTCTAACCCTAAAACCCATTAAAAACTTAGATAGCATTTAAATACGATTAAGGTTGAAAAAGGAAACCAATAAATAGGTAGAATTTAAAAAAATTTTCAGCATGAAAGAGAGGGTAAAAAATGGTTGAAGATGTAGTTTGTGCAGTCCCCGGATGCGACAACGCACTAGACGACGATCAAATTGATAAAAATATTTCTGTTTGTTCCAGTTGCGAAGCTACTAAAATGCATTTGTGTGAATCTTGCTCGAAGCAAATAAGCGCTGAAAGGATTAGAGAGGGGGCCACTCTTTGCAAAAAATGTGAGATGAACCCAAACGACCTGGAAGAACCTGCCACAGATATGATGAACTACGATGATGAGTATATGGGTGGCGTGGACGATAACGAAGAAGAAGACTTTATGGTATAAATTCAGTGCCTTACCCAATAGTAATGTACTAGATTGGAGAAGAATTAATGAATGAAAAGATGAAAACCGTAACTTCTCCAGGTCAATTTTTTTTATTTGGAGAACATGGAGTAGTATACAACCAACCGGCTCTTATAGCATCAACGGATTTGCTAGTTAAATCAAATTTCAAGAAAACAGATGATTCTAAATTCATAGCAAAGTCAGAAAATCTAGGAAAAGTAAAAGGAACTGTAACTAAAAACAACACTCAATGGAAAATTTCCAAAAAGAAAGGAGATAAACGTCCACTTAAATATGTCTGTTCTGCAGCAGAGAAAACATTCAACTATATAGGAAAAGGAAATGGATTAAACATTTCTATAAGTTCTGATATCCCTCCCAGCTCAGGATTAGGAAGTTCTTCAGCCGTTACCACTGCAACAGTTGCCGGAGTTGCCAGTTTACTTGACAAAGAATTGGACAGAGAGGAAATAATAAAACTCGCGTATCAAACAGAAAAAGAAATTCAAGGCTCTGCCAGTAGGGCCGGGGTGAGCGCAGCTACAATTGGTGGCTGCTTATCAATTAAACAGAATGAGATAATGCCTCTCGATAATTTTCCCCAATTAAAAATTATCATCGGGTATACTGGAAATCAATCTCAAACTGGAGAGTTAATAAAAAAAGTCGAAAGAAGAAGACGGAATCAGCCAAATATTTACGTTCCTATTATCGAGGGCATCGGAAGAAATGCAAGAGAGGGAATCGAAGCTTTCAAGGAAGCAGATATAGCTAAGGTGGGAACTCTAATGAATGTAAACCAAAACCTTCTGAGGGGTCTAGGGATAAGCACAGCTAGGCTCGAAAAAATGATCAAAAAAGCAAAAAATGCCGGGGCAATAGGGGCAAAAATCACTGGATCTGGAGGCGGAGGATGTATGATTGCGATAAATCAAGGGAATGAAAAAGAAATAAAGAGTTCCATAAATAATAAAGCCCATAGTTCATTTATCACCGAGATAGGCGGAGAGAGGTTAAACATTGAATAATAACGGAGATAAAGATTTGGTTCTCGGGAATAAATCTGGTACCCCACTAGAAGATGACTGGTTGCTATCTATTGGAAAAGCAAAAAATAGAGAAGATAACCCTGTAAAATTAGATAGTTCAAACCCTCATGTCATCTTTGTCTGTGGAGCAAGAGGTTCAGGAAAGTCTTACACTCTGGGCGTCTTAGCGGAAGAAATTTCAAGAAATAATTCAGATATAGGTGCTGTCATAGTTGATCCTATAGGTATATTCTGGAGCATGAAATACCCAAATAAAGAAGAGGAAGAGCTTGAACTTTTGAAGAAAACTAACTTGGAACCAGAAGGGATGGAAAATGTAGAAGTTTTAATACCTTCAGGTTATGCTTCAAATGTACCAAATGAAACTTTCGAGGACTCCTTTTCATTTAGGCCAAGCAGCCTTACAGCTGACGATTGGTGCCTTACCTTTGGAATCGACCGATACAGTCCGCAAGGGCTACTTCTAGAGAGAGCTATAGAAAAGGTAAAAACTGGATATACACGTCAATTAGGCGATAAGGGAGAAAGAGGCAGTCGAGACGTCGATTCAAACGATAATTTTTCGATCGAGGACCTGCTTGATTGTATAAATCACGATAAAGAACTATTATCGAAAAAGAAAGGATTCAAAGCAAGCACTAGAAGAGCCCTCACCTCTAGACTTAGTACTGCAAAAGAATGGGGGATATTTGGTAAGGAGAAAAAATTATCTGATATAATAAGGAAAGGTACTATAAACGTTTTTGATATCAGCTTCCTTCCTGAAAATATTGGATCTCTTGTGCTTGGTATATTAGCTAGGAAAATACTGGCAGCAAGAAAGAAAACTGCAAGGAAAGAGGCCGTTCAGGATCTAAAAGGTGAGGAAAGAGACGAAAATCAATCGATACCCCCAACTTGGCTAATGATAGATGAAGCTCATAGTTTCGCACCTTCAACCGGAAAAACAGCAGCTACAAATCCACTTGTGGAATACGTTAAAGAGGGCCGGAGACCAGGACTTTCTGCAGTTCTATCTACGCAGCAACCTAGTGCCCTGGACTCCAAAATTATTTCACAACTAGATATCCTATTATCACACCAACTCTCCTTTGAAAAGGACATTAAAGAGGTCTGGAAGAGAATGCCAACATCTTTACCTGACAACCTGAAAAACTCAGAGTCATTGAAAAAATTACCAGAAGGAACAGCTATAGTTGCTGACAAAGAGATTAATCAAGCTTTTTTCGCTTCGATAAGACCCAGACTTAGCCAGCATGAAGGTAGGGAACGGGTCGTTGAATCTTCAGATGAAAAGAATTCTTCGGAACCTGACCAAACCGTTGAGGACATCGAGGAAAAGTTCGAAAGTATAGAAATCGAGCCCGACGATGAACCTGGCGAAGAGGAAGAAGATGAAGAGGATACTACCAATGATGTAGATATAAAAGCGGACGAAGAGGAGGACATGGAAGATATCCTAACCGTCCCCTTCCGAACGGGTACAAGAGGAGTAAGATCGATTCCTCGACTGAGTTCTTTTGAGAAAAAATCGCTATTTAGAATATTAGAAAAACATCCCACCTCTTTTGAGGATTTGGAAAATTTCTTTGATGGTAAATCCAAAATTAAGTCTTCCGTTTCCAGACTAGAGGAGCAAAACTTGGTTAAATGCACTGAAAAAGAGGATAAAGTCATTATTGATTTACAGGAAAATGTGGATATCCCAATTAAACTTTCTAAAAAACCCTTTTTGGCTGCAGAATCCATCCCTGATCCTCAACCTAAAACGATTAGAGAAGAACAGAAAAAAGAGAAGGTTATAGAGAGTAAGAAAGCTCTAGAAATACTTGACTCATTCGGAGATATTGAAGTCATTGAAGAGAAGCTATACTATTACCCATACTGGGTAGGCAAACTTGTAAAAAACGGTCAAAGTAGACTCATCGCAATAGATGGAGTCTTCGGAAACCGCGACAAATATGCAGGAAGAATGTTCCGAAGAAGAGTTCTATAATAACTAAAAATTGAAATCTCTACTTCTATTTCTATCTCTACTTGTCTCTACTAATCGATGAAAAAAAGAAGGACTAAATTGCCGTACACAAATCTGCTCTAAAATCGCCCAGACTTAGAAGTTTTCGGACATGACACCTCAGACTATTGGGGTCGGTGGGCTGAACGCGTCGCCGAAGCTTCGCGCTTACACCCCCGGTCCATCTACGGGGTCTTCTTGCCCCTGTCTTTGTCCTGGCGCACCGTGACTGTCACCAGCCCCGGGTTTGGTATAATACCAGGAGCGGGTGCCTATTTTCGGGCGTCACTTCAGCCTTAGATGCTTTCAGGCCTTATTGACTGGCGCGTGGCTACCCGGCTATGCCCTCTCGGACAACCGGTACACTAGAGGCGCCGGCAGCTCGTTCCTCTCGTACTGAAGCT
>CAZKND010000052.1:7299-8914 GCA_964554215.1 Hadarchaeota archaeon (SeqCode) | reverse complement strand
TCACTTCTCAAGCTTTTCTTCCACAGATCTTTTCTTACCTTCGATCTCCAAATTTTTGTCCTTCCTGTCATCGATCCTGATAGAAGTCACCACGCGAGAAATTTCTTCATCGAACACGCTCTCATGCATCTTCTTAGCAACCTCTAAAACCTCGTCCAGGTCGCCCTCAAGAATAGTACCTGTGGAAGTCAGTTCGTACTTTACACCCTCATCTTCCAGTACTTCCAAAGCTTCTGCGACATAATCGCTGAGAGAAGGTCCTTCAGTCCCAACAGGAACTATAGTTATCTCGACAACAGCCAAACTATCACCAAGAATAAATCTCTTTTCAAACTTTTTCTATCTATCGAATTAAGGTAGTTCTACTTAAAGATACCAAATCACAACCGAACTTTCCAAAAATTAAAATCAAGCCATTCAAAAAGCCATTTAAGGATAAAAAAAGTTCTAACGGGGATTCAGTTTGCAAGAAGAAAACACTTCCAAGATTTTGAAAGAACTCAAGAAGAGTATAGAGATAAAGGATTTATTACTCCTACTCTCAATCCCTATTGTCCTATCCCTAATCTTTTTCTCGCCTCAAAGCTTTCAAGAATCAATGGTTCTGAACCTTCAAAATCCTAACATCTCCAAATTTTTCACCACAGTCTTTGTGCACTCCGGTTTCGACCACTTCTTCAATAACTTGCTATTTTATGTGATTACGATAATTCCTCTCTACTTGATGTGTGCTCTGAGCGGGTACAAAAAACAGTTCCGTTACATGTTTCTAATCTTTGTTTTCCTGTTTCCGTTCCTACTTTCCGGAATGAACACCAACTTGATAGGAGCGAAAACCTCTAGAGGATTTTCCGGGATAAATGCCGCGTTCCTTGGATATCTAGGAGTGGCAACATTCCAATATTCGAAGGAAAGTCTCGGGATAAGGACAAAACATACGGAGAACAGGATTTTGAAAACTTTCAGAAACGTGGGATGGAAACCGCTCACACTGTTCCTCTACGGATCTGGGATAGTGGCATTTCTATACGCAGGGATCTCCTCCAAAGAATTCATCCTGATTCTCGTCCTGATCGCGGTCTTCCTAGCGATGTCGGCGTACTTCACCGAGGGGCAGTCCTTGAAAGAAGCCAGTGGGAAGAAAGGATACTTCGAACTTTTCCTATTCAGCATCATACTGTTCCTCCTTTCAGTTTCTCTACTGTTCCCCAAACAGGTAAGAGGTACAAACATACTCTCACACTACGCCGGATTAGCCTTGGGATTCTTCTCAACCTATCTGTCACTATCTTCATGATCTACAATTCGAGCTTTGCTACGTAAAAACAAAAAACAGAAATCATTCAGAGATTAGAGAATTTATTATCAGATTCTGTTGCTTCGACCATTCCTCATCAGGATGATTTTTGACGTACTCAGCCCAAAACTTAACGAATTCTCTCCTCTGCTCCTTGTTTTTCTCCTTTTTTTCCTCAAGATTCTTTAAGTTCATTTAATCTACCACCTACTTTCAGTTTTTCAGCATAGTTTTCGAGCTTATCTCCATCCAAATCTCCTTCAAAGAGCTTGTAAAGATGAAGTGCGTCTTCCATATCCTTTTCACTTCCCAAGTACA
>CAZKND010000052.1:0-7199 GCA_964554215.1 Hadarchaeota archaeon (SeqCode) | reverse complement strand
TTTTAAGAAATTATAATTTTTCTGAGTTCAACCACCTACAGGCTAAAATGCCCTTATAAAACGAACAATAAACACGATTCTCGAAACCTCTAAAAACCTACATCTCCACAAGTTTCAAACGCCGGTGAGCCGGTGGACGGCCCTCGGGGCTCTCCTGAGGAAACACCTTCCATCTGACAGGGGCCGTAGGGTCGAAAGGACCCCGGTTGAAAGACCGGACCCTGGAACAGAAACGAGACCCGTCAGTCTTCACGCGAGGATTCCGAAAGGATGAGGTCGGACTGGTAGGGATGGAACGGCCAATCTGCGGGATGCAAGGGTAAAAAACCGCCGATGAGTACCCTGTCCAAGGCGGGTGGTAACCTGCTCAGCTAAATGCCGTCAAGAACAGAAGAAGGGTTACGGCCGGCACGCCGGCATTTTTTCAACCTTGTAGCTACTTTAAGAAAATTTTCTATACCGGTAAGAATTCACTAAAGGTTTCTATTCTATACCCAACAGTTCGCCCAATTCTTTCAAGGACTCGTCGTCGACCTCGAAGTCCCAATCTTCTACGAGTATCTCCTTCAGGACTGAAGCTCCGTCCTCTTTCCCGTCGATCAGCGAGATGAACCTCTTGTGTATCTTAGGGGTCACCTGGTAGACCTTGATAAGGTCGTCGATAGAGTAATCCATCTTATCTATGTTAGTCGGTGTCGCCATGCATTTCTGAGCCATGAGCGGGCAAGTGATGTCGTCCCTCTGAATGGAGAACTCGAAAAATTTCTGACACATCGGGCAGTAGTATTTCCCCATAGGCTGGTCCCCCAAGATAGATACCGAATCGAGTTCGATCTCTTTAGAAATGCCCAATCTTTCAGCCAGTTTCGGGACCGATGCACTCATCAGGTCCATCAGTTTCTCTACTTCCCAGTTCTTTTCAGGGTCGGTGATGATGAATCTGGCCTTCTCTTCATCTATCCTTTGAGAGGTTTCACAACCGCTCGCGATGATGACAAAGCTCTTCAAAGTTTGAAGAGGCTGGTCCTCGTAATCGATATTCCATTCCTCTATGAAATCGAGATACTCTTCGACCCACTTATCCGCCACGTCTTCGACATCTTCCCCTATCAGTTTCGCGGCGAGCTCTTGAGGTATCTTAGGGTAGAACAGGCCGAACTTTTCCAAAGCCTCTGTCGATTCCGGCGAAATGTTCTCGATAGCGATCGGAGAATTCAAACAGACTTTAGGCATGTAAGGACAGACCGGTTCGTCCAGTTCGAACATCTTTTTGCAAGTGACACACCAGTATTTTCCGGATGGAGACTCACTGCCTTCCGGCAAAGAATCTACTTTTTCCACAATTTTTTCCTTATTATCAAACATGTACTCAATAAAACATTACTCATCTATAACTTATCAATACTTACAATCAGCACACTGTCGAACCTCTATCCGAAAATGAAATGCAAAACAAACCAAAATAGAGAACCTGAATCGAAAAATAGGCTAGAGATTCAATTGCCCTGAAAAATCCTGACCTTTAGAAGAGAACCAGTTCCAAAAAAGGAACTATCCTCTAGGCTCTCTGGACTTCTTCCTCAAGCGGTCGTAGCCACACTTTCTGCAAAGCGTAGCGTTCGAAGGATTTCGAGCATTGCACCGCATGCAGATCTTCTTATCGAACAACCTTTCTTCAGCTTCTTCGAATTTTGCCATTGTTTCTCACCAATATTCCTTTGCTTCTGATAAAGCAATTGGTATCTTCTCTTTTACATCTGATGCCGTAAAACCATAACCCTTCTCCTCCTCACACAGATCACCCGCCAGACCGGTCAAAAACACTCCGGCAGAGCTAGCATGGAACGGCTCAGCACCGCGAGACAGAAAACCGCCGATCACGCCCGAAAGAACATCGCCAGTACCGCCGACAGTCATGCCAGGATTCCCCGTATCGTTCAACAGATGCCCATCATCCGGATCCGAAACGATATCGACAGGGCCTTTCAAAACGATGTGAGTATTAGTCTCACTCGCAGTCTTGGAGACTTCGTTGACTTTATCATCACGACCATCCGAAAGCGTCGACCCTGCAAAGGTCTCGAACTCGCCGGAATGCGGAGTCAGGACAAAACTGCCCTCGCCCAACAAATCACGCCTATCAGCGGCGATCTTCAAACCGTCAGCATCCAACAAGACCGGCTTCTCAGGATAACCCTCGATCAACATGTCCAACAACTCCACCACAGCCCTCCGAGTATCGCGCTCAGTGCCCAGACCAGGACCCATGATCACGGCCGAAGACTTCGCCACCAAACCCTCCAACTCGTCCAAAGCCTCAGGCGACAAATCATCGCCAGGCAGATCGTGAGTGATCAGATCAGGAGAAAACGAATTCACCACACTCGCAGCACGGGAAGGGACCGCCAAAGTCACCAGATCAACACCCGTCCTCAAAGCCGACAACCCCGCCAGAGCCGGAGCACCCGCATACTTCGAACCTCCACCGATGATCAAAACCCTTCCATTCTGGCCCTTATGAGACGCTTCGGGACGGACAGTCTCGGCCAACTTCACATCTCCAGGCCCCGTCCTCTTGTAGGCCGTCCTCGGCGTACCTATATCCACGGGTACGACTTCGCCAGTGTATTCTTCCGGCGCCTGGTCTATGCCGGGCTTGTTATCGTGAAAAGTAACAGTGAGATCACATCTGGAGGCACGTTCGTGGGGTTCACCAGTTTCAGGGTTGACACCTGTGGGGACGTCGACCGCTATCTTGTAACCTCCTCTCTCGTTGAAGTCCCTAATCGCGGTGGATACAGGTTCTCTAGGAGCTCCTGTGATCCCGGTTCCGAGCATCGCGTCCATAGCGACGTCGGAATCGTCCACTTCTAAGTCTCTGAACTGTTTAGAATCGCGAATCTTGTGGATATCGACCGAATCGTCCATCTGTCTCAAGACTTCCCAATTCTCCCTGGCGTGAGAAGTGCTGATATTTTCCGGTCTTCCCAAAAGGATAATGTCAACGTCTACCCCTCGATTTATCAAGTGTCTGGCCGCGACAAAACCGTCTCCACCGTTGTTTCCGGTACCTGCATAAATCAATGCCTTTTTCTCCGGACTTTTTCTCTTCTCTAACTCTCTAACGAGGTTTGCTCCAGCATTTTCCATTAAAACTCGGGGTGGAACACCTCTCCAAGCAGAATTGATGTCCACAGCATCCATTCTATCCAAAGATATCATAAAAATACTCCCTCATATCTACATGTACTTATGTCATATAAATGATTTAAAAGGAATGTCAGAACAAGCTTAAATGTGAGATTTTGTCCTGTATGGTCATCTTTAAAAACCACTTAAAGAACTTCAAAACTTTTTAATCCATCTCAAGATTTTCAAATAATTTTTTCAAATATTCCCTTAGCTCTTTCCTCTCACCATCGTCCAAGCCCTGTAACATTTTTCTCTCAACTTCACCATCAATCTCTCTAATCTTCTCCTCCGCCCTACCAGCCTCCTCAGTAAGAAAAATCTTAGTGGCCCTCTTATCCTCCGGATCCTTCTCCTTCCTGATATACCCCTTATCAACAAGATTGGTAATTACCTTGGACATCGTAGATTTAGAAATCGGAAGATCCTCCAGCAACTTCTTCTGAGTAACACCATCTCCCCCTTTTATCAACCTTGCCAGAATCGGCAACTCACCCCTATTGAACTCATAAGGCTCCGCCATAGACTTAATATTCAAAATCAGCTCCTTGTACACCCTATGAAATAGATTGAATATTTCAGAATCATTACTCATCTAAAATCACCACATTATCTCAAAATCTTCACTATTCTACTTCCGAACTCGTTCCCCTCTGAATCGCAAACACTGCAAAACCTCCCAAAACAAACGCAAACGCTAACAAGACCAAAATAGCAGGGATGATTGTATTCCAAATCCCTGAAAAACTACTCACCTCAATCACAGTCATCACATTCTCACCTAAAACAATAGATCTGGCAGCGTCAACCCCGTAAGTGACAGGATTGAAAGTTGCAAAAGTTTGAACCCAGGACGGAAGCGATTCCAAAGGCAGGAAAGCACTGGAAAGGAACAAAAGTGGAAAGACAATTGGAGTAACAATGGATATCATGGCCTCTTGATCCTTAGTAAACATTGCAATCGCAGTGGTCAAAGAAACAAATATCAGCGAGAAAAGCATGCCAATAAGAATAACTCCAAAAACACCAGCAATACCGGTTGCTATCTCTGCTCCAAGAAGGACACCTAGGCCCAAAATAATACCTATCTGAATTGCTATACGGATAAGTTCTGAAAGAGTCTTACCCAAAAAAACACCCGTGGTACCCATAGGAGAAACCATCACCTTTTCAAAAAGTCCTTCATCAATATCCTGCACAAGACCAATACCACTGCCCTGGCCCGTCATCATCGCCACCTGAATAGCTATAGCCGGCAATAGAAAAGTAATATAGTCAACAGACTCACCTAAAAACGCACTCATTGGTCCACCGACAACCCCTCCAAAAATTTGTGAAAACAGGAATAGGAACAAGACAGGTTGAAGAAGGTTCATAGCAATAACGTGAGGGCTCCGGATGAACTTCAAAAGCCACCTTTTGAAACTAGCTGAAACATCACCAAAGAAAGAATTACTTGCTCTCTTAATGCCTTCCTGAGTTTTAGAATCTAAATTTTTATCATCCAAATTTGACATATTATCCCTCCAAACCAGATTTTATCTCATCCTCTGCAATCTCATCGCCATCACTAGCTCTTTCTCCTGTAATGGCCATAAACACATCATCGAGAGTGGGTTCATGAATATCAAATTCCTTGATATCAAATCCCGAATCTCTTAATTTTAATAATATATCAGTCCCGATCTCAAGAACATCTCTAGAACCTATTGTAATGCCCTCTTCATTTGCTTTCAATGAAGCATCATCATCAAATTCACATGTATCGCGAATCAAACTTTCCGCTTTCTCGATAGACCCTTTCTCACCATCTATCTTTATCTCTAAAACCCGTCCTCCTACCTCATCTTTCAATTCCGTAGGCGAACCTTCAGTTATTATCTCACCATCTTGAATAACTGCAACTCGATCGCAGAGTTGGTCTGCCTCTTCAAGGTACTGTGTAGTGAGAAAAATCGTTCTCCCTCTATCATTTATCTCTTGAAAATATTCCCACAACTTTTTTCTGGACTTTGGGTCGAGACCTGTAGTAGGTTCGTCCAAAAAAATCAGAGGGGGCTCATGAACAAGAGTCATAGCAGCATCTAGTCGCTTCTTCATTCCTCCGGAAAAATCTCCAGCCTTTTTATCCGCCACATCTAAAAGCCCAACCAACTCTAGCAAATCCTCAATCCTTGTTTCCCACTTTTCCTTTGGCACGCCGTAAGCTTCACAAAAGAATCGAATATTTTCCCAAGCAGTCAGATCTTCATCGATTCTGGTCTCCTGACCCATATATCCAATAGATTCTCGAATAGCTTGAGGATTCTCTCCGAGATCAAAGCCATTAACCCTTAAATTTCCTTGAGTAGGATTCATCAAAGTCACCAGAATTTTGATAAAAGTAGTTTTTCCAGCACCATTAGGACCTAAAAATCCAAAGAATTCACCTTTAGGGACCTTTAAAGAAATATCTTTTACAGCTTCCGTTCCGTCACTGTAAGTAAGACCTATGTTTTGAGCCTCAATCGAGTGACCAAAGTTTTCCCCACCCTCTCTTGAAGAATTTTTATTTACCATATCATTCATCTTTTTCCACTAGTTTGAGTTGAAACTTTTTTTAATAAAAAGTTTCGTATGAAACTAAAAAGATTTAACAATTGACTTGAGGAGCCAAAACCAAACCTAAAAATATAATTATATACATAAGAGGATGAAACTAATCTCCTTTCAACTATGAAAAGCATCAAAGCACTCTAAAAAGAGAAACATCCAAATAAAAACATTCCAATCTACACCTAAAAGCGGTAATTTTCATAAATCATTTATAGTATTACATTATATCCTTTTTTTTGTTAAAGAGGTAAAACAGTGAACGACAAGCCAGACTGGGTAAAAGATTGGCCAAAGGTCGAAGGTGACGTACCTGGAGAAGAATCTCAAGACATAATACGGAAAGATGACGAAGTCATATCATCATCATACACCCGGTCAGAACCATTAGTAGGGGAAGAAGGATGGGGCTCCTTCGTGAAAGACCCCGACGGGAACGTTTTTCTCGACTTCTCGTCCGGAATGTTCGTCCTGAACTTCGGACACCGCCACCCATACATCGTCGACAAAGTGAAGGAACAAATGGACAAGATGTCCCACTTCGCCGGAACTCATTATTATTTCGACCTCCAGATAGAACTCGCGGACAAACTCTGCAAAACGGTTCCAGGAGACTTCCCGAAAGAAGCATTCTTCGCCAACTCGGGAGCCGAAGCGGTCGAAGCATCTTTCAAACTCGCAAGATGGCACACACAAAAACCCAAGATGATTTCCTACCGAGGAGCATTTCACGGAAGGACGATGGGCGCCCTAAGCCTATCATCCGGCAAAGCCCAACACAGAAAACACTTCGCACCCCTCGTACCTGAAGTAGACTTCATGCCTTACCCTTACTGTTACCGATGCCCATACAATTCCGAATACCCCGACTGCGACTTCCAATGCGTAGAATACATCAGAAAAGCCACCAGGAAAGAGATACCGCCGGAAGACGTAGCGGCCTTGATAGTCGAACCCATCCAAGGAAACTCGGGCTATATATCACCTCCACCTGAATACTATCCCATGGTCAAAGAGATCTGCGAAGAAAACGACTGGCTCTTCATCTCAGACGAGATCCAAGCAGGTCTCGGACGGACGGGAAAAATGTACTCGATAGAACACTGGGACGTAGAACCCGACGTAGTTACAACGGCGAAGGCCCTGTCCGGAGGAGTTGCACCAATAGGATCCATGGTCGCCAGAGAAGATGTCATGGACTGGGAGCCTGACTCCCATGCAAGCACGTTCGGAGGCAACCTGCTCGGATGTGCCGCAGCGATAGCCAGTTTAGAACTGATCGAAAAAGAGAACTTGTTGGAAAAAGCTTCAAGCAAAGGCAAGTTCTTGAAGAAGAAACTCGAAAAAATGAAAGAAGATCACGAACTCATCGGAGACGTCAGAGGGAAAGGTATGATGATCGGAGTCGAACTCGTCAA
>CAZKND010000051.1:0-8958 GCA_964554215.1 Hadarchaeota archaeon (SeqCode) | reverse complement strand
GTGGCAAACCCGAAAGTACTAATAATTACACATACATATACACATACACATGACATCTAAAACCATATCTTTGAGGCATGAAGCCTACGAGCGATTAAAAAAGCTCAAGGGTGATGATAAGAGCTTCAGCGAGGTAGTGATGGAACTAACCGAGAAATCTCGGAAAGACTTTTCCAATCTACTAGGAAGTGATCTCGATTTAGAATGGGGCAAAATAGAGGAAAGTAGGATGAAAAGTAAGGAGGACGAGGATCGTGAAAGATTACTTTCTGGACACTAGTTTTCTAGTTGACTTAATAAATGAAGATAAGAAGGCAGTGCAGAAACATGAGGATATAAAAGGTCGAGAGGTTACTGGGTCCCCATGTCTCTACGAACTGTCAAAATTTGCACAGTTCGATGTTCAAGACCTTTTTTCTGCAAAGGAAGTACTTGATTTCACTATGGATGATGCTGAAGAAGCAGGGGAGATTTATTATCGGTTGAAGAAGAACGGAGACAGTTTGGCTGAGATAGATACGATAATAGCTGGGATGGTATCAAACCGGGATTTAATTATGGTGACAAAAGATTCTGATTTTAAGAGGATAGATCGGATAGAAGTCGAATTCTACTGACATTAGTTAAGTTTCAATTTTTTGGGTTTGAACGTATCTGATGATTTGTTTTACTATTTTTTGTTACACCCATAACAAAAAATAATTAGTTCTGTTTAAACTGACCGGCACCAAAACTATTTTCTTTATCGATTAGAAAATGAATCTGCATGGAAATAGAAAAGAAGAACGATACTCGGATAGAGATATCTTCCGGAGACAGGAAGCTAACCTTGCCTTATCATTTCCATAAAGATGGAGAGAAGATAACCTCGGACAATCTAAGACTCGAAGGAAATCAAATCTTTTGCCAACTGGGAAAAAGCAAGATTATAGACGAGGTAAAAGAGAGTGAAAACTCCTTAGAGATAGAGAGGAGATGGAGAATCGCAGGCGATGGAAAAGTCCAACTATCCTTCCAGATTGAAACACCCGAAAAACCCGAATCTTGGATAAATCCTTGCGTCAACTATAACGGAAACCCGAAAGGAGAGGGGGACTTTCCCAAACCTAAACCCGGAGAAGGGTGGAGCTTCCGAGAAGACAGACTGGGGATACCGTCCTGTTCGATAATCGAGGACGGCAAAGGGCCGCTAGCAGTGTTCACAGACCCTGCAAAGAGCGAAAACGAGATATCGTCCGTCGAAACAGTCACAGAAAACTCGAAAACAGTCTTCAACATAAGGGTCCCGCTAACTGAAAAACCGAAAAGACACAACAAAAAATATTACCTCAACGGACTCTCAGGAAAAAAAGAAAAACATTTCAAAATCAAAAACGGTCTCAAATATCGTCGAAAATTCTACATAACTTGGAAAGACGACCCCAAATCGACGTACCACGAGCTTTTGAAAAAGATCTGGAAAAAACTAGATCCGGAATTGAGAACGTATAACGACTGGGGTGAAAACTCCGAGCACAGGATAAACCACGTCATCAACAACCTCTACGTGGAAAGAGAGGACGCTTCAGGATTCATCACAGCAGTTCACAGAGGACTTCTACCCGTCACCAACACGATATCAGGAGGTTTCGTAGGTAAAAATCCCGAAATCTGTCACTCCCTCTACAAGGCCTACCTTGACTCGGGGGAAGAAAGACTCAAAGAAATCAGCTTTAAAACGCTTGACTTCTTCACCGACGCCCAACTACCGAACGGTTTGATGTTGTCGGACTACCAGCTAGCCAGAGGTAAATGGTTCGGACTCCACTTCTCACCCCACGAAGGGTGCAGCACCAGGATGATGAGTGAAATGGCTTACAACTTCATAAGGATTTACAACCTCGCAAAAGAACACGGAGAAGCGAAAGAGAAATGGTTGGAGATGGCTGAAGACTTTTGCGACTTCATGGTACAGAACCAGCCGGAAGACGGGAACTACGGAAGATGGTGGTCGAGAGACGGAGAACTGATAGACTCGTCAAGCACCAACGGAGCATACGTCGTCTGGCCTCTCGTAGAACTTTACAAACTCAAAGGGTCCGAAAAATACCTCGAAGCCGCCGAAAAAGCAATGGAGTTCCACATCGAAAGCTCGGTCGACAAAGACCTTTACTGGGGCGACGCATTGGACTCCAACTGCATAGACAAAGAAGGCGGACACTCAATACTCAGATCATTAATCCTCCTGCACGACGTCACCGAAAAAGACCGCTATCTCGAAAAAGCGAAAAAAGTAGCTAACTACGTACTGACCTGGACCTACTTTTACGATGTCCCGTTCTCAGAAGACACACCGCTCGGAGAGAGAGACGTCACCACGACCGGAGCGACATCGGTATCCGCAGCACACCACCACCTAGACCCTTACGGAGCCGCCATAGCTTACGACTGGTTGAAACTCTGGGAGAAGACCGGAGACGAGGTTTGGAAAGAGTACGCTCTCGCAGCGCTCGACTTCGTCCACCAACTCGTGTCGACCGAAGAAGACCCTCTCGGCTTCCCCGAATATTTTGAAGGATGGCAACCTGAGCAGCTGGGTCAGACCGAATGGGATTACATATCGAACGCCTTATGGGGGAGAGGCCATTTCAAGTCGATAATTGCATGGGTCCCCGCGCTCACTCTCGGCGGTTTTTTCGACATACGGGAAGATTTTCCCGAAGTTATGGATTTCGAAATAGAAGAGATAAACGAGAGAAGCTCTCCAAGGTTGGAAGCCGCGAAAGAGCTTAGAAAGCTTGGAATGCGGCTGAATTATTTCGTGTGAAGAGGTCTGATTTTCGCTAAATTACTAGATTGAGGATAATTTTAAAGAATATAGAGAACTAACCGTTTAAGTAGATAAGATGAGCAGATTTCCAGACGATTTTATATGGGGGAGTGCGACCGCAGCCCATCAGGTCGAAGGAAACAACAAGTGGAATGACTGGTGGAGATGGGAGCAACAAGGTGGCGGAGCAGAACCGTCCGAAAATGCTTGTGAACATTACGAAAGATACGAAGAAGACTTCGACTTAATGGAAGAACTTCATCAAAACGGTTACAGATTCTCGATCGAATGGAGCAGGATAGAGCCCGAAGAAGGAGAGTTCAACGAAGAAGCCATCCAACACTACAAAGACATGATAGAAGCCATGAGAGAAAGGGATATCGAACCTTTCATGACACTTCACCACTTTTCAAACCCGACATGGTTCAAAGACAAAGGCGCTTTCACAAAACAGGAAAATTTGGAATACTTCTACAGATTCGTGGAAAAGGTTTCGGAAGAAATAGACGATGTCAAATATTGGGTCTCTATAAACGAACCCGCAGTTTACAGTTTTTCCTACCTGACGGACACCTGGCCTACAGACCAAGGACTGGCTAAATGTTTCCAAGTTGGTGGAAACCTCATGAGAGCCCACGCAAAAGCTCGGGAAATACTCCAAAACGATGATCCTGAAAGGAAAGTCGGAATCGCTAAAAATATTCAAATAACGGAATGCTCAAATCTCATTTTCAAACCCGCCGCTAAACTCATTGACTGGATTTGGAACGGCGCGATGTTGAACTCTCTAAAAGATGCAGATTTGAAATTCCCATACGGGTCGGGAGACCTTGAAGGGGAGGGACCCATTTTAGATTTTGTAGGCGTGAACTATTACACCCGGTTTGTACTTTCTTTCAATCTTCTCAAAGAAGCCCTTCAGGTGAGTTTAGGTAGCAAGGCTCCAAACCAAGTTGCGGAAGGAGCGATAGGTGAAGGATTGGAAACGACGAAGATGGGGTACGAAGTATATCCAGAAGGGTTCCGGAAAGCTTTGGAAATGGTAAGGGACTTTGACCTACCTGTTTACATAACCGAGAACGGTATCTCAACCGATGAAGATGAGCAAAGACAAAGATTCCTGAAATCACACCTAGGCATAGTTGCGGACGCTATTGAGGACGGTATAGATGTGAAAGGGTATTTCTACTGGAGCACGATCGACAATTTTGAGTGGGACTCAGGATTTGAGCAAAGGTTCGGATTAATCGGTGTAGATTATGAGACTCAAGAGAGAACTGTTAGAGAAAGTGCAAGAGTCTACAAGAAAATAATTGACGGAGAAATAGAAGTCTAATTTTTAGGTCTTAAGAATGGCGATAAACTTCCCAGTCCATATACTTTTCTAGAGACTCCTCGATAGCATCTCCAACATGTGCTTTTACCATCGCTGTATGGTGTTCAAATCCTTCTTCCACAATCAAATCCATTAAGGACTCAATATCGCCGACTTTAGCCACGCCATATCCTCCAAATGTTTCCACGTCGTCGTCTGTAAATTCTCCTTCAGCAATGAACGCCTTGACCTTGCCTTCCTGATCATCAGTGGAAATTCTAAGAAATGTAACAGGACCCGGTTCTATTCGCCCGTGACAGGCTCCGTAAACTCCTTGCATGTCGTGAAAACCTAATTCACACTCATCGTTTTCGAAGAAACATGGAGCGAAATTGCTGCAGTGAAAAGCCAAGAATCTGTCAGGGTCATCTCCATAATTATTGTTTATATCGACCAGACCTGCAGGTTTTCCAGATGCCAGCTGAAGAGCATACATGGAAAGTGACCCCATGACATCGGATTCGCAAGCACTGGGAACCAGAGATTGAGATAACAAGCTCATGGAACCGCAAGGGCTGATTCCGAAGTATTCTTCGATATCCGGCCAGCATTGGAAAGAGATAGCGTCCAGTTCTTTTCTATCTATCCAATCTGACAAGAATGCCATCAGTTTAGCAGTTTTGAGTTGGTCTTCCTCCGGCAAATCAAATTCAAAATAGTTTTCCATCTTTTCCAAAGACTCCTGAACTCTAGAATCGTCCTCATCCATCTCTTCGGACTCTTTCAGAGTTTTCATCAAGCTTATATTTTCGACCGAAACTCCTTCCCCTTCTAGGATTTTTTCGCTGAATCTGACAGTTTGGAAAGCGTTCGGTCTTAAACCCACCGCCCCTAGTCTAGCTCCTTTCAGACCCTCCACCGTTTTGCAGATCTGTTTGAATCTTTCCAAATCTTTTTCGAACTCTTGAGATTCCGGAGATTCCACATGTTTCTCCGTGTTTGTAAATTTGATATTTGACTGCCTCAAGTTGTTGCAGATGGAGATCTTCCCGCAAAAAGAGTCACGCCTATGTTCCCTATCCATCTTACCTAGTTCGTCGGCGAAACCATGGATCATTATCGGGACATCTAGTTCTGAAAGCTTGAAGGTCTCAACTACACTTTTTTCGTCACCAAAATTGGGCAGTGTGACTAGTACTCCATCCAGTTCTTCTCTGTTTTTCTTGAATAGTTCCGCATATTTTTTAGAATCCTCTCTATTACTTGCCAACCCCTCTTCATCTTCCGGAGAAAAAGCCGTTATCACTTCGATTTCAGCATTTTCCATCTTGTCGACTACTTTTTGACCGCCTTCAAAAGATAGTTCGTCTGGAAAAAACTCTCTGCTAGCTACTAAGAGACCAATTTTAGGTTTCTCTTTCTCACCCATCTATATCTATTCTTTTTCTTGAACTCCCTCACTATAAAAACTGTAGGAAGCGGCTATATTTCCCAGAAAAACATTTACTAACATATTGAGAACCTTTCAATGACCAGAGTGCTAACATGAGTTTAGAAACGGAAAATTTCGAGTTGAAATTAGACGATTCCGGCAAAATGGATATTTTCAGACAAGGAAAAGAAGTGGTTAGAGATCTTGGATTTTTTCTAAATTTCGATGGTGAAAAACTTTGCCCGGAAAATTGCGAGTTTGAAGGTGTGAAAAAAGAGGAGAAAAAAGAAGGAGATTTTGTAATAGAATCCATAAGACTCGATTATGAATTTGAAGAAAACAGAATCTCTCTAATAGCCGAAGTATATCAAGACTCTCCATGTATAGACTTTCACATAGAAAACGATTTCGATAAACCCCTATTTGGAAACATCACAGGAGGCCTCACAGCAGAAAAGTTAGAATTTCCCTCCGCAGTCAGCTATAACAACTCCGGTAGAGACCTTCATTATTGGTTGAAAACAGCCTTATCCCAACTATCGACCCCCTGGTTCATACTCAAACCCACGATTAAACATATGGTAGAGTCATTACCCGTAGCTATCGGTAAAGCCTTGAGAAGTTTTTCACTCTCCGGCAAAGGCATGGACTGGGACTCCTTTGCATACCCTGATTTTGTTGGGGGGATCGAAGAAATACCCGATCACACTCATTATCTATTCACAGAGGTCAATGACCAATATTTAGGGGTGGTGGCCTCCACCGGTTCAGGTCAGAAAAGCTCCGTATCTGGAGAAGAGGGCCGATTTTTGATGGTTTCGATGGGTGGAGACGAGACCAGTGTTTACGATGAGATACCTTGCGGCACCTTAGCTGTGGACGAAGACCCTTACGAAGCAACCGAAGCCGCATATCTCCCGTTGAATCGGGAAAAAGAGATGTGGGAATACCCGGAACCTTTCAAATATTTAGGCTGCTGCACCTGGAATTCGCTATATGAAAAGGTTAGTGACGAAAGTTTACGCGGGTTGGTAAGCCACTTGATTTCACATGATATCCCATTGAAGACTGTCATAATAGACGATGGTTGGCAAGAGATAGACGATTCGAAAAGACTTCTGAGCTATGAACCCTGTGAGGACTTTTCCGAAATGAAGGAAACAGTAGACGAAATCAAATCGATGGGCGTGGAACATGTTGGGGTCTGGCATGCTTTGCAAGGGGATTGGGAGGGAGTGAGCCCCGAAGCCGAAGTTCCAGACGATAACCTCTTCCCCAGCTCCGACGGACAGTTGATACCATCACCGAAAGGAACCGAATTTTACGAAAACTGGTACAAATCCCTATCCGAAAAAGGTATAGACTTCGTTAAAGTAGATAACCAGTTTGATATAATCAGACACACAATAGACAAAATCCCAATCGAAGAAGCCTCTACAAACCTACTGGATTCAGTATACAGAGGGGCCGATGAACATCTTGAAACAGTTTTGAACTGTATGTCCATGGTCTCGGAATGTATCCATAAAGACGAGACTAACCTCTCTAGAAACTCGATAGATTACATCCCCTACTCCAAATTCAACGCAAAACACCACCTCCGATTCAACATTTACAACTCACTATGGGTAAGCAACATAACCAATCCCGACTACGACATGTTCCAATCCCACGACCCATATGCCAAACCACACGCATTGTCGACAGTCCTCAGCGGAGGCCCGGTCTACCTCACCGATATGATTGGGAAGACCGACGAAGATATCGTGAAAAAACTTAGTTTTGAAGACGGGAAAATCCCGAGACCAGACGAACCTGCAAAACCCACCGAAGATTGCTTACTTAGAGACCCTTTCAGAGGAAAAACACCCCTGAAAGCCTTCACAAAAGTTGGAGAAACAGGCCTGGTCGAAGCATTCAACATCTACAGAAAAGGTACGAAAGAAACCATAACTGTAGACCCTTCAGACGCACAATTACCGGAAGGCAACTATGTATTGTATGGTTATTTCTCGGAAAAACACTCAAAAGAAGACCTGACGGTCTCATTAGAAGAACTCGAATGTGAACTTTTCATAATATCCCCCATCAAACAAGGATTTGCGCCCATAGGTCTGCTCGACGTGTACAACCCGCCGAAAGGGATAAACGAGGTTGAAATGCAAGAAGAAGAAATACGGATATCCCTCTATCAACGCGGAGAATACGCATTTTACTGCGAATTCGAACCGGAAAAAATAGACGGGATAGAAAAATATTCCTATGAAAACTCCATTCTAAAAGTCCAAGCGGAAGATACGGAAATCGCAATAAACAGAAATAAGTAAAACAGTAGCCTTAGAAAATCAGTCAACAGTACCTTCGAGATCGAAAGCCTCAACGTAACGTCCGATAGATTCTCTGATTTTTTCAATAACCAAATCTTGAGGATCTTCAACAGATCCGTATTCTCTGATGTTTTCATAAAGAATCTTACGAGCCTCTAAGACCTGAGTTTCATTCATCACATACCTACCTACACAGAACGCAATATTCTCCTTATTATTCTCGGCGAATTCTTCGAGCTCATCTTCATCCAAATCCTCAGGAGCGAACTTTTCCCACGGCGCCTTATGAACAGCAGTATCTTTGAGTATATCCATGAAGTCCGAACATTCATCTTCCTTACCAACTTCCTCCAGCACCTCCTTTTCTCTCCCCTCCAACTCTTTCAAGGCTTCTATGATGGAAGCTGCGAACTCTGGCCCCACGTTAGCTGCTCCAATACCCAGGTCTGGGAATTTTTCAAGTTTGGAAGATTCGAGCCAATCAGTATAATGGACTTTCAAGAACAAACCCTGCTGTGAAGCTATATCCACCAAAGTTTCGGCCTGTTCAGGATCGAACTGGTTCGTCATATCAATCCTCATCCTGGTCCCCACCTGCCCCACAATAAATAGTAGCTCTTCCAAGACTTCCTCTTCCCCCTCCTCAGCGAGTTCGCTTTTCAACAATTCGATAAACATCTCAAAATCATCCGGTTCCGTCATACCTCCAATAATCTCCTCGGTTCCGACCTCGTAATAAGCACCGGAGATGTCTTCCTCGTCTTTAAACTCTTCAATAAAACTGATAATTTCGGTAGTCCTGTCCGCCACCTCATCCAATTCCAATCCACCTTCAATCCTAGCATCCTCGGTTGCGTCGACATGTAAAATGTCAAAACCTGCTTTGACATCTTCCGCAAACATATCTTCGGAAAATTCTATAGCTTGTGACAAGTCTACGTTCGGATCTCCACGGTCTCTCATGCTTTGATATGGCCCTCCGTGGTCCCTGGCCACCAGGTATTGACCGTCAAAACCTACTTTTTCCCCTCTTTTTTCGATAAATTCTATGAGTTCTTCTTGTGACCACCCGGTA
>CAZKND010000050.1:8905-9105 GCA_964554215.1 Hadarchaeota archaeon (SeqCode) | reverse complement strand
GTGAAAAACATGATAACCGGAGCCAGCCAGGCGGAAGCCGCTGTTTTGATAGACGATGTGGATGAGGGAGTTCAAGAACAGACTCGAAGACACGCATACATACTCAGCTTATTGGGGCTCGATCAAGTCATCGTTGTTTTGAACAAGATGGATTTGGTGGATTATGATCAAGAAAGGTATGAAGAAGTTAAGGAAAACCT
>CAZKND010000050.1:7248-8895 GCA_964554215.1 Hadarchaeota archaeon (SeqCode) | reverse complement strand
AATTCTTGGACGAGATCGGGATAGACCCGACATATGTAATCCCAATATCGGCAAAAGAAGGGGATTTCGTGGCGGAAAAGACGGATAATCTCTCCTGGTACGATGGTCCAACCGTTCTAGAAGCTTTAGACACTTTCGACAAGACTGCTCCACCTATTGAACAACCTCTCAGATTGCCTATTCAAGATGTTTACCAGTTCGACGGTAGGAGAGCCTCTGTCGGTAGAGTTGAAAGTGGAGTTATCAGAGAAGGTGAAGAGATTAAGGTTATGCCGAAAGGCAAGAGCACTAAGGTGGAAGAGTTGGTGGAGTTCAATGAGGACCCGGATAAAGCCGTTGCAGGTAAGAGTACAGGTGTATCAATATCAGACAAATTGTTCGTTGACCGGGGAGATGTCATAGTGGAACCGGATGGAGATCCGATTGTCACGGACGAGGTCGAAGCTCACGTTTTCTGGATGTCTGAAGAACCTTTCGAAGAGGGGGAAAGGATCACCTTCAAGTGTGCGACTCAAGAAGTGAAAGCGGATATGGAGATAGATGAAGTTTTGGATTCCAGCACCTTAGAGGTCGTGAGTGGAGAAGAGTCCGAAAAGATCGAGAATAGACAGGTCGCGAACGTCAGGATTAAAACTTCAGAACCGGTTGTTGTTGAAAACTTCAACGATTACCAAGCCCTCGGCAGGTTTGTCCTCGAAAGGACAGACACCTGTGCCGGCGGAATCATAACTAAATAGAGGAATGATTTTTTATGACAGTTGTTTTTGCAATCGATGCTTTAGAGTATGAGAAGGTCGAAGAATATAATTGCGAGAATCTAAAGCAGGAGACTTACGGTAAGACGGACATTTCAGAGTTTGACCAACCGAGAACGATGGTCCTATGGAGCTCTTTCATGACCGGTGAGAACAAGGAAGAGGAAATCCTTGAATTGGGTGACGAGAAGATGTGGCAGAAAAATTTCTCAGAAGAAGAGACTTTCTTCTCCAATTTTGAAAACCCGAAAGTCATCGATTTACCGGGATATTCCTACTACAAAGAACAGCATGAAAAAGAGCGAGACATGATGAAGGAATTCTTCCAAGAAGCGGAAAGTGATGAAGAGAAAAAGGAAATCCGAAAGGAATACAACCAATTCGCGATGGAACATCATAGAGAGGTCAAAGAAGAATTTCTAGAAGCCCTCAAAAATGATGATTATGATTTCGTGCTCGGATACTTTTCAGGAGCGGACGTCATAGGTCATCTAAACTTCGGAAATGACACCTTGATGAAGATGATATACGACGACCTAGAGGAGATAGTTGAGAAGATCAAAGAAATAAGAGACGACCATCTAGTCATACTCTCCGACCATGGGATGGAAGGAGTTGGAATGTTCGGAGACCATAGCGATTACGGTTTCTGGTCTTTCGACGACGAAACCGATTTGGAAAGACCTCAGATTACTGATTTTGCAGATTTTATAACAGATTTAGAATAAATCAATTGGCTGATTGTACTTTTTTTGCTTTTTAGGATAGAATAGTGGTATCTGTTTAAGTTCGAATTTTTATCAGCTCTGCTTGAATTCATTTTTTAATGCTGTTGCTTTGCGCGATTAAAGACCCCGCTTTAATTTTTCTGAGTGAGCTTATTTTTTGGATG
>CAZKND010000050.1:0-7238 GCA_964554215.1 Hadarchaeota archaeon (SeqCode) | reverse complement strand
AAGGCTACCGCTCTATCCAGCTGAGCTACAGGCCCTCGAGTCTGTGTATTTTGTAAGTCCGTTAACTTTTAGTGTTGTTCGTTTTTGGGTATTGCGGGGTCTTTTTTAATATTGTTTTCACTTTTTGTGAATGTGATACCTATGGTGTTGATCGAAATCGTGCTTACAATCCTCGGTCTGTTATCCCTAGGCATTTTAGGTAAACAAGTTGGCCTGATAACCTCTTTCCGGGCCGAAGTTTTGAACAAATTGGCTTTCTACGTAGCGTTGCCGGCTTTGATTTTCAGCTCGGTCTATGATGTTTCGCTGGGCCAAATATTTTCCCTGAAACTAATTGTAGGTTTTTGGATCGGGATTTTCCTCATAGCTGCTCTAGCTTTCCTGTTCTCCAGGAAGATAAAGGACAACGCCTCGAGAAGCGTCTCCATCGTCCAGTCGTTCCACGGGAACACTGGGTATATGGGCCTCCCTGTTGTGGCGGTGGTCCTAGGTGAGATAGCTGGTGGTGAAGCAAGCATGATCTTAGGGTTGACATCACCTGTTCAGATAACTCTGACCATGGTGATACTGGCTTCCATGAACTCCGCGTCCGCTGATTATAGACAAGGTTTGAAGAGGATTTTTCTGAATCCGGTCCTGATAGCTTTGGTCCTGGGAATCTTCTTCTCCTACTTTGGTCTACCAGTCCCATCCGTACCGGCCGGCGCGATATCTCTCATATCGGAATTGGCCCTCCCGATTGCATTGTTAGGGGCCGGGGCTTCGATAGAGTTGAAGAGACCGACCGGAAAGTGGGGAATGATAGCTAGGACTTTGATTTTCAAGCTCATCGTCATGCCTCTTGCAGGTTTGGGGATTTTTTCCGTTCTAGGAGTTCAGGGAACGTCTCTCTTTGTCGGTGTGTTGATGATGGCGATGCCCTCCGCGGTTTCGACATATATCTATTCCAGAGAGTTTTCCGGCGATGATAATTTAGCTTCTCTGAACATCTCTCTTACCACTTTGGCATCACTGGTCACGATTTCGCTGATTATTTTCCTAATATCTCCTTAATCTGCGTTCGAAATATCGATAATTTTTAAATTCTTGAATCCCTTTCAAAGTATAGAGGAAGAATATGACTGATCTATTTGGCACGTTTGGAATACGGGGAGTGACGAACGAGAAAGTCAATCCTGAACTGGCTTTGAAGCTGGGTCAGGCTCTTGCTACACATTTGGACAATGAGGGGAAGGTGGCGGTCGGTTACGATCCTAGAACCAGTAGCGAGATGATCGAAAGTGCCATCACGAGCGGTCTGATTTCCGGCGGATGCGATGTTTTGAGACTTGGTATGGTTCCAACTCCTGTATTATCATTCACTACGAGGAACTTCTCTTGCGATGCGGGTGTTATGATCACAGCCTCTCACAATCCGCCAAAATATAACGGAATGAAGTTCTGGGACGAGGAAGGAGCTGGCTTCATACGGGATAAAGAAGATGAACTGGTGGAGATATACAGCGAAGACGCCAGTGAGCAGGTGGATTGGGACGAACTTGGAGAGACGGAAGAATTAGATGCGGTTAAGGAATACAAAGATTCACTCTTGGATAAGATTTCTGAGTTCGACGAAGAACTCAAGGTGGTGGTTGACTGTGCGAGCGGAGCTGGTTGTGTAACGACTCCTTACATTCTTAGAGAACTGGGCTGTCATGTGGTAACACTCAATTCACAGGTTGATGGCCACTTCCCGGGTCGATTGCCGGAGCCTACTTCCGAACATCTGGGTGATTTAAAGAGTGCGGTTACTTCTATGGATGCAGATTTGGGTATAGCTCACGATGGTGATGCTGACAGGACTATAATGGTTGATGAGAACGGTGAAATCGTGAGTGGAGACAGAGTCTTTGCCCTTGCAGGAATCAACTATCTGAAAGATATGGAAAATCCAAGGATAGTAACTACTGTTGCGACGAGTTCTGTGATGGATGATGTGGCCGAACAGTTGGATGGGGATATAACAAGGACAAAAGTTGGAGAACCTGAACTGGTTGAAGAATACAAAAAGAATGGAGCAGACTTAGCCGGTGAAGAAAATGGTGGAGTGATATTTACCGATTGGGCGATGGCTCGAGATGGAATGATGACCGCAGTTCAGATTATTGATTACATGACGAGGACAGGAAAGACGTTGTCCGAATTGAGCGATACACTTCCGGATTATAAGCAAAGGAAAAGAAAAGCGGAGTGTCCTAATGAATTGAAACAAGATGTTCTTGCAGATTTGACGGAAAAGTTTGAAGATGAAGACCCTATCACTAAAGATGGATTGAGAATAGAAGTGGACGGCGGATGGTATATTCTTAGACCTTCAGGCACTGAACCCGTTTTCAGATGTTTCTCTGAGGCAGAGACGGACGAAAAAGCCGAAGAATTGGTAAACAAAGGCATGGATGCTCTCAGAGACAGTATAGAGAAGATAAAGAACGAGTAAAATTTTCTATAAATCTTCTTCAGAAATTACGTCTATCCCATTTTTTT
The DNA here is from genome assembly GCA_964554215.1 of Hadarchaeota archaeon (SeqCode). Lineage (GTDB taxonomy): Archaea > Hadarchaeota > Hadarchaeia > Hadarchaeales > JAGGTB01 > CAYLJV01. The sequence goes on along the minus strand of CAZKND010000050.1, from coordinate 4,715 downwards.
CGAGCATAGCAGCGGTGACGCCCGTACCTTCACTTTTTTCTTGGAATCCTTTCCAGATGAGATCTGTTCCACAGGAAGGACTTCCCTCTTTCAGAATCGCTTTGTCACCGTCGTAATCGTTAGCTAACTTTAAGACTTCCCTTGCACCTTTTACAAATTTTCTCGTCACATTTCCAAATCCCTTCATTACGACCTCGCCCTGCCCTTCTACGACTTTTTCTCCTCCGTCAGGGACAATGGATGGATTTCGAGGAGTTGGCAATCCCCCTAGTTGTTCAGGACAAACAGGAATCACATTTTCATTAGTTTTTTTCAAGTAATCGATTACCCGTTCGTCACGGTTGTTTTCGGAGTCAAATCTACAATTGACACCTAATAAACATGCGCTGACCAATATCATGGGAATAAGAATTATCCGGGCCCTTGTTAATTAATCTTTCGAACAATGATTTGCCTATGTCTCAAAAAATTAGAAATAAACGTAGCTCTAAGTCTTAATTATCCATAATTCTGCAGAAACGGCAAACTTCAGTAGCTGTAGGGTATCCACATCTTTCACAGGTTCTGAGTTCGCTGTCCGATTTCTCCATCCTGTTTTCAATCCTGATGAATGATTTGGCAAAGTTCCTCAAAGATTTAGGCTTTTTTTCATCTAAATCATGTAACCACTCTTTCAACTCGTTTGTGGGTGATCCTTTGGATAGGGGACACTCTTTTTGGAAATAGTCTATATCGTTAGTGTCTGCGTAGACCCGACATTCTTTATCTTTAACCCAGAAGAGCGGTTTGATTCTAGACATCATGTTATATTCTTCTCTTTCTTCCAAAACAGGTTCCAAACCTCTGAAGGGTGTCAGGTAAACATTTGCGAGATTGTTGAAGGTTGAAGAGATTTCATCGCTTAGGGTGTGTCCGGTAGCTACGTAATCAAAATCATTTTCGTGGGTGAATCTGTTCATGAGATATCTTTTCACGGTCCCACATGTCCCACATGCCTTTCCACTTTCCTCTTCGGTTATCTCTGGAATGGTTTTTCCGTATCTTTCTTCTAAATCTATTACATTTAGATCCAAATCCTGTTTTTCGCAGATATTTTCTGATTTCTTTAAGGATTCTTCTGAGAACTCTTCTATCCCCAAATTTATGTGGAAAGCTTCGACATCTACCCTATCAAAATGGGTTAAGGATTCTAGACAGGTTGCAGAATCTTTACCTCCGGATAAGGCAACGGCGACTTTACCGTTTATATCGTATTTGTGCAGCACCTTGCTCACTTGGGCGAGAAAATATCTTTTGTAGTGATTGAAACAGTAGTTCTTATCTTTCCATCCGACCCGTGTAATAGCGTCTTCTTCACAATTCGAACATTGCATTTTCTCTTCTTCCTATGATTATTCTTAACGATTATAGGATATCTTCTACTTCTTTAAAAAATCAGAGTTGAAATCCGGAATGAGTCGTGTTTTTGTGTTTTCCTTTTATGTTCAGGTTGTATCCACAGTTGGGACAAGCGTGTTCTTCGTCGAGTTTGTACTCCAAAAGAGAGAAACCTCGACGCTTGATTACCAATTCTTCACAATTAGGACAATAAGTGTTGTCTGCTTCATGACCGGGTACATTGCCGACGTATACGTGTTTTAGACCTTCTGCTTGGGCGATATCCCAAGCGTTCTCGAGGATGTTGATGGGTGTGGAATTTTTATTCATCATCTCATGTAGGGGTCTGAATCTTGTGAAATGGATAGGTACTTCAGGGTCCAAATCTTCTGATATCCATTGACACAACTCTCTAATTTCCTCTTCATCGTCATTTTCGTCTGGGATGATAAGGTTAGTGATTTCAAGGTGTATATCATTCTCGACAGCCCATTCACAAGTTTCTAAGACAGGTTCTAGGCTTCCACCTCCACATATATCTTGATAAAACTCTTCGTTGAATGCTTTCACGTCTACATTCATTCCGTCTATGTAAGGTTCTAGATCCTCCAATGGGTCCTGATTGAGATAACCATTTGTCACAAGAACATTGTAAAGTCCTCTTTCCTTAGCGATTTTCGCTGTGTCTTTTATGTATTCGAACCAGATAGTTGGTTCTCCATATGTGTAAGCTATCCCGTCGCAGTTCGTTCTTTCTGCTTTATCGACGGCTTCTTCTGGTGTTATCTCTTCCGTTTTTACATCGTTTACACTCGATTGAGATAATGTCCAATTTTGACAGTGTTTACAACTGAAGTTGCATCCTGCTGTACTCATTGAGAATGCTCTTGTCCCTGGGTAGAAATGGTATAATGGTTTCTTTTCTATTGGATCAGGTTGAGTTGAGGTTGCTTGGCCGTAAGCTATGGAGTAAAGTTCTCCATTGATATTCTTTCTCGCTTGGCAAAATCCGAGGTCTCCCTCTTGGATAGTGCAGCCCCTAGGACATAAGGTGCATTTGACCTGTTTGTCTGATTTTTCCTCCCAGTAGTCGGCTATTTTTTCCATTTTTCTCTGTGTAGTCTTTTTTAGTTTGATTGTTTAGTATTTTGTCGATGAATAACGAATATTATCTTAAGCAGCTTAATACTTATTAAGTATCTTAATGAAGTTTAAATGATAGTTATGTCGAGTGAAACCACTCAGATTCCCGTTACGAAGGATACCAGGCAAAATCTCAGAGATATCAGTGCTAAAGGTGAGACATATGACCAAATTATAAGGAGACTCATAGAATCACAGGGAAACGTCCAAGAAGCAAGAAAGTTCCGCCAATGGTTCGAAAACAATTTTCAGATCTTTGGTTTTGATGAATTGAAGCACTCTAAGCATGATTCTACCTATATTTTAGAGAAAAACGGGAAAGAGAGAGAAGTGGAATTGGAAATACTCTCAAGCGATTTTTTGGAGCACGGTCATGATCCATCAAGCGTGGATTTATTGATATGTTTATTGGAAGATGAGGAAACTCCCGTTGAAACGAAGGAAATTACCGATTTGGATCTAACTGAAGAGTTTAGTCGAGCCTCGGAATCTTTTGAGTTTGGAAAGGTGTTTCTTTTACTGGAATTGACGGAGGAAAACGCAGATGTTTCACCTGTAGAAATTACTTTGGAAGAACTTTCGGAAAGATTGGGGAGGAAGGAAGAAATTGTCTCTAGATGGCTTGATGAACTTTTGGAACAGGGTTTCGTCAAGAGAGAAAGTAATGAGACCTCTGAAAAGTTGGCTTTGACTCAGGACGGTTTGAAAGTTCTCACAAATATTTGGGAAAGATTGAGAGATATCTTCTGCGAAGGTTCCGAGAAGATTGAACTGAAGGGGGAAGTAGTATCCGGATTAGGTGAAGGAGGTTACTACATAGGTCAGGAAGGATATCAGACTCAGTTCAAAGAAAAAATTGGTTTTAAACCATATCCTGGAACTTTAGATTTGAAGCTGAGCCCTTCATCTTTGAAACTCAAGAAATGGTTAAAGATGAGAGATGGTGTGGAGATAGAAGGGTTCTCTACAGAGGAGAGGAGTTTTGGTCCGGCAAAGGCGTTCCCCTCTAAGATAAAAGATGAAGAAGCGGCGATAGTCCTTCCCTATCGTACCCATCATGAGGAAAACATTTTAGAAATTATCTCACCTATCGAGCTTCGAAAAGAGTTCGAGCTAGAAGATGGTGATGAGTTAAAGATAGAGGTGGAAATATGAGCGTTGAAAGAGCTGTAGAAGAAATTCAGAAAGGGAATTTTGTTTTGGTGCATGACGCGTCCGAAAGGGAAGACGAAACAGATATGGTCATAGCGGCGGAAAAAACGACCCCTGCCGATGTGGCGAAGATGAGAAGTGATGGTGGAGGATTGATTTGCACTTCCATCCATCCTGAATCGGCTAAAAATTTGGATTTGCCCCTAATGGCAGAAATATATCAAAAAGCTTCTTCCCATTTCAAAATATTACAATCCGCAGAAGCAGATGATATACCGTACGGGGAAAGATCCTCATTCTCAATAACGGTCAACCATCGAGATACATTCACAGGGATAACCGATGATGACAGATCTTTGACAATAAAGAAACTGGCAGAGATAAGTGCCAAGGCGATAGACAGTTCCCCTATAGAAGAATTCGGAAAAAAATTCCGATCGCCAGGACATGTCCCTCTTTTGAGAGCGGCAGATAATCTGTTCGAAGAAAGAGAAGGGCACACCGAATACTCAATTGCATTGATGGAGATGGCCGGCGTAAAACCTGCAGGTGTGGTTTGTGAAATGATGGATGAAGAAACACATGGAGCTACATCCGGACAAAAGACCGAAAGATATGCCGAAGAGAACGAAATGGTCCGCCTAGAAGGCGACGAGATTAAAGAAGAATATTTAGAATGGAAAAAGAGATCAGGAGGACAATAAATGGCGAGAGTAGGATTAGTAGACACCACATTTTCCCGATACGATATGGCGTCCGCAGCCAAGAAAAAGTTGAAAGAACTCTGTAGCGTAGGTTTCAAGCACAAAACAGTGCCAGGAATAAAAGACCTACCGGTAGCAGCGAAAAAGCTCATAAATGAGAACGATTGCGACATAGTCATGGCTTTCGGCATGCCCGGACCTGAAGAGATTGACAAACAATGTGCTCACGAAGCGTCTACAGGCCTCATCAAGACCCAATTAACGACGGATACTCACGTGATAGAAGTTTTTGTCCACGAGGACGAGGCGGAGGACGAAAAAGAGCTAGCCGAACTCGCG
>CAZKND010000049.1:0-9174 GCA_964554215.1 Hadarchaeota archaeon (SeqCode) | reverse complement strand
GTGGGGAACCTATGGCAAACGGAGATCTATTGGACAAGAGTCTATTCGGATACACTGTAATCGACGGTCCGAAAGCCATTTTAGAACTAACGACGACCGACTTCGCAGGTTTATTCGGTGTGACCAGGGAGAGAGCCCTAATTTTCACCAATGTAAGCACTGGAAGATCCCCACTGGTGGCTATGAAGGTCAGGGGGATGACTCCAGGAGTGATCGTGCTCCATGGCAAAATTGATGAACCGGACAAGCTCGCTATCAGAATCGCTAAAGATTTGAAAGTTCCTTTGGTCGTTTCTAATGTTTCTGATACTGATAAGTTGATAGATAACCTACAGAAGAATCTATCCTAATTAGTTAATTGTCGAAGTAAAAATAGACAATAGTAAGATTTTTATGGGATACAAAGCCCAGAAGTGAATCAACACGACCAATAATAATTCTAAGTGATCAGATTGGATACAGCAATAATAGGTTACGGTAGTTATATACCGAAATGGCGAATCAAAGCAGAGGAAATAGCAAAGATATGGGGTAAAGACGCGAAGAGGGTTAAAAACAAACTGAACATCAAAGAAAAATCAGTAGCTAATGATGACGAAGACACAACCACAATAGCAGTGAACGCGGCGAGAAATGCCATTGAAAAATCCGAAATAGACCCTCAAAACCTCGGAGCGATATATGTAGGTTCAGAATCTCATGCATATGCAGTCAAACCCACAGCTACCATGGTTGCAGAAGCAGTGCAAGCAACCCCCAATCTCACTGCCGCCGATTACGAATTTGCCTGCAAAGCAGGGACAGCTGCTATACAAACCTGTATGGGTCTAGTAGAATCCGGAATGTGTGAATACGGTATGGCAATCGGAGCTGATACAGCTCAAAGCAGACCAGGAGGAGCTTTAGAATACACCGCGGCAGCAGGGGGCAGCGCTTTCATAATCGGATCAAGTGGAGAAAACTCCATTGCAGACATTGAAGGAACTGAATCCTACACCACGGACATTCCCGACTTTTGGAGAAGAAATAAACAACCCTATCCAGAACATGGAGGTAGATTTACTGCCAGACCTGCCTACTTCAAACATGTTCTCTCCGCAGCGAACAAACTCCTAAGGAAACTGGAATCAACTCCTCAAGATTATGACTATGCCGTATTCCATCAACCGAATGGAAAATTTCCCCTAAAAGCCGCAAAACGTTTAGGATTCGACAAGGAAAAAATCGAACCCGGCTTACTTACACCACAGATAGGAAACACATACTCCGGAGCAGTTCCTCTAGGACTGGCCTCGGTATTGGACCAGGCCGAGCCTGGAGAAAGAATATTTGTCGTGTCTTTTGGTTCCGGAGCAGGTAGCGATGCTTTTTCACTTTCAGTAAACGAAGGGATCGAAAAGAATGACAACTCAGTTCCCAAGGTAAAAGATTTCTTAAAAGACACGGAATATCTCGACTACGGAGAATATGCAAAAAGACGGGATTTATTGGTGAAATAAATATGAGAGATGTAGCAATCATAGGAACCGGAATCACAAAATTTGGAGAGTTATGGGATACCACATTTAGAGAAATATTCGTAGACGCCGGAGTCAGAGCCCTGGAAGACTCAAAAGCAAGTGGACATAATATCGACGCCATGTACATAGGAAACATGTCCGCAGGCCAGTTCATAAAACAAGAACACGTTGGGTCAGTTATTGCAGACCATTCAGGACTCAAACCCATACCCTGTACAAGAGTAGAAGCAGCTTGCGCATCCGGAGGGTTAGCATTGCGGGAAGCATTCATCTCCGTGAGTTCCGGAATAAATGACCTGGTGGTGGCAGGAGGGATAGAGAAGATGACTGACCTACTTTCCGACAGGCCCAACGGCATCCTAGGGGCCCTTTCTGACAGAGAATGGGAAGCCTATGTGGGAGCAACCTATCCCGGACTACACGCACTCATGGCCAGAAGACATATGCACAAATACGGAACCACCGAGGAACAGATGGCGGAAGTCGCGGTCAAAAATCATAAGAATGGCGCACTCAACCCTTATGCTCAATATCAAAAAGAGATCAGCAAGGAAGCCGTCTTAAACTCCGCTCCGGTGACTACACCTCTAAACACCCTTGATTGTTCACCGATCAGTGATGGCGGTGCGGCCCTTATCCTCGCGCCTGCCGAGAAAGCAAAGGAGTACACAGATGATCCTGTGATAATTAAGGGTACGGGACAAGCTAGCGGAACATTATCTTTGCACGATAGAGACTCACTGACTGAAATACCTGCTGCTGCTCAGGCAGCGGAGAGCGCGTACGATATGGCCGGGATAGAACCTTCTGATGTAGATGTGGCTGAGGTCCATGATAGTTTCACAATTGCAGAGATTATCGGAATCGAAGATTTAGGTTTCTGTGAGAAAGGAGAGGGTGGAAAGATGGTGGAAGAAGGGAGAACTGAGTTAGATGGTGAGGTAGCTGTCAATCCTAGTGGAGGTCTGAAATCTAAAGGCCATCCTATTGGAGCTACGGGTATAGCTCAAGCTGTGGAAATAACTTCTCAGCTCCAGGGGAAAGCTGGGGATAGACAGGTGAAAGATGCAGAGATTGGATTAACCCACAACGTTGGTGGTTCTGGAGGGACTGGCGTGGTACATGTTCTTGAGAGGGGGGGTTAGATGCCTGCACCGCCAAGATTCTGGAGAAAGATACCTAAAAGATACAATCTGGTCGGGTCAAAATGCCAAGATTGCGGTCGGATTTTCTTCCCGCCGAGAAAAATTTGCCCTGACTGCAGAGAGGTGGGAAGTATGGAGGACTACCAACTGGAGGGAAATGGAGAGATAATTTCCTATACTCGAATACATGCTCCTCAAGAGGGATACGAAGAAGAAACCCCCTATTTTGTAGGGATAATAGAATTGGATGAGGGCCCTAGAGTAACGGGTCAGATTACAGAAACCAATTCTGACGAAATAGAAATAGGGGATAAAGTTAGAGTAACCTTCCGGAATATCGGCGAAGATGGAGAAAAAGGAATAATTCATTATGGCTATAAATTCGAATTAGTGTAGATTTAGGCCAGATATGGAGAATATTTTCCAGAAAACCAAATTCTTCCAATTTTTTTAACTGCAAGCCGTCCCGGTTATTATTAATGACATCTGACAAACATTAGTTGTAAATGAGGGATTAGATGGACATAGGATGGCATATGAAAAACTTGAGTCCTAAGCAGATGATAATAATCCCACTAGTGATAGGTGCCCTCTTAGGTTCTTTCGTAATCTATCATACTGTCCAATATGACAGCTTTGTACCTTTTGGAATGGAGTTCTCCGGAGGTACACAGATAGAGATCAACGACGTGGAAAACATGCCGACAAACCAGCAAGCGCGCAAAAATATTGAGAAAGCGATAGAAGAAGAGTTCGGGACCAAAGTGGAGATCGAACTTACGGAGACTGGTGCGAGAATAAATACTACAATAGATAATTTGAATAGGGCCAGAGAAATCGAAAATTTCCTAAGAGACACTGAAGGTATAACCGGGAGATACAATACACCACAGTTCGTGGGGTCCGAATTAACCGGCCTATATAGAGAACAAGCTCAACTGGCCGGAATAGCCGCTGCAATAGCTATATCTATAATTGTATTCATAGCTTTCAGAAATTATACCACCATAGGGGGGATTCTTTCCGTTCTCGGACTAGATTTGGTGGGTATCTTCGGAGCAATGGTTATTCTAAATATACCTCTTACTCTAGCTTCGATGGGTGGTATTTTGCTCATAATAGGTTATGGAATAGACGATAACGTGCTTCTATACTCCCGTGCATTGAAACAGGTCGGTGGGGATGTTACGGAAAAAGCAATTAGCGCTATGAAAACAGGGTTGACGATGGCCATTACTTCTGGAAGTGCTTTATTAGCTCTTTACATTGTGACGGACACTCCTGCACTGGAACAGATTGCTTCTATAATCATTATCGGAATAATTCTCGACGCCTTGAATACATGGTTCTTCAATGCTGGAAACATCATTAGAAATGCAAAAAAGAACAAGGGGGAATATCATGGCAAAATATAGAAGCAGGTCGGTAGTAATACTCGTTCTCCTTTTGCTAATTTCTGGAGCCGTAGTACAATCTCAAGGAGTCAACTGGGGAATCGATGTGAAAGGTGGTTCAAGTATGAAAATAAGAGTTGAAGCCACCCAAGTGGATGTTCTCTTTGATAACTATTCTGAAGGACAAGCTGAAAACATCCTGGAAAATCTAAGAGATGAATTCCCTCGAACTAAACCATTACCCGTCCGAGAAGGGGAAGAGAAAGTTAAAATCGAAATAGGTGAAAGAGTTCCCAAAGAACGGATTATTCCACTGATACCGGATAAATACGAAGTAAATGTAAATCATAAGGTATCCGATGAAACAATTGAAGAAGTTATAGAAGCTCTTAGACTAAGGGTAGACCCTTATGGAACCTTAGGCGCTCAATTCAAATCAATTGGCGATCAATACATCAATTTTGAAGTAGCTTTAGATATTGACGAAGCAAGGTATCTCCTTGGGGAAGTAGGGCATCTCGAGATATTTGTCGATGATAAACTCGTCATTCGAGGAGATCAAATAACTAACGTTCGAAGCCCTACAACCAGCGCCGAACTAGGGCCTCATATACCATTCACATGGAATGAGAAGGCTTCTGAAGAATGGGAAAACGCCACAGAAGGTAAAGCAGGGCATCCAGGCGTTATTTACCTAGATAGACCAGCTGATTCAGTTATATTGTTCAATAATGAGTTTAAATTAGATTTTGAAGAAGACGTGACAGTCACCCCAAAAATAGAGGAGGGGGAGCATATAGAAAACAGGTTCAGATTGAAACCTGCTAGAAGAGGAGGATCGGGAGAATGGTTCAATGTACAAGTCCCGGCATTTTCTGTAGATAAAAAAATTGGAGAAGAACTTGAAAGCTACCTTGTGAAAAAAAAGAATGCCGGAAAGTTGGAAAAAATAATTTTGCTGGGAGAAGGATATGACAACGAATTGGAAAAGAAAGAAAATTTGAAACTAAAAGATAATGTTGTTATACCTATCGAAAATCACCGAATAGAAAGTGATGCTCTCAGTCAGTTAATGAGGATAACAGGTATAGAATCCTATCCAAATATACAAGAAGGGATAGCCGGAGAAAAAATAGAAGACTTAGTGATAACCTCAGGGTCAATAGAAGAAGCGGGGGAATTGAGAAATATACTTGCCCAAAGCTTACCCGCAGACGTAGAAATCGTAAGTGAAGAAGAGATGCCAGCTAGGCTAGGTGAAGGATTCGATGATGAAGTTCTCCTAGCAGGTATTTTCGCCCTTCTCGCTGTTGGTATCATAGTTTTCATAAGATATAGAAATCCCAAAATAGCTCTGCCTCTCATGTTCACCGTGGCTAGCGAAGTCATAATCACTCTAGGGATAGTTTCCGTGCTACCAAGCTCGCTCATCACTATGGGTATTGCTGAGATAGGTGGACTAATTGCCGTTATAGGATTCGGTGTCGACAATCAGGTTATGATTACCGACGAAGTGCTTTACGGAGGAACTTCGGAAGAAAAACAACGGCTATCCATTGAGAGACGAACTCAGAAAGCTTATTCTATCATATTCGCATCGGTTTCTACAACTATCGCGGCAATGGCAGCGCTAGCAACGGTTGGTCTGGGTGCAATGCGTGGATTCGCTATAGTCACGATAATAGGTTCTCTTATTAGTATCGGTATCTCCAGACCTGCTTATGCATCGATATTAGGAACTTTATTGGAAGAAGAATAAAATAAATGTAGAGGCAGTTTGATGGTTTCAGAGGATATAAAAGAAATAAAGGAAGCCGAAAAGAAAGCCGAAGAAAAAATTGAAAAAGCGAACGAAGAAGCCGAGGAGAAGGTTAAAGAGGCGAAGGAAAAAGCTGACAAGATAATAGAAGACGCAAAGAAAGAAGTCAAAAAGGAAATTGAAGAAACTAAGAAAGCTAAAAAAGAAGAGGCCGAAGAAGAAGCCGAAAAGATTCGAGAAGAGGCTGAGGAAGATATTTCTAGAATAAAAGAATATTCTAAAGATAAAGTACCTGAAGCGGTCGATTTCGCAGTTGAAAAAGTAACAAAGGGTTAGACATGTTAAAACCTGCCAGTATGAAAGAATTAAAAGCTATTGTTCCTCTCGAGAAGAGAAAAGAAGTTGTAGATAAGTTACATGAAAACGGGAATATTCAACTGGAATCAGTTGACGAAGAACTTACGGAAGAAATAGGTCTAGAAAAAGAGGAAACCCCTGAGGAATTGGGTGAAATATCCTCTCTTATCATGGAAATAGATAGAATTATAGATATTCTCCAACAGTCCCCTAAGCCAGAACTTTCTGCAGGCGAGCAGATAAAACAATCTTGGTCATCACTTTTCAATCCTGAAACGTCGGAAACAGAGAAAGTTGAACTTGAAATCAAAGATACGGAAGAAGCTGTAGAACATGGCGAAGAAATTATCGAAAGGGTTGGAGGGAAAGCTAAAGAACTCGACGAGGAATTGGAAGAAACGGATAAAGAAATAAACACCCTAAAGTCGCAAATAAAAAGTCTAAAATTAATTGAGAAATTCGATATTTCGGATTTATCCTTATTGAGATCTTCTAACTTCATTTTTTCCACAATTGGATCAGTAGCAACTTCAAACATAGAAGAACTGAAAGAGTCCATCAAAGAAAAAGCAGAAGAAAATATAATAATCGATACCCGGGAGAAAAACGAAGAAAAAACCATCCTATCACTGTGGACTCTCAAAGAAAATGAGGACGACATAAGAGAAAAACTCAATTTTTACGGATTCAATTCTCTTGCCCTACCCGATTCAGATGGCGAACCAGAAAAGATTAGAAAAAATCTTGAGGAAAAACTGGAGAAAAAGAAGGATAGAAAAAAAGAGGTTTACAAAGAGATAGAAAAAGCATCAGAAGAACATAAAAAAGAGCTCTTGTCAGCAAAAGAAATTCTGAATATCCAAAAAGACCGAGCTGATGCTATAAACAAATTTTCAAAGACCAAAACTGTCAGCATAATACAAGGATGGGTACCCGAGGATAAAACTGAAGAGATAGAAAAAGCAATCAAGGAAGCCACGGAAGGTGTAAGCCATCTTGATTTCAAAGCTAGCAAAGAAGTGGACAAAGAGCCCCCAACACTTCTACAAAACCCACCTATCATCGAAAGATTCGAATTTTTAACCGGACTTTTCGGAACACCCTCAAGCAAGGAAATAGACCCAACTCCGCTTCTGGCTTTTACCTATATTTTCTTCTTCGGTATGATGCTTACAGATGTTGCATACGGATTAATCACTCTGATAATTGGAATTGCTCTATACAAGGGAGGAAAAATCCCTGTAGTCAATATAGGAGGTAAAAGTTTCTCAACTATACTCATCCTCGGATCAATAGCCACAATCCTTACCGGCGTTTTCACAGGAAGCTATTTCGGAGACTTCGCGGCACTCATAGGATTTGAAAATATAGGATTTTACAATCCAATCAACGAACCAATAACCTTGCTACTATTCTCAATAATTATTGGGCTCATTCACGAATACTCAGGTATTAGCATTGGTCTATGGGAAAACATCCAGGAAAGAGATTGGAAAACAGCTATCGGGGATAGATTATCCTGGATCATGTTGATACCGGGAGCTGTAATTCTAATTATGGAATTCCTCGCGTCGGGGTCTCTATCCTCAACTGTCTTAATTACCGGAGGTGTGCTAGCGGTGAGTGGTTTGGCTCTGGTCATTTACAGTGAAGGCCCTATGGGGATTATGGATGTTTTTGATATGCTCGGAAACATTCTTTCTTACACGCGTATTCTTGCTTTGGCTCTTGTAACATCAGCTCTGGCTATAACCTTTAACCAAATCTCTATTATGGTCAGTAATATTTCAGTGACTGGAGTGTCTTTAATGGGAATTCCTATTGTAGGTCTAATTGTTGGAGGTTTATTGTTTATCTTCACCCATCTTTTTAGTTGGGGAATAAATCTGATTAGTGCCTTCGTCCATTCTTTGAGGTTACACTATGTGGAGTTTTTCTCCAAGTTCTTTGAAGGTGCAGGAAAAAGCTTTAAACCTTTTAAAGCGAAAAGAACGCATACAGAGGTGAGATAAATGGCTGAACCACTTGTAACAGGATTAGCCGCGATTGGTGCCGGTTTGGCAATTGGTGGGGCCGGATTAGGTTCTGGAATCGGTCAGGGTATAGCTGCTTCGGCAAGTGCTGGAGCGACTGCTGAGGATCCTGATTTCTTCGGACGTGGTTTGGTGTTCACAGTCCTCCCGGAAACTCAGGTTATTTACGGTCTAGTTATTGCAATACTACTTATGACCGGTGGCGGACTGCTCTGAGAAACACTGGTTACTTGATCTAAACATTCATCATCAGTATCTCGGTTAACGGAGTAGATATATTGTCTGAAGGTTTGGAAAAAATTATCGGAAAAATAGAGGAAAAAGCGGAGAGAGATGCTGAATCTGTTCTAGAGGATGCTAAAAAGGAAAGTGAAGAGATAATAGCTGAAGCTGAAAAAAAAGCGGAGCAAGAGAAAGAAAAAATCCAAGAGAAGGGAATGAAGGAAGCTAAAAAGCAAAAGCAAAGAATATTGTCAAACGCTCGCAGGGATGCTCGACAAAAAAAGTTGGAAGTGAGAGAAGAATTTATCGATGAAGTTTTCGAAAAAACCGAAAAAAGGCTGGAAGATCTAAGAGAAGATGATGAATATGAGGGCATTCTAAAAGATTTGATAATTGACGGTGGGATAACGGTTGGAGGGGGTAACATCGACGTTCTTATTCTTGAGGGTGATGAAAAAAAGATTTCTTCAGAGGATAAAGAAGAAATAGAAAAAGAGATCTCTGATGAAACTGGGAAAGATACTGAATTAAATCTCAAAACCGAACTTAAAGACGCGAAAGGCGGTACTATTGTAAAGAGAAGCGATGGTAGTGTATCTTGTAATAATACTTTCAGCAAAAGATTAAGCAGAAAAAGAAATTCTATTCGACCAAAAATCGCCGAAATATTATTTGAAGAGTGAAAAAGATGGCTTCTATCATTGGAGAAATACTGCCAGGATTTTCTTCACCCGTTGTTCCAAT
>CAZKND010000048.1:6554-9314 GCA_964554215.1 Hadarchaeota archaeon (SeqCode) | reverse complement strand
CCGAAATAGCCGGAGAGAGAGGGATCGGCGAAAGCAGTCTGGAAAATATAAGGGTAATAGGAGACTTCGAAGGACCTGAAGAAGATCTGAAAACGCCCAACACCGGATTCTTGAGCTTCTTGCCTAACCGCATCCTCCAACCCATATCTTCAGCCCTGGACGCAAAGCCGAAGATCAACGCGGACAAGTGCAAACTTTGCGGCAGATGTTACAACAGCTGTCCTCAGGAAACGATTTATAAAGACGAGGACCAGTTCAGAATCGAACACGACGAGTGCATCAAATGCCTATGCTGCCAAGAGATGTGTCCTGAAGGAGCGGTGGAGATCGAAGAACATCCGCTGGTCAGGTTGGTAAACAGGGTTTCTTGAGAGAGTTTTAAAAGCAAAATCCACATCAAATAGAAGAATATTCCTAGAGAAAAGATAAGAATAGAAATAGAGATAGGTATTTACACAAAATCAATTATAATACCTTTATCTGATTTTATCAGTACTATTGATTTCAAAACTTGTACTAGTTTCCATAGTAACTCTTCAAATTTCTCAATTTGGAACTTATCTTTTTATTGAAAAAAGAACCAGAAAAAACTTATTTTACCAAAATCTAATTCTGTTTTGTAACTCGTTTCTTTTTTATTTAAAATCCTCAATTCTTCCCTTCATCTCTTTTTTCCAGAACCAACTGCCTAAAAACATGGACAAACACCCTCATCATCAAGAATTTGAAGTATAAAATGAAAGAATATTAAAACCGAAGGTTGCTAGAATCCTCTATCTCTAACCCTCAACCTGTCATATATCGAATATAGAAGTGCTATGTAAGGCAAGATTTCGAGACGTCCCGCAAGCATCTGGAAAATCAAAATGATTTGAACGGACGGAGGTGCAATCTCCGTAATACCGACGGAAAGACCTACATTCCCCTGAGCTGAAGCCGATTCAAATATAACACTGCTCCCTGTCTGCCCTGGCATTATCACCATTATCGCAAGAGTGCAAATTATCAAAACAGTTATGTAGAGAGTGGCATAAGTTGCTGCCTCCATAACATCTTTCTCTTTCAAAACATTCCCATCTATCTTCAGCGGAACCACAGCCCTGTCAGGGAGAAACGCTCTCTTTATAATCCAGATAATAGATCCAAATATTATGATTAACCTTATGAGTTTTATAGCACTGGAAGTCGACCCATAACCGCCTCCAACTACCATCAACAAAGTCAATAATCCTTTCTGAAAAGAACCCCAAGAAGCAGGTATCAAACCTACAGTTGAAAACCCAGTGCCTGTAAGAGCAGACGTCGTCAGAAATAGACCATCCTTAAATCCAGTATAGACCGCCAAGATAACCCCGGTAACAACAATCAAAGCAACCCCCAACTTTACCTCGGAACTCCTGAACAACTTCTTCCAATCGCCCTCGAAAACCTTCCTATGGATTACAAAACTTATACCTCCAAAGACCATGATAACTATCCCTATACCCACAATCGGTACATTATAACTCGCGAAACTATCAGCAGTCACGGAAAACCCTCCAGTTGCGATGCCAGTCATAGAATGATTTATAGCAGGGAAAAGGTCCATCCCTGCAAGGAAAAATCCTAGAACTCCTAACAGAGTGAAAACGATATAAATCTTCCAGATGAATTTAGCTGTATCACGGATCCGCGGTAACATCCTTTCACTCCTAGCCTCCGACTCGTAAAGTAAACGGGAAAATTTACCTGCTCGAGGAAGAATAGCGAGGAAGAGAACAATAACACCTACCCCCCCCACCCATTGAGTCAAACTTCGCCAAAACAAGATAGAGTGAGAAGGCACCTCTACCAGCCATCCAGGACTACCCTGCAAAATAGTAAGACCAGTTGCCGTGAAACCCGCTACAGATTCAAAAAAAGCATCCAGATATCCTATAGAGCCTATTTCTATAATATACGGTATCGCCCCAACAGCGGATATAGTGACCCATGTAACGGCTACCAGAACCATAGCATTACCAAATCTGAGTTCCTTAAGATCAAAAGATTTCCTGAAAACGAATCCTATAAGCGCAAATATAGCCGCAGGGATTACAAAAGACAGAATATGACCGAACTCTCCATAAATTACAGCCACAGGGATGGGAACCGACACTATCCCCGCAAACAACAGCATAATATATCCAAAAAGATGTAACATTTTTTTTCACTTCCAAAGCTTTGAACTAATCAAATTACATAAATCTCGCCGCTCGTCAAAGACCTATTCTATTCTCCCAAAAAGTATTCACCCGCGTTCTCAGAAACCAACTCAGGGTCCCCAGCGAGAATGACTTTATCCCCCTCCTGTATCACCGTATCACCTCTCGCAGGAACCAACTCGCCATCACGGGTAATAATGGATATATTAACTAGTTCTGGAAGGTCCAAATCCTCAATTTTCCGTCCTTCGGCTTTAGATCCTCCTTCTACTTGTGTTTCAGAAACATCAGCAACATCTCCTCCCATACTTACAATCCCATAAAGTTCAGGCCCCGTTATAGCCTTTTGAAAAAGACCTATAGTAGCTGAAACCATATTTATCTCAGTATCTGCTCCGACATCTAGAAACATCCCTTTATTCCGACCATTATTCACCCGAGTAACAATCCTGGGTATGTCCAAATTTTTAGCCAGTTTACATATGATTAAATTGGATTCATCGTTTGGAGTGAGAGCAACTAGACAATCCACATCTTCAACTTCAGCCTTTTCCAATATTTCCATTTTCGTCCCATC
>CAZKND010000048.1:0-6454 GCA_964554215.1 Hadarchaeota archaeon (SeqCode) | reverse complement strand
AAATCACAACTAAATTTATCCGAAAATTATCCGAACAGAGGAGGCGTACTAGCAGTGGACCCGTGAATCATGGCCTTGATGTAGGCTCCTAGAACCCCTAAACTCAGGGGCATGATGTCCGTAGTGCTCACACCTGTAAAATCCAACAAAGCCGAAGTGACTCCGGCCAGATCGTTGTGAGCATCCACGGTGACTATCTCCTTATCAGGATACTCTTTTCTCAAAAACTCCTCGGACTCCTCGATAGCACAAGGGCCAACAATCAGTACCGGTCCGGAGTTCAAGTCTCGGAGCTCTTCCTCGTCCAATCCTTCTCCGAAGACGATGTTGAAGGGGCCGCCGGCTCCGTAGTCGACGTGCAGCATCTCTAAGACCATGAGCGTGTTGTTTTTACAACCCTCCGGACATGCTCTCTCTTTCCCTTCGACGATCTTGACGTTTTCGGGTAGGTCTCCTATTATCTTGTAGGGGTATCTTTCCGTAAACTGGGACATGTCTCCGTCTATCTCTATCTCTTCCAGGTCTCCTGTCCCTAGACCTTGCTCGTTCGCCAGTTTTAGGTGTTCTATCTCGGAAGTGTCGTAACCCAGAACTTTGGACCCTACGGCGTCGACCGACAACGTGTCCTTCCCACCAACCAGGATGTCCATCGGTTCCACGTACTCATCCAACTTGTTCTCCAACGGGTAGTGACCGTGGATAATCGCGTTCAACCCGTCTATCAAGGTGAAGTCCGGACGGACGAAACCGTAAATGTCCGCCAGGAACTGGTGGAGCTCGAAATTGTGCCAGTTCGGCCTGTCCGAGTGCTGCACGAGACCCATCTGGCTCTTCACTCCTAGCGTGACCTTGGTCATGCTGTGAGTCTTCAGTTTGGGTATGGAGAGATAGAAACTGTCCTCCCGGTCCTCGACCAGGTTCTCGTAAAGTATCTTGGGGAACTTTATCTTCTTATCGTCTTCACCAATGCCGACCTCAACCGAATCCTCCTCGTCGAGATACACAGGATTCGCACCCCTCTCCTCCACCAGATCGTCCAGACCTATCTTCTTGAAAACGACCCGAGTGACGTTGGACTGGGTAACGTTCTCCACGACGTTGACCTCTTCGGCGCCCGAATCATTTACCACGTCGATAGCCGAACCGATGACTTCAGGAGAAGTGTAGCACTGGTCCCTAAAATCGATCGCATTGACCTTGATGAAAACGTCCTTACCCTCAAAAAGTTCACGACCCCCTCCAAACTTGTCGAAAACAGAACTAATAGAATCGTAAAGACGATCCTCCACACCTTCCTCCAAAACCACTTTTGACACGGCATCACCATTTCTAAAAACGTACTAAGAGACTTTATATCTTAACAAAGCGGCTAGACCGCCAATTTTCGAAAGCTGAACACCCGCATCGTGTTCCGAACTGACTATCTCCACCTCAGCACCTTTCTGCCTCGCCGTTTCAATCAGAGGGGCCACCTCCTCCCGGTCCTCCCTGAGCCTCTCGTCCGAAACCAGCAAAGTCTCAATAGCACCCATCTCTACCGCTTGCTCGACCTCGTCCAGACCATAGGTTGCCTTCCCCTCGCTCGAAACCCTCTTTAACAACTCTCCAACGAGCTCGGTCTCCTTCGAAATCCTATCCTCCTCGGAAACCCTCTTCACAATCCCCCGCTTCAAAATCTCGTTCAGCCCGGAAGTGCCCGTATGACTAGTATTCCCAAGGTGGATATCGTCGACCAGATCGGGATGTTCATCCTCCATGAAAGACAAGATCTTCTTCTTGGTTATCCCAGGGCCTGCGATTATGATGGAAGAAACCCCCTCGCTATCCACATGGTTCTTGATTTTGGAGCAAACCTCTCCGAAAAACTCCTTCTCAGACAGTTCACGGTCCGACTCGTACATCTTCCCAGACTTGGAAGAAACGACCTCACCCATCTTCTCCATACCGTACTGCCTCACCAAGCCGAAAGTAGCGACCTCATCGTCCATAGCGACTAGCAAAACCTCCGGACGGTCGCTCGCCTCCTTAGCTTCCTCTACCCTATCCAGATCCTCCTGCTCCCAATCCTTGGTGAGAACAAACTTAGAATCCGTGTCCAGCTTGATAGTGTGGTGATTACCCAAATCGTCCCCCCCCTCAATGACGCCCAAAACCCTCAAATTACTGGAGAACTTTTGAAACTCGACCTCCTTCACACGGATAGACAACTTAACGCGCTCCTTCTCCCTCCTCTCAGGCCTGACCTTGTCCGTCTCGGACTTCGGCCTCCTCCAAGTCATCGCCGTGACGATATCTCCCGGACAAATCAAGTGTTGAAGGTGCCACAAATCGTTCAAATTCTCGGTCTGGAGCTTCATCCGGTCCTCATCCAGATCTTTATGAATTATCCTCATTTTGTACCCTACTAAAGATAACTCAACTCTTTTTAAGTTAATTTGGCAGTAGATTTTATTATCCATCGCCCAAACATCAAAAAGAGAAAATGAAGAGTCAAGAAGAAGTCAAAATCCGGAAAACGAAGAGTGAAGACATGGAAAAGATCCACAAAATCGCGAAAGAATCCTTCAAAGAACCCTACCCCTTACAATTATTGAAACAAATCCACGACACCGCACCAGAAGGCTTCCTAACCGCCGAAAAAAACGGAGAAGTCGTAGGATACCTGATAAGCCTTGTGAGGTGGGAAGACGTAGGACACATCTTAGCCATCGCCGTAGAAAGAGAACACAGACGGGAAAACATAGGGAAAGCCCTGATGGAAAGAGGAATAGAAGAACTCCGGAAAAACGGGGCAAAAGAGGTAAAGCTGGAAGTGAGAGTTGGCAACGAAGGTGCCCAAGAATTTTACCAAGGAATGGGTTTCGAACCTAAAAAAGTAGCTCCGGAATACTATTCCGACAAAGAAGACGCTCTGACCATGGAGTATGAATTATAGTCAAAAAAACACAACTAGAAAAACTCTTTCTCACACAATCAAACCCTAAAAAAATAAAAAAGGAAAAAGGAAAGAGCAATTCTCGCTCTTCCTCCGATGATAGTTTGAATCGGCTTCAATCAGGTTAAAATAACCTCAAATCAAAACATAAACTCTAATTATCTTCTATAGTTTTTATTTCGACTGAATCCGGTTCTTCTTCAACTCTCTTGCGCATACCCATAAGGTACTTGGCTCCTTGCTTCTCTGTCAAATCCGCAATCTTTTGAGTTATGACTCCATCAAAGATAACTGCATAAATATCTTCATTATCTTCTAAACTGTCCGTCAAATTCCTTACTTCAACTTCGTCGATAGTCTCCAAATCGGAATCCAACAACCTTGCGTTCGAAGTCGTCTTTAATTCTTCTCCAATCTCTGACAATTTCTCAGTTACCTCTTTTTCGTCTCTTTTTTCTTCTCTCAAAGAAGCTTCAACTTCATTAGCAGGCTTTTTGCTCTTCAAAGCCTTCCTGACTTCGTCTCCGTTCAACTTCTCAACAACTTTTCCTTCCGGAGCTCTCGCTATGTGGTCAACGTCAGCAACTTGAAGCATCTCCTTCAGAATGAGGTCTCCGCCACGATCGCCGTCGAGAAAAGCAGTAGCTGTTTTCTGCTTAGCTATCTCTGAAATGACTGATGGTACACTGGTGCCTTCAATAGCAACAGTATTCCTTATTCCGTTTTCAAGCAAGTTTATAACGTCTGATCTTCCTTCAACTATGATGATAGCATCGCTTTCCGCCGCTTTAGGTCCTGCTGGCAGTCCTTTGTACTTCTCAACTTCTCTGCCTTTTCCCGGCTTTTTCTTCTTTTTCTTCTTTTTCTTGCTCTTGCTTCCGCTACTACTGCTATCAGAACTGGACTCTCCGATCGTATCGACCAACTCTTTAGCTCTCTCTTCGATGAACTGTCTCTTCGCTTCCTTAGTGTCTTGAATCTTATCAACAGTTATCTCAGCCTCACAAGGACCAACCCTATCGATAGTCTCGAGAGCCGCTCCTATCATGGCCGTTTGATCTTTGTCAAGACTTGATGGAATAGAAATAGCTCCGCGAGATTCACCTTTCTCCGCTTTGACATTGACGTTAATCCTTCCTATCTTCTCGTTCTTCTGAAGCTCTCTCAAATCAAGGTCTTCTTCTAGAATGCCTTCGGTCTGACCGAAAATAGCACCTACTACATCGGGCCTCTCTACTACTCCATCGGTTTCAATTGAAGCCTTTATCAAATACTTTGTCGAACCGTCACTTCCTTCCATGTTTAACCCTCCTTTTAGATTTTTTAGTGACAAATCTTACTAGTCTTATTCAATCCTCTTGCCAAGTAATAAGTCAGACAGTGAATATGATGCTGACTTTTTGATTATGATTCATAAATTGGTTCCCATTATTGAATAAAAAACCTATGGTGACCTTATAAATAATTTTTTCGAATCTAAACGGAGCTCAACCTCTTTTCAAGCTCCCCAAGCGTCGCCTCTTTAACATCCTCCAAACCACCATCAACAGTCAAACCGGCCGCACCCTCATGGCCCCCGCCAGTACCTCCAAACTCATCCGCCAAATCCGACATCAACTCACCGAGATGCAGACCGGTCTCCGAACACACATCATCATCCGCCCTCACACTCATCCTAACACTGCCATCATCCTTCTCACCGAACACGGCCGAAACATCCGAACCAATCTTCACAAACATAGAAGCAGCATCCGACTCATAAGCCCCCAACTCCGAAAAAACAATCCACCTACCATGAGCCTTATGAACAGTCGCTCGCTCAACAGCCTTCAACATAGCAACAGTCTTAGAAGGGTCCACCGGAGTCTCCAAAATATCCAACGCACGACCATAGTCCGCACCGTTCTCCAAAAGGCGAACGACAGCCCTAAACGTATCCTCCTCAGCAAACCTCAAATGCGCAGTATCACTCATAACACCGGTCAAAAGCAAAAGAGAGGTCCTCGAATCAAACTCATAACCCAAATCATCCCCTATCCCCAACACCATCTCCGCATTCGATGTCGCCCCCTCCTCACAATAATACATATCCACCTCTTCTACAGTATCCGCATCGGGACGATGATGATCTATGAAAATCATCTCACAACCCTCAGACCTCAACCTCTCACCATACCCCTCCAACAAATCAAGATCAGAAGTATCCAACACTATAACAACATCCGCATCTAGAGAAGGATCAATATCAATATCCTCATCCAAAGAGTCCAAAATAGAATTAGACAAATCATTCAAATTTTTAGGAATTCCAGTAGAAACATCAGCACCATAAGAATCCAACATCTTCCCCAAAGCCATTACCGAACTCACAGCATCAGGATCTGCGTGAGGGTGTCCCAAAATCAGAACATCATTCTCACTATCTACAAGCCTAGATAATCGCTCAACGAGCTCCTTCTTATCGACCATCATAGAAAAAACTCAAATTTATGCTGCTCCGGCAGCCAGTCCTTGTCCCTGCAGAGCATCTTGAATCTCTTCTCTCAACTCTTGCAATTTCTTCTTCGCTTTCTCTTCCTGCTTCTCAACTTGCTTTAATCGCAAATTGAGTGTCTCCTGCTTACTCTGCAACTCTTCTTCAGCATCGTCCAGATCAGTCTCAACCATAACACCGCCTAAACTCTTGTATATCGAAGAATCCTCTTCAATATCTTCAAGTTCTTCCAACGCTCTCTTAGTTTCTTGTTTATTCATTTCCAATTGCTGTTTTTGCTGAGCTAAAGACTGAGCTTGCTGCTGAATCTCTTGCAACTGTTGAGCTTTCTCTTGAACTTCGGGTGGAAGTTGTTCCATATTTTTTACCTCCTAAACATTTGTCATATCACGGGCCAAAGCCGCCCACCTTAGGAACGAATTAATCGTCGCCCTCAGGGCCGCTGTGTCCCTTGCATTTATATTTAAACTTAAAATATTTTTCCTAACTTCTATTTCTACCTCAGCCCTCGTCGACTTAGGCAAAAGTTCCTCCGGTTTCAACGAATCTAAAACAATTTCAGCTGTCTCTTCATCTTGAAAAGATAATTCGATCTCCGACTCCGTACTGACGGCTTCCGCCATCTATCTCGCCTTTACTTTTCTAACTATTTCCGGTCTCACTTTGAACAATATCCTGGACTCGCAATAAGGGCATCGGTTAGTAGTCGGATCTAACTGTTCAAGCATCCTATTACATTTTCCACATTTGTACATAATTTCACCTTTTAGATATTCATTTTTTACTCTTCGTCCGATTCTTCTTCTGAAGTATCGGTTTTAACCGGCGTAACTGTAGGCCGGTAAGCCTTAGCGGCAAATTTCGTTCCGCAACGGTTGCATTTCCAGATCCCGGACCCTACACGATTAACATTATCTCCTTCACATTCTGGACATCGGTGATCTTTCTTCATCTCTTCTTCGACATCTCTAGTCCTCTCTCTAGCTTTAGTTCCATATCTAGGGCCGAATCTGCCTGCGGAACCG
>CAZKND010000047.1:0-10206 GCA_964554215.1 Hadarchaeota archaeon (SeqCode) | reverse complement strand
CTTGATAATTATTTTCGAGAATAAGATTCTCAACGACAATATTTTCACAAGAGACTAACCCGAGATAACCTACAGAGTTGTCTTGGTCAATTGTCAAGCTATCCTTGTTCTTTAGGTAAATCAAAGAATCACCGTTAATAGTATTCGTATCATCAATATCGTGGTCGTAATTGTCCTTAACTCCAAAATTGTACTCATTATTCAAAAGAGAATTATTACGCATCACCACATTGATCGACTTCTTAAGGTAGAATCCATATTTGTTTTTCTTGGCCAAATTATTCTCAAAAGCATTATTGTCTAAGTGACTAAGGAAGAACCCATACTTGTTTTTCCTGGCCGAGTTATTCAAGAGAATGTTATTTTCCGAATTATTAATATCAAAACCATCCGAACTGCTCTCCGCAAAATTATTCTCAAAAACATTATTTTCCGACGAACTTAGAACAAATCCGTTATATTTATTGTTCCAAGTTTGATTGTTCCTCAACTCGTTGTTATTTGAAGAATTAACTTTAAACCCGGAGGTACCATGGTTATCGGTCAAATTATTCAAAAAAACATTATTGTCCGAGGAAGAAAGGTAAATCCCATCGTCTCCGTTATTCTCAGCCAGATTATTCTCCAAAATATTATTATCAGAGGAAGAAATGGAGAAACCATCACCGGAGTTGCTCTCAACTAAATTGTTCTCCAAAGTATTGTTCGACGAGTGTGAAAGGCGAAAACCACCGGAGTTGTACTCGGACCGGTTATTCACCATCACGTTGTTGAAAGAATCATAAATTTTAAATCCGTCATCGTTGTTCTCAGCTCGATTGTTCTCCAGAACATTATTGTCCGAATGATATTCAAGGTGGAACCCATGACTATCGTTTTTCACAGCCAGATTGTTCTCCAGAACATTATTGTCCGACCCTTCTCCATTGTGATCATCGTAAACGTAAAAACCGTTACTCGAATTATTCTCAGCCTGATTGTTCACCAACTCGTTTTTATTCGAGGAATAAAGGGCGAAACCTTGCTCGGAGTTTTTCACAGCCTTGTTGTTCTCCAGAATATTACTATCCGAAGAGTATTCAAGGGAGAACCCACTGACGTCGTTATTCACAGACAAATTATTCTCCAGAATATTATTATTCAAAGATTCGAAATAGAACCCATAATCACCATTATTCAAAGCCCGATTGTTTTCCAGAATATTATTATCCGAATAAATGGCGTAGAAACCATCCTCGCTGTTATTCACAGCCAGGTTGTTCTCCCAGACGTGATTGTTTGAATACCAAAGTAAAAACCCGTTTTTTGCGTCGGTGACGGTGAATCCGGCGATGGTAATATTATCTTTTGTCAGTTTGAAACCATCCGTCGAACTATCATTCACGTCCACAATAGTTTCATCCGCACCGTTTTCAGCTATTATCTTCAAATTTTTAACATCCACAGTGATAGGAAAGGTTTCCAACGCGTTATCAAAAGTACCCGCAAAGACCTTGACCGTATTGTTCTCCACAGAATCTGAATTATCCACGGCGTTCTCGATACTCACAAAAGCGTTTTCACCCAACGTTAATTCTGCAGGTGAACTTCCAGACGACCAGTCATTGTCAACGTAGAGCACATTATCCTGGTACGATGCAGCTGAAACGATACCGCTGGAAACGATTGCCAAAAACATCGCGACAAAACAAACCATTCCGGCCTGAACGATTAAACGATTTTTTGAACTCTTCAAATTATCAAACACTACAACTACTCTGTCATCTCATTTAAAGATAAAAAAACAAAAACATCTCATCAGGACGGGAAAAGAAAATAAGGTTAAATGTCTATAACCGACGTCATCGATCAATGAAAATATCTACAAGAAATCTATTGCTCAAAAATCGTCCTAAAAAATCAACTATCAACGATATTGCAAATACTCCACGTGGTCCATATCGAACTTATCCGTGGTTTCAAGTACCCCCTGAGGACAGGCATTCACACAATTTTGACAGATGATACACTCACTCGAACTGACCCTAATCCCCTCTTCAACATATTTTGACACTTGAATATCCATAGGGCAGGCTTCGTCACAAAACCCACAAGATATGCATTCATCACTATCACCTTCAATCCTCAAAATAGACCGAGAGGAACCGATCTTCAAAAAACAAGCTATCGGACATATATACTTGCAAAAAGCCCTGTTATCCTTCAAAACCCCTGCAAGAAGAACACCGCTTCCATAATAACCGGCGTTGCCGATGAAGAACCACCAAAAACTAGGAATATTAAAAATCGATAACAAACCTTCCCCCGCCGATAGGTCTACAACCCCACTTACCGAACTCAATGTATAACCAAACCCGAAAACCAGGACAAAAACCAGCGCCGTGCTAACAGCAAAATGGACATATCTCAACTTCCCCCATCCTTCCAACCTTCCCGAACTATCGTCCCACGGAAGAAAATCGAGAACAGCCGCCGTCCAACAAGCCCAACCACACCAACCCCTATTGAACAGAAAAGGCCCGAGAATTTTCGCTATGACATAATGAAGGACCGCCGCAGCGAACGAACCGGCAAGCAGCCAAAACCAAAAACCCTCAAACTGCATATTCTCCGGACCGACAAAACCGAAAAAAGAATAGATCAAACCGAAACCCAAGCCAAAAAACATATAGCCACCGACCAAAACCTGGCTCATCTTACGAGCAATATGCTTATTCTCCCTCGAAAAAACAGGCCACAATCCAATCCCAAGACCCAAAGCCGTTCCAATGATCGAAAAGTTCGCCAGATAAAACAAAGAATCAAATAATAGCCAAAGGGCCACAGCTAAAGAGTAAAAGATTCCAAGCATAACGGCTAAACTTCGAAAGTCCTTCAAAGCTAATTCGGATTCTGAACATTCATCTTCCATAAAACCATTTAGATTGGAATTAATCGGAATTTAAAAATTTCTAAAACAACCCTTTGAAGAATCGGAAAAGAAACGAAATAGCAAGTAGATGCCCCCGCCGGGATTTGAACCCGGGTCCCGAGCTCGAGAAGCTCGAATGCTTGACCGGACTACACCACCGGGGCTCTGTATTGAATTCACGTTATTGGGTTAAAAATATCACAGTCTTAAAAATTACGCCTTAGTATCTTTCTCATCCTTTCAAGATTCCCACGGACGCATATCCGACAACTTCTCTTGATGGACCACCTAT
Organism: Hadarchaeota archaeon (SeqCode); assembly: GCA_964554215.1. Lineage (GTDB taxonomy): Archaea > Hadarchaeota > Hadarchaeia > Hadarchaeales > JAGGTB01 > CAYLJV01. Next base: position 7,003 of record CAZKND010000047.1, on the reverse strand, counting down.
CTCTCCGCTATTGGAATGTTTGTATACTTCCGTTCTGTTACCTCCTAACTCTTTCGTTCCCAACAAAGTAGCAGTAATGGGACCATATCCACAGGTGCTATGTTTGGACTCTGAAGCTAACTGGTTGACTCCTTTCCAATCCATGTCTTGAATCTTTTCCAAGACCTGTTCGTCTTTCTCGTTGGCGATCTCGGGAGACTCATAATGCGTAAGGTCCGTAGAAGCTATCACTAGCAAACCATTGCTGTTTTCTACTTTTCCTATCGCTTCTCCTAGCGCTTGGGATGTTTCGAGGTCTTGACTTTTCATACAGATCGGTACGATTTCGAAATCGTTTCCGTACAAGTATTGCAGAAATGGTAGTTGCACTTCTAAGGAATGTTCTCGTCTGTGAGCGGTAGCGTCCAACTCTCCATTTATCGTTTCGGACAGTATCTCGTTCCTCAAGTCCTTATTGATATCTACCTCTCCAAACGGAGTCCTCCATTTTTCGGAGTTATCGAAAGATAGGTTTGCTCCGAATCCCAAATGGTTAGGGCCTACTATAATAATATCTTCTGGCTTTCCTTTTTCAGCCAGCTTTGAATAACCGTGAGCGGCCACTGGACCTGAATATGGATATCCTGCATGGGGTGAAACAAGGCCTAAGATGTTCTCCAACTTGCTTTCGCTAGGTTCGGGTACTTTTCCAGGACCATGTTGATGAGTGAAACTCTTCTCGATCTGAGATTCTAAACCCTTCTCAGAACCATTGTAGAATTTTCCTGCAACTGCAGGCTCTCTAACATCTGACATTTTTCCAATATTTATTCTCTATTTCAAATCTTTAGAACTTTTTCCAACCCGATCATCTACTAGAAATAGTCCGAAAGTACTTCGTCTCGAGAAAACCGTTCTAGAAGCTTCCTCTTCAACCTATCCTCCCCACGAAAATATCTATCAGGGATATCCAAAACCACGAACTCCCCTTTCTGGAAACGGTAATAAAAATCAGAACGTATCCGATTCAAAATCGTATCAGTCATAACATAAACCCTATCAGCCCACTCCAACAGATCCTCATCCAGCCGAGTCACTGCAGTAGAAGAGACTCCGGCCGATCTCACATCGAACTCATCCGTTTTCTCCTGGACCATGTCCTCTGCAGTCGGACTCCTTTGCAGGTTTTCAAGACAGACGAACAACAGGTTCACACATCACACCCAGGTAACTATAGTAGAGATAAGCTAAAAACGGGCTCGGCGGGATTTGAACCCGCGACCTGCAGCTTTCCCCATAATCATTTAGGAGGCTGCCGCTCTATCCACCTGAGCTACGAGCCCTCCTGTGATATGATTAAACTTCTAAGAAATAAGTGTTTAAGAAATAGAAAAATACCTCTCTTTTGATTAGGGTGAAATCAGTAACAGCTGTCCTATCCGACGCAAATCTCTATTTTCAAATCACTTGTTCAGAACCCTGAAACTTCTCTATATTGTTCCAATTCTTCTTCACGTCGTTCTTCTTCCTTCTTTTCCTCTTCTTCGGATTTTTCGACTATCTCTACGCCATCCTCTTCACTGTCATGGTCTTCTACTTTCTTGGGTTCTATTCCAAGCTCTTCAAAATACTCTTTACGTTCTTCCTTCTCCATTTTAATCTACCTTTTCAATCAGTGTAACTCTTCCTTAAAAAATAGATGGGTTTTAATCAATTTTTATGAAGTATAAGCAAATATCAGCAAAGCTATTCTATCTCAGCAGTGATCTCAATGCCTTGCTCATAAACATTCATCAACTGATCCGCTATCTTCGTGCCCTTATCTAAAGATATCTCCCCGTTCTTCCCAACAGAACCTTTAAAAAGCAAACTGTCACCTGCAAAAATCTTTACGTGATCGCCCTTATACTCAGTTCCAAACTTCAAGATTATACTATCACCAACATCTTCGATCTCAGGAATAAACACTTTACCCGATGAACTCTCAGAAGAAGGTTCAGAAATAACCTTATCCGTCTCTCTAACATCCAACCTAACATTTAAAGAATCCTGCAAATCATCAACAGTCTGACCATTCCTACCTATAATCCTAGGAACATCTTCAGAATTAGCCCTCACAACAGCGTTCTGATCCGAAATCATCTCAACATCAACATTAGCATCGGTCCAATCACGAATCAGTTCCTCAATTTCATTAGCCTTCTCCTTACCCGCCTCGCTGACCTCATTTTCCTCCACAGGCATCACAACAACCTGCTCACCAAAGGAATAAATCTGATATTCAGGCTCTCCAGTCTCAAAATCTTGAACCTCAACCATAGGTCGAGCAAGATCAGGTGAACCCATACCTTGAGGAACACCCACAGTAGGTACTAGAGCATAAACCTCGCCTATACCCCCTTCCTCAACATATATAACAGTATCAACAATCATCGGAATCATACCCAACTCCACCCTACCAATCAATCTTTGAACAGCATCTATAGCCTTAGTAGAATGAACCACACCAACCATCCCAACACCAGCTAAACGCATATCAACAAAAATCTCAAAGTCATCACCCCTCCTCAATTCATCGTAAATCGTATAATCAGGACGCACCATCAACAATATATCCGAAGTCAACTCCATATCTCCCTCCAAAGCCGTATATTGAGTAACCTCGTCATCCACTTGCAAATCTCTCGGAGATTCCATAGTCTTAATCACCTTATCCTGTTTCTTGTAAAAATCAGCCAAAGCCTGAGCAAACGTAGACTTACCCGCACCTGGAGAACCTGCCACTAAAACCCCTTCAGCCTGCTCGTCCAAACGATCCTTCAACTTCTCTGACAAAGCATAATCATCCAAATCAACATCCGCAACCGGTCTAACAGCTGTAATCTCCATAGCATCACTGAACGGAGGCCTAGCTATAGCGATTCTAAACTCTCCCAACTGGATCATGCTAGCTCCATCCATCTCAACCTCAATATAACCATCAGGGTCTCTTCTAGCAAGTTCAGTAAGTTCTTGAGAGATTTCTCGCATCTCAGAAGAATCTAGAGGTTCGTCTCGAACCTTTTTGATATTAAAATTACCTGGTCGACCAACCTTAGCCATAGGACGAACATCCTCTTTTAGATGAACGGACATCGCATCGGATTCAAAGAATTCCAACAGTTTAGGTTCAAAATCTTCCTCATGAATCGGAGTCAAATACATGACCTCTAAACCTTCTACTTTCGCCGAGCTGGACAAAACTTCATCACTAGTCACCAAAATCGCATCTATCTCCTTTGCCAAATCCCTAACCATAGCTTGAGTTTCCGAAGATGACATCTCAGAAATATGACTAGGTTCCTCTCCACCGAAAGAAAATTCAATCAGTCCATCCTCAGAAAACTCCTTCAGCTGTTCCAACTCAGACATCCCACTAAAACCGGAGTCCTTTCCTTCTTCAGCAAGATGTTCTAACTCCGAAAATACCACATTTGGAAGGATGATTTTGACGCCTTTTAATTCGCCGTCTTCAACAAGTTGTGTTATCCGACCATTAACTATCGTAGTTATGTCGGGTACATATTTTCTAATCATATTACCAAGATAAAAGAACAATCATCATTCAAAAACCTATCTACTCGAAAAGCCGTTTACTCTTCCATTAGAACTACCTTTTCCTCAGAGCTTCCATCTCTAATCTTGTGGAGACCTTCACTGGCAAAATAAGCCGCATCGACAGCATTTTTAGATCTTCCAATTCCCGCCTTCAATCTCATCCCCACATCTTCTTCCACATCATCTAAAACCTTCAAAATCTCCTCCGGTTCCAAAGTGTTTGTAGGGGCCATGAAATTGTCACCGCCGGTAAAGAAAACCATCCCGTTCAACGGTTTCAAATGTTCAGAAAGTGACAGATTGACTTTCTGAATCATATTATGAGTTTCATAAATCGGCTCTCCATCGGTAAACTTCGTAAAATCATCCACATCTATATGAGCAATTTGAACTAGACTATCTTCAGGAAAATCCAAGGTCTCTCCACTGATTATTTCCTTCCTTTCCTCCGACTGACTACTTCCAGTTCCTTGTAGGGCTTCACTCGCTAGTTTCTGAGCTTCAATGGGGTTCTGAGCATGCCCAATGCCAAAACTGACAGTCACAGGATAGTCCTTACGTATCTCCTTTTGAATATCTTCATGATCCTCTTTTGAAAGACCATTAGAAACTATCACGTTATTGTCAAACCTGCTGATGAAGGCCAAACCATTTCTATAGGAAAACTTTCCCTCCAAATCTGCAAACAGTCTGGTTTGGAGCATCTGTAAATATGCCTCTGGTTTAGGTTCCGGCGAGACGGTCCAAGGGCCGTAATTATCCAATTGGGCAATCGATATCTGAATTTCACTCAATTTCAATCATCCGCCTGTTTTAATGCTTAGGCAGTAATAAATAACATTTTGGGATACTCATGAAAATACTTGCTGAAACTTATGGATGCACTATGAACCATAGTGACACGGAACAGATGTTGGGACGATTGAAAGAAGCCGGACATACAATCGTAGAAGAAGTCGAAGAATCCGATTTGATAATAGTAAACACTTGCGCCGTCACGAGAACCACACTGAACAAAGTGGTCTATCGATTAGAAGAACTGTCCAAGAAAGAAGGGAAAAAAGTGTTAGTAGCCGGTTGTCTCCCACTCATCGACATAGAAAAAGTGGATAACATAGGAGAGTTTTCAGGTATTATCTCTTGTCTGGCAATCGACGAAATAGTCGACATGGTTGAAAAGATCTCCAAAGGTGAAAAAAATATCAGAAAGTTAGAAGGGGAAACCGAGAAGGGGCTCAGTCCGCGATTCAGAAAAGACGAGGTAAGTGCACCAATCTCAATTGCAGAAGGTTGTACCTCAAATTGTGCTTATTGTTGTGTTAAAAATGCTCGAGGAAACTTGAGAAGTTTCGACCCGGATGAGATTTATAACCAAGTGAAGGACGAGGTTGAGAATGGAAGAAAACAGGTCTATATAACCACACAAGATACTGGAGCCTACGGACTGGACCTTAAAGAAAAAACTAGACTCCCTGATCTATTAGATAAACTCGTCGAAATCCCCAAGGAATTCAGGATTCGAGTAGGAATGATGAATCCCAATAATGCTAAAAATATAACTTCCTCACTACTAGATTCATACGAGAACGAGAAAATCTACAATTTTCTACACATCCCGGTCCAAAGCGGTAGCGATAGAATTCTCAAAAAAATGAAACGCAGTTATAAGGTCGACGACTACCTAAAGTTAGTAAACAAATTCAGAGAAAAATTTCCGGATATCCAAATAGCTACAGATATTATAGTAGGATTTCCCAGTGAGACAAAAGAAGAGTTCCAAAAAAGTATGGATCTCTTAAGAAAATCGGAACCGGACAAAGTGAACATAACCAGATTTACACCCATGCCAAATACAAAAGCCGAAAAGATGGACCAAATCGATAGCCAAGAAAAGAAAAGAAGATCAAAAAGGATGACAAAACTAGTTCAAAAAATAAGCAGCGGCAAAAATCAAAAACATATCGGCGACGTAAAAAAAGGACTAGTAATCGAAAAAGGGGAAAAAGGCGGATACAAAGCAAGGATTCAAAATTACAAATTAGCTATAATAGATAAAGCTACACCTGGAGAATTTGTAAATATTGAAATAACAGACTCTCAAACTACATATTTAGAAGGAAAAAAGGTAGAGTGAAAAAATGAAACCGGTTTCAGCATTATCCATAGCAGGTTCAGACTCCGGAAGCGGAGCAGGAATCCAAGCAGATCTCAAAACTTTTTCAGCTTTCGAAGTTCATGGACTTTCCGCAATCACATCCCTAACAGCCCAAAATTCTCGAGGAGTAGAAGAAATCCAACATATCTCACCCGAATTCATCGGACAACAAATAGACACCGTAATTGAAGATTTCGAAGTCGAATGGGCAAAAACAGGAATGATAGGAAAAAAAGACACGATAAAAAAAGTCGTAGAAAAAACAGAAGAGTACGATTTGAAACTAGTTGTAGATCCCGTTATGGAAGCAGCTAGCGGAGACCCCTTACTGGAGATGGGGGCAATGGGCGCTTTGAGAGACCTTATCTCGAAAGCAAAACTAGTGACCCCTAATATAGATGAAGCAAGCGAACTTTCCGAGATGAAAATAGATTCTGTAGAGAAAATGAAAGACGCAGCAGTAGACATCGGCAGAATGGGTTGTGAAAATGTCCTAATCAAAGGGGGACACCTCGACGAATCCAAGATCCACAACATTTTGCTACATGAAAACGACTTGATAGAATATGAAACTGAAAAAATCGAAGCAGGAGACATCCACGGCACAGGTTGTACTTTTTCCGCAGCAATAACCGCCGAACTAGCAAAAGACACAGATGTAAAAACAGCCGTGAAAAAATCTGGAGATTTCATAGTAGACGCCGTAAAAAAGAGACTGGAAATCGGTAAAGGCAATCCGACCATCAACCCCATGGGAAAAATATGGAAAGTAGGGGTGGAAGGAAAAGAAATCAAAGAAGTGGAAAAAGCCGCTAGAAAACTCGTAGCCCATCAAAATTTTGAAAAACTAATACCTCAAGTCGGAAGCAACATCGTCAAAGCACCAAAAAACGCTCAAAGCACCAAAGATGTAATCGGACTTACAGGAAGAATCATAATTGTGAACGAAGAACCGTACTTACCAGGCACACCAAAACCAGGAGGTTCAAAACATATGGCTAATTTTGTTATGAGCGCTCTCAAACACGACATGTCAAAGAGAGCCGCTATGAACATAAAATACTCCGAAAAAATATTAGATAAGTGCAAAGATCTAGGATTCAAAGTAGGAGGGTTCGATAGAGAAGAAGAACCGGCCAGAGAAAACACGATGAGGTGGGGACCTGACTACGTCGTTGAAGAGATTGGTGAAATGCCCGACATAATTTACGACGAAGGAGCAGTCGGAAAAGAAGCTATGGTCAGAATATCCGGTGAAACACCAATAGACGT
>CAZKND010000046.1:0-10279 GCA_964554215.1 Hadarchaeota archaeon (SeqCode) | reverse complement strand
AAAATGGCTTTTGGACCGTCGATCACAGTGTATCCGAAGAGACTCTTATCCAATAAATCTCCATTTGCAACCGACTCTCCTTTGACTATATCTAACAGTTTTTCCCCATTGATGGGATTTTCGAATTCACTTATATCCCGGACAACTTCAGTTGGGAGATGAGCTTCGAAACGGTTTGCAAAGGCCTTAGTCACCTGTCCACCACTTTCTTCGTCGGATTTGATGAAAGCTCTAACTATCTTTTTTATGATACCTGTTCCCGGTGATTTTCTCCGACCGGATTCATAATCACTTATTACAGAGGGCGAGATATCGAGCTTTTCGGCCAGAGTGTTTTGATTAATTTCGAATTTTTTTCTCCATCTCTTTATTGAGGCCCCGGGATCCTCCGATATTGCTATATCCCCTGCTATCCATCTCGAGACCCTGTTTTTTGTGGCATCATCAAACATTTTATGATTATTCTCCCTTTCAGAAACTTATTTTTCATACAGCCTTTGCTAGTGTTTTAACTTAAGAACATCATTGAATTAAATTTCTATCATTTATGGGGGAAATATAAAAATTAATAAGCTGTCTGTGAAATATAGATACCGATAGGCTAAACATGAGTAGGAACATAGTTGTTGAGAAGTCTCATAGACCTTCAGCGGAGAATCATAGCATTGAAATTGTTGAAAGGAAGGGTGTAGGACATCCCGATACCCTTGCAGATGGTATATCTGAGGCTGTGAGTCAAGCTTTAAGTAAGGAATATTTAGATAGATTTGATAGTATTCTTCACCATAATACCGATAAGGTCCTTTTGGTGGGGGGATCAGCTAATCCGGAGTTTGGCGGTGGAGAAGTTGAATCTCCAATTTATCTTGTTGTTGCAGGGAGAGGAACTGATAGAGTTGATGGTGAGAAAATACCTGTAGATGATATTTCTTTAAATGCTGCAAGAGATTTTCTTGAGGACAAAGTTAGACATCTAGATTTGGATAAGCATGTTAATATGGAAGCTAGAATTGGTAGCGGCTCCGTTGATTTGAAAAATATTTTCAAGAATCAAGGAATGCCACCTTCAAATGATACTTCTATAGGTGTTGGTTATGCTCCATTCTCAGAAACGGAAAAATTAGCACTTAAAACGGAAAGAACGTTGAATTCTAACGATTTCAAGGAGGACTATCCTGAGGTCGGGGAAGACGTTAAGGTTATGGTTCAAAGAGAGGGCGATGAGATTGATTTGACAATCGCTATTGCTATGGTTTCATCCTTCATAGATGATTTAGACTATTATCTTTCGGTAAAGGAAGATATTGCTGAAGAAATGATGAAATTGGCATCTGAGATAACGGATAGATCAGTTAATGTAAATATCAATACAGCCGATGAACCCGAGAATGGTGTTGTTTACCAAACAGTTACTGGCACTTCCACCGAGCAAGGGGATGATGGGATGACTGGTCGAGGCAATAGAGTAAATGGACTGATAACATTTGATAGACCAATGTCTCTAGAAGCGGCTGCCGGAAAGAATCCGGTTAATCATGTGGGAAAATTGTACAATGTAATGTCTGAGGAAATAGCTGAGGAGATATCAGAATTAGATGGTGTCGAAGAAGTTTTTGTAAGAACACTTAGTCAGATTGGGTCTCCTGTAGACGAACCTAAGGTTATGAATGTGAGGCTATGTCCTGAAGAGGGTTATTCGGTAGGTGAATTGGAATCTTCCGCTGAAAGTATAGCAGAAGAGCATCTTTCTAATTTGAAAGATGTATCTGAAAGAATAGTAAATGGAAAAGTTCAAGTCTATTAGAAGAAAATTTTTAATTTTTCTTTCTTAGTTACCTCTAAAAATGCATAATGATTATAAGCTTTCAGGCGTATGAGTTGAATACGCGAAATGGTAAAAAAGACAATTGTTTCATTTTTAGAAATTAAGGGTGATTTTTATTCGCGATTTAGATAGCGTAGACATGAAGATTATTGAAATGTTAGTGGAAGATGGAAGAGAGACTCTCAAGGATATATCTGAAGAAGTTGGGTTGAGCACTTCTGGGGTCAGAAGGAGAATGAAAGACCTTGAGGAAGAAGGTGTTTTACAGGGTTATACTGCAAAGGTTGATCCTGAGAAAGCCGGATACAATATTGCTGCATTTTTGAATATAGATGTCAAATCTAGCGAAGCTAGAAGAGTGGCTGGAGTGCTAACTAGATGTAAGGGGGTTTGTGAAGTGCATAAAACCACTGGAAATCATGGTTTGATAGCTAAGGTTAGAGCTGAAGATAGAGCTGAGATAAGTGAATTTGTTGAGGACAGGATTAGTACATATCAGGGTGTTAAAGACGTGGATATTACGATGACTATGGAGACTTACAAGGAAGACCTTTTGGACCTCTAGGTGTATCTATGAAAAATTCTGAAAAAGATGAATTAATTGAGGTCTTCGAATCCGTTAAACCATATCTTAATTTTCCTCAAGATCTAGAAAGCGTTGTAAGGGACGAAGCTGAAAGCTCTTCTAGTTTACAGGATTTCGAAAATAAATTCGATAAACTGGTTTCTGAAGAAGAAGATCCTACTGTTAGGGCGGATTATAGAATTTTTCTTAATAAACTGAGAAGCAAGTAGTTACTCTTCGTCGTCTTCTTCCGCTTCTTTCTTTGCCTTTTTTGCTTCTTCAGACTCTAGAGGCATTTCCTTTAGTTTCTTTCGGAATTTGTTTCCACATTCTTGACACTCTAGAGTTCCCATGATGATTAGGTTTCCACCCATCAAAGCCATAGGACTGGTGAGGGGCCATGTGTTCCCTGTGGGTTCTCCTTTTCCGCCACATTCAGGACATTTAAAATCTTTTTTCTTTCCCATTTTATCGACCTTATCTTATACTTGTATATGAGTTTAAGTTTTAATTACTTGCTTGGCAAGTTTTTTCTATCATGGTTTATAAATTTGATTAAGGTGTTTATTTGGTAATTTCTAAGGTAGAGGATATTGCTCAAAAAATAGAGACTATGGAAATTCGCGGAGCCAGGAAGATTGCTAAAGCAGCGGCCGAGGCTTTGAGAGAGGCCGCTAAGAATAGTGATGTGGAAAATTCGAAACAACTGATTGATGAGTTAGATGAAGCGGGAAAAATTTTGCTCGATACCAGACCTAGTGCTGTTTCTTTATCGAATTCTGTCAGGTTCGTTACTAGAGATTTAGATAGTTCGGAAGAGTTGGAAGATTTAAGGGAGTTAGCCATCTCTCGGGCGGATGAGTTTATCGATAGGGCGAACGAGGCTAAAGATAAAATCGGGGAGATAGGTTGTAGACGTATTTCGGATGGAGATGTTATCATGACTCATTGTAATAGTTCTAATGCTCTTTCAGTCATTAAGACGGCTTATGACAACGGTAAAGATATTGAGGTAGTAGCTACGGAAGCGAGACCGAGGAGACAGGGATATATTACCGTTCGAGAGTTGTCCGAATATGGTATTCCAGTTACTTTGATAGTAGATTCGGCGGCTAGGCATTTCATGAAAGAGGTGGATAAGGTGATTGTGGGGGCGGATAGTATAGCGGCTAATGGGGCTGTAGTGAATAAGATTGGTACTTCCCAGATAGCTCTGGCGGCTAATGAGGCAAGAGTTCCGACGTTTGTCGCTGCAGAAAGTTACAAATTTCATCCTTCGACTTTAGTAGGAGAATTGGTTCAGATAGAAGAGAGGGATGAAAATGAGGTGGTTTCCCCTGATGAGTTTTCAGGGGTAGATATAAGGAATCCTGCTTTTGATGTAACTCCTTCGGAATATATCGATTTGATTATAACAGAAAGAGGGATCATTCCCCCTGCCGCTGCTTATGAAATTTTACAGGAAACTTTTGAGTTGGGTTTGGAAGAGGACGAATTCATTTAGGATTTATTTTTCAAGTTTGTAGACTATGTCTCCTTCTCGAACCCTGTCTTTAACTTTCATCCCAACCGCATCACCGGAACTTGCTTCTTCTACGTCGTCGTGTTCGATCTGCATGGAGTCTACAGGTTGTTGTATATCTGTGGTTGCTCCCTCTATTGATATTTCGTCTCCCACTTCCAGAGCTTCGCTGAGTTCTATTACACCCACATTTATTTCCGTGAAATAATGTGTTACCTTCCCAATTTTTTCTTTTTCTACGGGTTTTTCAACCATATATTTCTACACCTGGTTTTAGTTTCATTTCGTAGTTTATTGGTTTTTTCTTTTTTCACTTTGGAAATTTAGCGTTCTATAGGTATCCTCGAAAACTGCTTCGAGAATCCATTTATATGAATAGAATTAAGAACTTTATTCGTAATTGGGTTGGAAATGAGATTTTTTAGAGATTAGTTTGGATTAACTTTTTCTAATTAAGTAAATTTCGCCTTCTTCCTTTCCTAAATCCACTTTATCTTCGACTCCTAGTCTTTCTATAGTGCTTTTCGCTCGACCTGCTGATTTTTTAGGGGGGAGATTGCTTGGGATAACCATTCTGTTCTTTCCTGAGGAGAGGAACTTTGCGAGAATTTGGTTCCATTTCTCTTCTTTCTTTTTCTCGACCTTTTCCATTCTATATCTGAGTAGGGTTAAGGCCAGTATTATTACTAGTAAAATTATTGCGATGGTGGAATTTGTTCCTCCGCTTAGGGCGGATATTCTATTTTTTGCATCTTCGGAAAGTTTCTCTTCTAGTTCTTTTTGGAGCTGGTCGGGGAGACCTTCGTATATATTTTGTAATTTCTCTTCAGAAATTTCTTTTTGAGAAATTATATTTTCTAATTCGTCGATGTCGAAGTTTTTCATCTGTATCATAGAACTCACTATTTCGAATGATTTAGTTTTGGGCAATTTTTGGAGTATTTCTGCTGCGGTTTGTGGAGAATTTATAGAATTAGTTAGTTCGGATAGGATATCGTTCAGAGTAAAAACGCTTAAGGATTTTAATTTATCAATGGTTTGACTACTGTTTTCCTTCATAGATGTTTTCAAGACGTTGGCTCTTATTTCTGGGCAAGAAGTTGCTGTTTTTAGAAATTCTTTAGCTTCTTCTGGAGGTAAGTTTAGGAATTTCGCTGTCGAAAAACTACTTTTTTTCCAATCACTCCAACCGGTTTTGTTTTGAAACCTTACTTTCCATTCGTATTCTTTGCCGGGTATTAAGGGAGATCCTTTGAGTTGTATTTCTTCTGTTTCGTTGGGATTCACATCGCTTTTTTGTTCCATTTCCCATTTTTTTTCTATATCTTTTCCTTCTATAATGACCTCGATATTTTTAGCTGAGATTTTTGATATTTCATTCTTGTAAGTGGCTGAAAATGTTGGAAATAGTTTTTTTATTTTATTTGGCGATTTTTTGCCTTCGACCAATAATTGTTCAGGGTTTGAGGCTGTGCTTTCATCAGCCTCGATGTTCTGTGGAGCAGTGATTAGCACGAGAAAGCTTGTTAGAATTATTGTTAGTGTTATGACCCTTTTCATTTTAGTTTTCATTCTTTTGCCACCTTTTGACATGAACATGAATTGATATTGAAGGAGGTTTCATCGTGGGGATTTATTTAGACCTCTGTGATTATTTATCATTATCCTTCTTTTTCGACGATTCTTTTTCGTCTACGTCCCCACTGGGATTTTCTTTTCTGTAGTCTTTTTCTCCTATTTTTTCTTGTACTGTTTCCATTACTTTTTCATATTTTTCGTCACTGATATCGCTCTTTATTATCTTTAGAATGTAATATAGGGATTTAATGTGGTCTTTAGGACTCATTAGGTGACTTCTGTGGTTTTTTTCCCAGCCTTGTTCTTTTTCCTCCTTTTCTTTGTCAACGCTGTATTCTTTTCCGTTCATCTTTATCTCAGAAAATACCTTATCCTTTTTTCTGTTGGAGAACCCTCTTGCGTAAGACATTAGATAATCTCTTGCTTTTTTACTTATCCAGCCTAAATCTATGTAATATGATAGTACTTCGATAAGTCCGTCTTTTTCCTTTTTGGACAATAAGTAATCTAACCATTCCAGTGTAGGAATTTCTTTTTCTAGATCGCCCCGCTTTAGGTTTCCAGCTGTTAAGTATGGTTTTTCAATTTTAAGAGGGTTGCTCAGCTCCTTTTTTTCTCCTGAAACTTCTGAAAGCTCATTTTCATAGAATGAACTTTTTTCCATTTCTATTCACCTCCCATTGGTTTACAATCATATTTCCATGCTTCTTCTTCTGAATCCCATTCACGCTCTGTGATAATTAGCTCTTCACCTTCTGGTCCGAGTACAGGATCACCTGGGTCCCATTTTGCTTCACTTTCTCCAGTACCCTCTTCGAATGCTTCTTTGTACTCCTCTTCAACGTCGTCTGAAGTTGTTTCTCCATCTCCTTTTATCATTTCTTCTAAATTTTCAACTTTATCTTCGAGTTCGCTTATTTTTTCTTTCTCTTCTTCCCCTAGGTGCATTTCTCCGGATTTTATGGATTCCCCTTCACCTAAGAAATCTTCTAGTACTCCATGTATATCCTCTTCGAAGTCGTAATCTTCTTTGAAGGGATTTATGTCCTGAAATACAGTTTCGTAAATCATATAGGTTTTACTTAGTTTTTTCTCTAACTCTTCTAACCTTTCTTCTGTATTTTCGTGTTTCGATAGGATTTTCTGTATTTCTTGTTCCATTTCTTCGATTTCTTCTCTTATCTCCTCTATCTCTGATTCTGAAGCCGTATTTGCTCGCGCTGGTCCTTGGGCTTGTCTTTCCATTGTTTCATCGGGCTCCGTGATGTTTTCTTCAAGGTTTATGTCTTCTTCTGTTTTTTCTCCGTTGGAAACACCGTTTATGTCCTCTTCCATGGGATTTCCGTTAGATATATCTTCTATCTCTTCGAGATTTACTTCTTCTTCTCCGTTTTCAATTCCGGTTAATTTCCCCACGATGTCCTTTAATAATCCCGCCATTTTTCTCCTCTTTGAGATATGTTCGTAATTTTCTATGCACCTGTTTTTTTATAAAGGTAAGGTTAATTTTATCAATTTTGGAAAAAAGCCTTATTTTGTCATTCCAATTTTACTAAAGATTTATAAACTATAACTAAATTATAATTAAGTAAAGTAAGATTAACTAAAAATAAATTTAGTAAAATTGAATATAAATAGGAGGTGAAATTTTGAAAAATGCGACTGAAGCTAAGAGTCAGGAAAGAGTAAAACTAGATTTTAGCCAAGGAGATTTAAAAGAAACGCTTAATCTTGGTGATGTAGAGAATCAACAGTTAGAAGACATGATAAACGAGATCCTGGGACCTCTTGCAGATGATTATTCTTTGAAGATTTTAGCAGCTACTAGAGATGATGGAAAGACGGTGAGAGAGTTGAGTCGTGAACTGGATATTCCGATAGCTACTTGCTATCGTAGAGTTGAAGAACTTGAGGAAAATGATTTGCTAGAAGTTAAAGAGAAAAAATTGACGCAAGATGGAAAAAGAGCTACAGTTCTCAGAACTAACGTTTCCTTTGTGGAAATTACTTTTGGGTTCGAGAACCAATCGTTGAATATAAACATTGAATCCGCTGAGGGCAGTGAAAGCAGGTAGAAGAAACTTCCAGTACTTTTTATTTTTCTTATATATTTATGAGATATATTTTGATTAAAAATTGTAAAAGGAGAGTGAAAATTTGGCAAATAATAAAGAAGAAGGTTTAGGAAATGATTTGGATCAGAAGAAGATAGAGTTTGGACCTATAGTCTTAGGTTTGGACGCAGAAGGAAGAATTGTGTTATATGATGATATTTATGAAACTATCACTGGCTATAAGGAAGATGAAGTGATTGAAGAACCAATATGGAGTTTTTTTCCAGATAATGTTGATAAAGAGGATGTAGAAGAGTTTTTATTGAATTCGGATAGAGAGGATTTACCCAAGGAAAAGGAGATCCCTTGGAAAAAGAAAAGTGGAGAAGTAATACCGATCATATGGAAGACTATACAGTTAAAAGGTGGCAATGGGGATGTACGAAATAATATAGCCATTGGAGTTAATCTCGCAGAGCATGAAAATCTTCAGGGGGAGCTTGAAGAGAAAGATAAGACTATTGGAGAAAAGGATGCTCTTCTTGATGTTTTGTGGGAAAAGATTCCAGTTGGTATTTTCACTGCTTATGAAGATTCAGGAGAAGTAGTAATTGATTCGGCTAATTCTGAGTTAGAAGACTTTTTGGATTATGGTTCTGATGAACTCGATGGGGGTCGTTTAGACAATATCTTCGAAAGTGAAGAGGCTGAGAGCATCTTAGATAAAGTGAAGCAGATTTTGGAAGAGGATGGAGAAGATGTTTCTCTAAAGGCCAATGGAAAAAAGGATTCAGGGGGAAAGATTCCGGTTAATATCGATTTCACTCATCTAAGTTTTGGTGATGAGTCTAGCGTTTTAGGAGTGGTAAGTGAGAACAAAAAGTCGATTCAGGCGGAGAAAGAAGAGTTAAGCTCCGAATTGAAGTATTATCGGGCAATCGTAGATTATGCTCAGGTTGGAATCGCAGTTATTCAGCATGGCGAGATAAATTATTTGAATGATAGAGTGACTGATATTTTTGAGTGTTCTAAGGAATCATTGGAAGAGTTGGGATTCCTAAATTTTGTTCATCCTGATGACAGAGAAGATGCTAAAGTTTTGCAAAGGGAGGATGTAGTGGACAATGTACCTTTTGAGATCGAATGCAGTGTAGTTACCAAGATGGGTAAAGTAAAGTATTTGTCGTTCAAGGGGTTGGATATTACATATAATGGTGATCCTGCTACGCAGCTGATAATTGAGGATATCACCGAGCATAAAGAAATGGAAAATAAGTTGAAAAATCGTAGGAAAGAACTTAGCGAGGCCTTTATGCGATTGAGAGAGACAGAGAGCCAGTTGAGAAAAAGGAAGGAGAAGCTTGAAAAAACTAGTGAAACGAGAGCTGAATTCATAGATCTAGTTAGTCACGAATTAAGCTCATTGTTGACACCGGTCAAGACTCGAATAGAGATGTTATTGTCTGAAGAAACGGAAAGATTACCGCAACGTCAAGAAGACTCCCTATATGATGTTGCGGACAAGATAAGTGAGATAGAGAGCTTAGTAGGGGATTTGTTGGATCTGTCCAGGATCGAAGCGGGCAGGATAAAGGCCGGGGAAGAATCCATTTCCATCCCAGATATCATCCGGTCCGTACTGGATAGTTTAGAAAATGAGATAGAACAGAAAGAACATGAGGTAGAGGTCGTTTTTGGCGATGGACAGCTCGAGATATTGGGTGATCAAAGGCTTTTGGACAAGGTTTTCCGAAATATAATATTAAATGCAGTTCAGTACACATCTTCGGAAGGAGAAATTGAAATCGAGGCTAAGCTGGAGAATCAAGAAGTTGTAGTGAGTGTATCCGATAATGGAGTGGGAATGTCAGAAGAAGAGCAGGAAAAGGTATTTGAGAAATTCTATCGAGGAGAAACCGGAAAGAAAGAGAAGGCTAGAGGATTAGGTATAGGTCTTTCCGTCACGAAACACTTTATAGAACTCCATGATGGCAGGGTAGAAGTGGAAAGCGAAAAAGGCGAAGGTACTACATTCCGTATTTACCTACCTAAAGATTGAAAAAGCCATAAAAAGGTTTTGAAACATGTTGTTCGAGGATAATCGTGGAAATATTTTTCTAATAGTCTCGGCAGTGATTGTGATTGCTATAACAGGTATTTTTATGTACTCGGTTAGGCCCCGAGCAGTAGTGATCGCAAAAGGGGGGGAGGAGGAAATTATTTTACAGCATTTGAAAGGCGTGGATTTAGTTTGGGATGAACTGGAGATATCGATAGCTAAAGAGGGAGATAATGGCCCTAATTTTAGAGATCCCACAAAGGCTTCTCTTTTAGAAGAAAATCGAACTTTTGACGAGGCTGTTTCTCCATTTATCGAAGGTGGGGAAATTTCTGTCGTTAGAGATTCTAAAGGGCAGAGTTTACAAACTGAGAATGAATATATCGTGATTTTAAACCATAATCCTTCAGGTATAACTATTACTGAAATGAGTGTATCGGTTAAGGAAGATTTTAATTAAATTATTCTGTTTAGAATAGAAGCTATTTTTCAATATAATTTTTTTAGACCTTTTTTCAATAGGTCAATTACTTATGAATATTTTCTATATTTTTTTAGTTCCTCATCTGTTTGTTTTAAAAGTTATTTTCAGAAAAATTGTATTACTATAATAACGTTAATTAATAACGTTAATAGCAAAAATAATTTATGGGCTTATAGATTTGAATTATTATTT
>CAZKND010000045.1:0-10356 GCA_964554215.1 Hadarchaeota archaeon (SeqCode) | reverse complement strand
ACCGGGCGCACGTACTTTAATATGCACTCCTGTAAAACCTTTGTCCATCACTTCTTCCGCCACCTTGTCCGCTGCTTTCATCGAAGCGTAGGGGGATGATTTTTCCCTATCACTCTTGACCACCATTCCACCTGAATACTCTGCTATGGTTTCAGCTCCGGTGACGTCCGTGACATGTATTATAGTATTGTTAAAAGATGCGTAAATATGAGCTAAACCCCATTTATCTTCTTCCGGCATTCTATCTTTCCTCCTTCACCTTTTTCGGATTTATCCTGTCCTTGTAAGAGGAACCTTCATGGAAACCGACCCCCTTCTTTTCTTCATCGGGGACCAGATAACCTGGCTCCGTGACCCTCTCATCATCTATGGCTATGTGACCGTGAACAATCATCTGCCGGGCTTCATTCATAGACCGCGCAAGTCCTTTTTCATAGACAACGGATTGCAACCTTACGGACAAAACATCCTCAATATCTAAACGTAGAATATCGACAATAGAAGATTCCTCATCCACCAAACCCAAACCTTGCAATCTTTCAAGCAACTGCTTAGATTCCCTCTCTGCCTGCTTACCGACCTCAGCCATCAATTTTCTAGCCTCCCCTCTAAACTTCCTCAGAGTTGTCTCTGTCTTCCACAACTCTTTCTTTGATTTTAGACCGTAATCTTGAATGAGTCGAGCCTCTTTATCTATCCTTTCTTTATCCCAAGGACTCAATGGGGTCGCATATTGCTTTTTCTGTCTTTTCGGATCTCCCATACTTTACTCCTCCTCTTCTTCCTCTTCAGCGCCTTCTGCTTGTTTTTGTTTCAATTTTTCTCTTTCGACACCGACAGTCATCCCTTTTCTGCCTGTGGATTTTGTTCTCTGACCTCTAACTGGCAATCCTCTTCGGTGCCTAATCCCTCTACGGCTCTCCATGTCCTTTTCTCGACCGATATCTTCCCTTCTCGTCATCTCTATATCGCCTCCGAGTAAATGAAGATTCTCTCCCGATTTATAATCCTTTCTTCGATTAACCATCCATTCGGGTATTCCATTATCTATCGGATTCTGCAAAACTTCTTCCAGATCGTCGATTTCTTCATCACTCATAGAACCTATCTTTCTAGTCGGGTCCATCTCAGCTGTTATGACTATAGCTCTAGCCATAGATGGGGCTATACCTTTGAGATTGGTCAGTCCTGACTGCAAGGGGATCGAACCATCCAGGTCTCTACCTACAATTCTGACAATTCCTTGAATCTCTTCTTCATCCTCTTGCTCGGGACTTTCTTCATTTCCTTCTTCTTTTTCTTCGGCCATTCTTTCGAACCTAATCTAAAGTTATCTTGAGGTAAATCCTTAATAAGGATATGGAACACTCGATTCCTTAATCCATATCGCTTAGGAAGGATTTTCTACTTTCTAGGGTCTTAAAGTTTATCCTTATCCTTTTATAATTTCTATCACTCAGCAAACCTTTCGATTTCCATTAAAATGAAAACAATTTCAAAGCTATATAACATAGTATTATCCATCAAGGCAAGAAACAATGCCAAGCAAAGCTGATTGGGAAGAACAACTTCAAAGGATTTACGAAGACAAAGCGACGGTCAAAAAGGTCGCAGAAGAGTTGAACGTGGAGGAAAACCTTGTCAGACAGAGATATGAACGGTTCTTGAAAAAGATACTGGAAAAGAAAGAGAGAAAACTGGAAGAGATAGACAAAGAAGTCGACGAAAAGGAAAGGCGTGTAAAATCTCTCTCCGAAGGGATAGAGAGGGCTGACAGAAAACTCAAAGAAACCGAAGAGAAGATGCCGGAAGTGACCGAACTGGAAAAAACAAGCGAAGAGTTAGAAGAGAGGGTCCAAAAATTTTCCGACTTCTGGCAAGACACCAAAAAGACAATCGCAGTTATAGCTGTTATAGTAGCAATAATCATAGCTCTAGGATTTGGAACATACCATTTCATCATAAATCAACCTAATATAGAAGTACAGAATATGGGTGTCAGTCCAAAAAGAGGATTTGTAGGTGAAAATGTTGAAGTGGCTTTCCGGGTCACCAATACTGGGAGAGACAACGGCAGATACAGTTACAGTTTGAGTTTTGACGACGAGATAATCAAGGAGGAAGTCATACCTCTCGATCCGAACGAAAGCAGAGAAGTCAAAATCAGCCGACCCGTAAAAGAGAACGGTGTCACACAAGTAGAGCTAAACGAGTTCAGAACCGAGTTCCAAGGATACAAGAAACCACCGTATACAGGAGCATACTGTAGCTACCAAAAAATGAGAATCGATGAAGCAAAACTGCTAAAATTATTACTCGGAGGGGAAGATACATCCAAAGAAAATCTTTTAGCCACAATGGAGGAATATAACGGAATTGAACGGGTGGAGATAATAGGGGAAAACAAAACTCATTATAAACAAATTTTACTCCCATTAGGAGAAATTGGAGATATTGAGAGTATCGAAAATTTCACCTCTCCAAAAACAACACCCCTTTCCATCCCTGAAAAAGAATGGAAAAAGTACGAGCTTGACGATTATGAAAGGAAAAACACAGAGTTTGGAAAGATAAAATTAGCCAGGTACCACAGAGAAGCCTTTCTCCTCGGGGAAATACCTTACGAGTACGTCTTGTATCTAGAGGAGAACACAAACGTACCAGTCCTTTACAAAGAACGAATGATAATCTCAGAACAGCAAGGTACATCAATAAATATCGTCGTAAAAGAACTAGGTGAGACCAATATCGAATATCTAAGTGATCTCAAAGAAGGATAAATCCATATTTTTACATGAGTAAAATTAAAGCAAGCCGTTTTAGAGC
Organism: Hadarchaeota archaeon (SeqCode); assembly: GCA_964554215.1. Taxonomy (GTDB): domain Archaea; phylum Hadarchaeota; class Hadarchaeia; order Hadarchaeales; family JAGGTB01; genus CAYLJV01. The sequence continues at coordinate 7,530 of CAZKND010000045.1, read as the reverse complement.
TTATCCTCTGAATCTGAGCTATTTTCAGATATAGATGGATCCACTCACTCTTAGAATTCAAAACATAGTAAACGGAAAAACGATATGTTTAGGAGAACATAAGGAATTTAAGGGACAGGCGTAAAACAGAACCGAGGTGAAAAGATGAAACCTAGAAACGACAAGATATTAATAATAGGAATAGTTCTCCTCACAGCGATAACACTCGGCGTAATAATGACCTACCAAAACAACTACCGTGAAACACAGGACACGCTAACCATATCAACCACCACCAGTCTATACGACACAGGGCTTCTCGAAGAAGAGATAGGGCCAGAATTCCAAAAAGAGACCGGAATAGAAACCAGGTTCATACCGAAAGGGACAGGAGCCGCAATAGAAGACGCAAGACAGGGTGCATCGGACCTAATCCTGGTCCATGCAAAAAAACCGGAAAAGAAATTTATGGAAGATGGACACGGAGTGAACAGAAAGATAATCGCCTACAATTTCTTCGCAATCGTAGGCCCTTCCGAGGATCCTGCCGGAATAGAAGGATTGAAACCATCTGCCGCCCTGGAAAAAATCTACACTGCCGCTGACAACGAAAACATAATCTGGGTATCAAGAGACGACAAATCAGGGACCAACGTGAAAGAGATAGGATTATGGGAAGCAGCCGGATATTCCTACGAAGAAAATGTAAAAGATAAAACCTGGTTCAGAAGCACAGGGACAGGGATGGGAAAAACCCTCATGGTCAGCGACACCAAGGAAGCTTATACCCTCGCCGACATGGGTACATACCTATCCTATACCAGAGAAAACCACATAGATCTCGAAGTCCACGTAGACGAAGGAAAAGAACTGACAAATGTATACGCTGCAATCCCCGTGAATCCAGAAACGCACGACAAAGATTTCGAAAAAGCATTGAAATTCACCAAATGGCTGACTTCAGAAAACACACAAGAACTAATCGGTAACTACGGTAAAGAAAAATTTGACCTTCAACTATTCCATCCTGCTGTAAAAGTTCTCGAAGAGAAAAATCCCGAAAACGTTTACAACTGGATAGTTGAATACGGATTCATAGATGGAACGGAGTGTCCAGAGGAGTACAGATACCTAAACTTCCACGAAAACATTTGAAAAGTATAGAGGGCAGGTGAAAACTGTGTCATTTTTCGGAGAAGGCGTCGCAAAAGCACTACATTTGATAGCCACAGGAAACCCTGTAGTTTTCACCATAGCCCTCCGATCTATTTATGTATCAGGGATAGCTACACTGTTAGCTTCAATCTGGAGCATCCCAATCGGAGTCCACCTTGGACTGAGTGAATTCAGGGGAGTAAAAGTTCTTAGAAACCTGTTCAGCTCCCTTATAGGTATGCCAACAGTAGTACTCGGCCTTATAATGTACCTATTACTCACCCCGAAAGGACCACTAGGCTCACTCGAACTCATCTACACTCCTTTAGGCATCAGCCTAGCCCAATCATTGCTGATCACCCCCATAATAATAACTTTCACCGCAAGTTCTATCGAATCGGTCGAGAACGATGTCAGAGAGCTAGCAATCACACTAGGAGCCAGCAAATTCAAATCTGCAATAACCGTTCTAAAGGAAGGTATAAATGGAGTCATACTTTCAATCGTCTCCGGATTCAACAGAGCTATCGCAGAATTAGGCTTAGCCCTCATGATAGGAGGAAACATAATGGTGGAAAACAGCGGGCTCGATACAAGAGTCCTGACAACGGCGATAAACATGTACACAGTTCGGGGCGAGTTCGATATCGCAATAGCTCTGGGGATAATACTACTCCTAATAGTCCTTATAATCAACGCGCTCACAAGCACATTCAGGAGGGAGAAACTATAGCTTTCATCGAACTAGATAAGATAACGAAAAAGTTCGACTCGTTCAAAGCGTTGAAATCCATCTCTCTAGATATAGAAAAAGACAACTTGCTTGCTTTAATTGGGCACAATGGTTCGGGAAAAACAACGCTACTGAGAATACTAGCTACTCTTTCCCTCCCAACCGAAGGAGACTTCATATACAAAGGGGAGAAAATAGAAGACCTCTACGAACTGAAAGGTAAAACCACTCTTGTTTTCCAAGAAGCCAAAATGTTCAACTCAACAGTGGAGAAAAACATATCCTACGGACTAAAGATGAAAAATCTTCCAGCATCAGAAATCGAAGAGAGGGTTAACGAAGGATTAAAACTCATAAAAATGGAAGATCATGCTAGCAAGAATGCAAAGAAACTATCTGGTGGAGAACAGCAAAGAGTCGCACTAGCCAGGGCTTTCGCCACGGACCCAGAACTGTTACTACTCGACGAACCTACTTCCAATATAGACCCGGGAAATGCAAAGATAATCGAAGAAGCAATAAAGAAGATCTCAAACGAAAAAAATACAACAGTAATAATGGCTACACACACCCTCTTTCAAACTAAAAGGCTTTCAGATAGAACCGCCCACCTTTATGACGGAAAAATCCTAGAAGAGGGAAAAACAAAAAGAATATTTGAAAACCCGAAAAACAATAAAACGGAAAAATTCATTTCCGGAAAATTAATCACCTAAAATACCTTCGAGATGATTCAAATGAGTGAAAAAGAGAAGATGAAACCCGAAATAAAACTATGGCTCCAAAAAGGAGATGAATCAATCGGAGGAGAAGGCCGAATAAAACTATTGGAAAAAATAAAAGAAGAAAATTCTCTAAAAAAAGCCGCAGAACAATTAGGAATGTCCTATAGACACGCCTGGGGCATAATAAAAGAACTGGAAGAAAAACTAGGACACGAAGTGATAAAATCAGAGAAAGGTGGATCCCAAGGCGGAGGGTCAAAACTCACTGAAAAAGGATTAAAACTAATAGATAAATACAGATGGATGAACCAGTCCATACAAGAAACAATAAAAAAAGAAACTTTTTGGGAGAACATGTCGACCAAAATATCAGCTAGAAACAACCTAGAAGGAAAAATAGAAGATATAGAAACCGGAGAAGTAGGAGCAAAAATCAAAATAGAGGTCGAACCTTCCGAAATGACTGCATTTATAACGAGGCAATCCGCAGAAGACATGGAACTGGAAGAAGGAGACAAAATAGAAGCAGTCATAAAATCAACAGAAGTCATGATTTCTAAATCCTAACTTAAAATCCCAATAAAATTAGATTATTAGAACTTCATCCCAAATTCTACAGACCGCCCAAGAACAGAGAATTCTCTCACCAAAGCACTTAAAAAATTGTACAATGAAGAGTCAAAGACGAATTAAATCAATTTAACTAGGTGATAGAAATGGCAAAAGGAAATTCAAAATATGATATAGAGATAATAAATCAAGCTGAAAGAGATGAAATAATAAGTGAAAAATACAATGAAAGAGACTCTTTTGGAAGAAAAGCCAACTTAGCAGGCACATGTATAAAGCTACTGACAAGCAGCAAAGAATTCAAAAACATGTGGGAAAACAACTTCAAATTCATGAACGAAGACATTAGACCTCACGGAAGAGTATTCGCCCTCCCAGAAGACGACGAAGAGATAGTTTATTACGAACCAAAATCAGAAACTTGCTTCATCCTAGGCTATGATTATTACGGATACGTCAAAAGCTTAGCACTAGCCGTAGCAGGGGACTTTCTAGAAGAATATCACTCAATCCATTCCAGGCACTCGGTCCATGGAGCTGCAATAGACTACCGAGGAGTAGGTACCGCCATCATAGCTCCATCAGGAGTGGGCAAGAGCACCCAATCATACGGCTTACTTTTAGAAGACAATATAAGACTTATCGCCGACGATTGGTTCTATACAACTCTAGTAGGTGAAAATGTCGAGGTCCAAGCTTCTGAAAAAAATTCATACATCCGGATAGATATAGCATCGGACTTTGAGGAATACGAAAAACTCGTCCGAGGGACCTCTCTGGACAATTTTGGAAGAGCTGTAGTAAATGTTCGAAAGGTTCTTGGCAAAGCCGCTATGAAAGAACATACGACTCTAAGAAATATAATCCACCTAAAAAGAGACCCTAACGATGATAAGATTATACGGGAACTCGAAACTGATGAAGCTCTCGATTTCATATTAGAAAAAGACTTCTGTAACCCTCACCAGTTGATTAAAAACGAGAGAAAAAGAAAGCTTAGAAAAAATTTCTTCAAAAAGATGTACAACAGAACTAACGTATATCTAATTAATACAACTGCCTCTATTGAGGAAAACAAAAAACAAATCAAAGAAATTGTTAAAAAATAAAAAATAGATAGGGAATTTTCTAAGATACAATAGAGTCACTTTCTAGAAAGTTCCTAGGTAATTATCCAATTCCCATTCGGTTACTTCCGCTTTATATCGTTCCCATTCAGCTCTTTTCGCTCTTATCAGCTTATCGCTTATGTGGGAACCCAAAGCATCCATAATGACTTCGTCTTCTTCTAGAGCATCAATCGCTTGATTCAGATTTTCGGGAAGAGTCTCTATCCCGTATTCTTCTCTCTTTTCCTGAGTAAACTCGTAGATATCCTCTTCCACTGGTTCATCAGGCTCTATTTCGTTCTTAATGCCGTCCAAACCCGCTTTAATCAAAACCGTAAGTGCCAAATAAGAGTTGGCAGCCGGATCTGGAGATCTGAACTCCAATCTAGTTCCAACACCGGTTGCACCGGGCACTCTGACTAAAGCAGACCTATTAACAGCACTCCAAGCTTTATAGACTGGCGCCTCGTACCCAGGAATCAACCTCTTGTAAGAGTTCACTATAGGATTACAAACCGCCGTAATAGCAGGAGCATGGGCCAACAATCCACCTAAGAAGTGGTAAGCAGTTTCACTCAGGTTATATTCATCCTCGGGATCATAGAACACATTTTTACCATCATCAAATAAGGATAGATGAGTGTGCATTCCACTACCATTTATACCCGAGATAGGTTTCGGCATGAAGGTGGCATGTAAATCGTTCAGTTCCGCAATTGTTCTCACCACTGTCCTGAAGGTGGATATGTTATCCGCCGTAGTTAGAGCATCATCATACCTGAAGTCTATCTCATATTGCCCTTCAGCGACTTCGTGGTGACTCGCTTCGATTTCGAATCCCATCTGTTCCAATGTAGAGATGATATCCCCACGCAAATCACTCGCTAGGTCCTTAGGAGCAAAATCAAAATAGCCTCCATCGTCAAGCGGTTCCGTCGTAAGAGATTCACCATCCTTTTTGAACGCAAAGAATTCCGGCTCAGGACCGGCCATAACCTCATAGCCCATAGCCGAAGCTTCTGAAATCACTTTTCTAAGAGCGTATCGAGGATCACCATCAAAGTCCGTGCCATCATTTTTCTTAACATCACATATCAGTCGCGCCGTCTTAGAAGAATCTTCACCATCATGTCTCCAAGGGAGGATAGCAAACGTATCAGGGTCCGGATACAACCTCATATCACTTTCTTGAATTCTTACAAATCCTTCAATCGAAGACCCATCGAACAAAATCCCCTTATCAAAAGCCTTTTCGACCTGAGCAGCAGGGATTGCCACATTTTTCACTAAACCTAGAATATCTGTAAACTGTAGCCTCACGAACTTAACGTTCTCCTCTTCTATTGTTTCCAGAACTTGTTCTTTTCTCATTTTTGATACACCTCCATTCGTGTTCTATTAGAAAATTTCTACACTAATCAATATTTCTAAACTTGGACCCTCCAAGGTCAATATGTGTAAATTTTTCCATATGGCCTATGAGATTTAGGAACCAATCTCACAAAGTCCTCTTTTATATCAAAACTAAAATCAGACTCGAAACTTCTTGAATAGTCATCCAAATATTTTCTCAATCTTTTCAAATCTTCCTCCCCAGGCTCTTGAATACCGACTTCTTCCCCAAGTTGATGGTCTTCAACGGAACCTCTGACGTAAATCTCCCCACCATGCATGCCAGTTCCTATATTATCGCCCACTATCTCGGAATCATCCCTATCGATACCTAAAACAACGAGAAGTCCACCAGCCATATACTCCCCTAAAAAGTCTTGAACAGACCCACCAATTATAACTGCAGGGAAAAAATCCTTGTAAGCTTTCATATGAATACCGGCCCTACAACCTGCATCCCCTTCCACATAAATCGAACCTCCTCGCATAGAATGCCCTATGACATCTCCAGCATGGCCTCTTATAACGACCTTTCCTGAGTTCATAGTGTTTCCTACAGCATCCTGTGCATTGTCTTCAACTTCTATCTTCGGACCGTCCATAAAGGCCGCCAAATCATTGCCGGGAACTCCATTGATTCTGATACTAGTCTCTTCCTTATCCAATCCTGCACCGATATATCTATGACCGTTTACATTGGCTAAATTGATATCCTCTTCCCCATCTCTAACTTCTTCCTTAATCTGTTCGTTCAAAGTCTTGTAATCAATTCCTTCCGCGTCAATCCTCATATTTTCATACCCTCCCCTGACATTAATTCATCCCTATAAGATTCAGAAATATCGATAAGTCCAAAATCTTCGTCCAAAAGTTTGTCCTTGAAATCCGAAACATCTGCCTCTCTCTTCACCAATCCAGTATATATACCTGCTCTATCGATATCGTTTACAAAGATAGTACCCACCAACCTATCATCTTTCAAAACAATTTTCTTATAGACTGTCTCATCCTCATCAACACGCTCCATAATCTCATACTCATCTTCATCTTCCGGATCGGTCAAACCTACTGAAATAGTAGGTATTTCACAAACTCCAACTGAATTCATCGCAAAACTACCTTCATACTTTTGAGAACCACCTGCCATGTTCCCCCCTGCGATCTCCCCTTGTCTTTGAGCGTTTGGCCAGATTGCAATCGGACGTCTTTCACCTGCAATCACGTCTGTGATCTCTACGACATCGCCCGCAGCATAAATATCAGGATTACTAGTTTGCATCTTCTCATCGACTAATATGCCTTTATCAACATCGACTTCTGTATCCTCCAAAACTTCTGTATTCGGAGTGACCCCTATAGCAAAAACAACCATCTCACAATCAAGTTCCCCACCCTCGTCTAACTGAGCTCCTTGAACCCTTTCATCACCCAAAATTTCAATTATTGTATCCTCCGTGATTACATCACAACCTTCATCCTCCAAAACCGGAATAAGAAGATTTGAAGCTTTTTTGTCGAAAGTAGAAGCCATTATCCTATCAGCGAGCTCAACAACCTTCACATTTTTCCCTAATTCTAGAAGGGCTTCGGTTGTCTTCAAACCTATAAGACCACCGCCGACAACTGCAACATCTTGCACACCTTGATTCTTCATATAATTTCTCATAGTTCGAACATCTTCCCATTCAGTGAAAGTGAAAACCCCATCCAAATCAGACCCTTCAACTGGCGGAACCATCGGAGTACCTCCAGTAGCAACCAAAAGTTTATCGTAAGAAACTTCATCTCCATTATCAAGAGTCACAGAATTTTCATCCGGATTAACGGATTCGGCCTTGGTTTCCAAAAGCAAATCAACATTATTATC